>JAFUDW010000072.1 GCA_017464225.1 Clostridia bacterium | reverse complement strand
GCCGGCACCAAGGACGCCATCATGATGGTGGAAGCCGGCGCCAACGAGGTTTCCGAGGATGTGATGCTGGACGCCATCCTGTTTGCTCACGAGGCCATCAAGGAGCTGGTCGCCTTCCAGGAGACCATCATTGCCGAGATCGGCAATGAAAAGCGCGATTTCCCGCTGAACATCACCGGCGATGACGTGACCGCCGCCGTGCGCGAATATGCCTACGATAAGGCTGTATGGAGCTTTGATACCTTTGACCGGGCCGAGCGCGGCGAGCGCGAGGATCAGGTAAAGGAAGAAGTGCTGGCGCACTTTGCCGATATCTTCCCCGGCCGTGAAGCCGAGGTGGCCGACGCCCTGTATTATCTCAACAAAGAAGTCATGCGCCGCCGCATCCTGGACAAGGGCATCCGCGCCGACGGCCGTCAGATCAAAGAGATCCGTCCCATCTGGTGCGAGACCGGCGTGCTGGCCCGCACCCATGGCAGCGCCGTATTCACCCGCGGCCAGACCCAGGCCCTGACCGTCACCACCCTGGGCAGCCTGCGCGAGGTGCAGGTGCTGGACGGCCTTTCCAACGAGGAAAGCAAGCGCTACATCCATCACTATAATATGCCTCCCTATGCCACCGGCGAAGCCGGCCGCATGAAGGCTCCCGGCCGCCGCGAGATCGGCCATGGCGCGCTGGCTGAACGCGCCCTGCTGCCCGTGATCCCGGATGAAGCTGAATTCCCCTATGCCCTGCGCCTGGTCAGCGAGATTCTGAGCTCCAACGGCTCCTCTTCGATGGCCTCTGTGTGCGGCAGCACGCTGTCCCTGATGGACGCGGGCGTGCCCATCAAGGCGCCCGTTGCCGGCGTGGCCATGGGCCTGATCAAGGACGATAAGAGCGACAAGGTGGTCGTGCTCAGCGATATCCAGGGTCTGGAAGACTTCCTGGGCGATATGGACTTCAAAGTGGCCGGCACCCAGAACGGCATCACCGCCATCCAGATGGATATCAAGATCAAGGGCATCAGCCGCGAGATCTTAAAGCAGGCGCTGACCCAGGCCGAGGAAGGCCGCATGCATATCCTGAAGATCATGCTGGATTGCCTGCCCGCGCCCCGCGATCATATGAGCCCTTATGCCCCCAAGATCATCTGCTTCAACATCAATCCCGATAAGATCCGCGAGGTCATCGGCTCCGGCGGCAAGATGATCAACAAGATCATTGCCGAAACCGGCGTCAAGATCGATATCGAAGACGATGGCCGCGTATCCATCGCCACGCCCGATGAGGAAGCCGCCAACAAGGCCCGCCGCATCATCGAGGGTATCGTAAAGGATATCGAAGTGGGCGAGGTCTACCAGGGCAAAGTCGTCCGCATCCTCAGCACCATGGGCGCCTTCGTGGAGCTGCTGCCCGGCAAGGACGGCCTGCTGCACATCAGCAAGCTGGCCAACGAGCGGGTGGAAAAGGTGGAAGATGTGCTCAAGATCGGCGACGAGGTGGAGGTCAAGGTTTCCGAGATCGACAGCCAGGGCCGCGTGAACCTGATCCGCAATGATATCGTATATACCCGTTCAGCCGCGCCCCGGGGCGATCGGAACGGCGAGCGCCGCCGTCCTCCCCGCCGGGAATCCAACGACTGACGCATTCTCCTTGCAAAAGACGGGAGCCGGGCGTGCCTGGCTCCTGATTTTGTAGGGGAAGCGCCGTGGATTCCTTTGGTTCCCGCTCTCCTGATCAGAAGATTTTACTCGCCGCGTTTGTTGCTTTTTCGGCGAAAAACGCGTTTTGTTTGCAGCCTTTCTTCATGTATAAAGAAAGCGCGTAATCCCCTTTCAGAGGTAATTGCATGGTAGAACAGTTTACCCTTTCCAACGGCCTGCGCGTCATTGCCGAACCCTTGCCCTACCTGCGGTCAGTATCCATCGGCGTATGGGTGCGCGCAGGCTCCATTCTGGAAAAACCGGAGGAAAACGGGCTCTCCCACTTCATCGAGCATCTGGCCTTCAAGGGCACCGAGCGCCGCAGCGCGCTGCAGATCGCCCAGGAGATGGACGCGGCAGGCGGCTATCTGAACGCCGCCACCAGCAAACTGGCCACCACCTATTATGCCAAGGTCATCGATGAAGATCTGCCGCTGGCCGCTGATATCCTCTCCGATATCGTGATCCATCCAGCCTATGACGAAAAGGAAATGAACAAGGAGCGCTCAGTGGTGCTGGAGGAGATCAGCATGACCGACGACAGCCCGGAAGATGTGGCGTACGATCTGATCGCCGCCGCCATGTTCGGCGATCAGCCCCTGGGCCGCACCATCCTGGGTCCCCGGGAGATCATAGAGAGCTGCTCCCGCCAGGATATCCTGAACTATCGCGCCCGGCATTACAGCCCTTTGAACGCCTGCGTTTCAGTGGCGGGAAACTTTGAAACCGAAAAACTGAAGGAGCTCCTGGAGCAGTACTTTGGCAGCTGGCAGGGCCGTGCGGGCGAACTGTATCCCGTAAACGTCACCAACCGGCAGCCCGCCATGCTCACCGCCGATAAAGATACCGAACAAGCGCACATCTGCCTGGGCTACAACGGCAACGAGCTGGGCAGCGCCGACGTATACGCCATGGCGGTGTTCAACAGCGTATTGGGCGGCGGCATGAGCAGCCGGCTGTTCCAGCGCATCCGCGAGGAGAGCGCCATGGCCTACAGCGTGTACAGCGCACCCTCCTCCTATCCGCACTGCGGAGATTTTACAGTATATGCCGCCGTATCCCCCAAAAATGTCCGTACGGTGGTGGGACAGATCGACGAGGAAATTCAAAAGCTGCTGCGGGAGGGCATCGGCGAGGACGAATTCAAAATGGCCAAGGCTCAGCTCAAGGGCGGCTTCATCCTGGGCCAGGAAAGCGCTTATAACCGCATGAACGGCATGGGCAGCAATCTGGCGCTGCTCAACCGCCATATCCCCACCGAGGAGACCATCCGCCGCATCGAAGCCGTAACCCTGGAAGATGCCCAGCGAATGGCTGAAAAAACGCTGCGCGGACCGCGCTCCGAAGCTTACGTGGGAAAAAAGATCGAAAAATATCTGAAATAACAGTGCGCGCAAAAAGAGAAACCCGGCGGAAGCTTTTCTTCCGACGGGTTTCCTTTTTATTCCCGGACTGAAGATATATATGGAAACGTTTATTTTGCAAGGGGGAACGTTAAGGGGCGCTGTGTCCGGGGCCTACCGGCCCCCATGCAAATTTATATTTTGCGATATCAGTCCTCCGCGTCGACCTCCACCATTTTTCGATACGTCCATTCGGGCATGATGGCATGATAGAGACGCCGATAGATATCGCCTACCTCCTGTCGGGCATGAGGCGGGCAGATCGGGAGCTCCAAGATCTTATAATGCACGTGAAAAACGTAGGCCGTTACGCCGGTATGCGTAAGGCCGTTGCGCAGGTAAAAGCGCTCCCGGCGCAGCCGAAGAGCGCGTTCCTCCGCATCTTCGGCATGATCCGGATCGTCTATTTCCAGCAGCACGCAGGCGGCTTCCCGCAGCGGGCCGCGCATGAGCGTCTGCAGGAATCGGCTGCCGATGCCCTGTCCGCGCAGCCCCTGACAGACCGCCAGATAATCAAAGAGATAATCGCCGTCCAACGCCACAAAAAAGGCGTAGGCAAGCAGCGTATCCTCCCGGAAAGCGCCAAAGCAAAGATATTCGCCCCGTTCCATAGCGCGCTCGATGGCAAACAGCGGCTTGCATTCATCGGCGGGAAAATCCCTGATAATATGCTGTCGGTACACGTCGCGCACCTGCGGCAGCGTGAGCAAACGAACATCCATCGTTTCCACAGTGCTTCCTCCTGCCTGATTTGCTTATATTCTACCACAGGATCAGGTCGCCGCCCATACCGGACTTCACATTTTTGCACAAAAAAGAACGGCGGTTTCATGCGCCAAAGGACGAAATTTCCGGCGCTTCTTCCAAAAAGATTAAAAAAATGGTATAATTAAACACATCAAAAGGAGGTGTTTTGATGTATCAGCCCGGCGACTATGTGGTCTATGGAGATAACGGTCTTTGCCTGGTGGAACGGGTGGGCGTACCGGATTTCAACGCCGATCAGAAAACCGAATACTACTTCCTTCGCACCTCCGACGACGGCAGCCGCATCTATGTGCCTGTCGATACGCGCATGCCTCTGCGCGCGCCCATGTCCGCCCAGGAGGCACGCGATTTTCTGGAGCAGCTGCCCGGCCTTCCGATCAGTCTGCCCGAGCGCCGCGACCGGAAATCGGTGCTGTCCCATTACCAGGAAATGCTGCGCCCTCATACGGCGAAATCTTTGGCCCAGGTGATCAAAAGCATCCGCTGGCACCACCGCGCCACACCAGGCCGCATGAGCGGCGCTGAGGAAATGCTGCTCAAGCGCGCCAAACAGCAGCTCTGCGGCGAATTGGCGGGCGCGCTGTCCATCACCGGCGATGAAGCCCAGGAGCTATTGGAAAAGGCTGTCTCGGTCAAGCCGGAAAACTGAACCGTCGCCCTGCGCAGTCCAACGCTCTCCCCCGTTTTCGCGGGGGATTTTTTGTTCCTTTTTTTCTTAGGATATGGTATACTGAAAAGGTATACTACAGAGCAAAGGAAAAGCTATGAACCTGAATGAACTGAATCCCATGCAGCGGCAGGCGGCCGAACGGCTGGAGGGCCCCGTGCTGATCCTGGCCGGGGCGGGCAGCGGCAAAACCCGTACGCTGACCTACCGGGTGGCCAATCTGCTGAGCCAGGGCGTGCCTGCCTGGCGCATCCTGGCGCTGACCTTCACCAACAAGGCCGCCCGGGAAATGCGGGAGCGCATCGAGCGCCTGGCCGGCGCCGACGCCGGGGACGCCTGGATCGGCACCTTTCACAGCATCTGCTGCCGTATCCTGCGCCGGGATATAGAAAAAATCGGATATGAGCGCAATTTTACCATCTATGACGAGGATGACCAGCAGCGCGTGATCAAGGGCCTGCTGAAGGAATTGGATATCGATGAAAAAGCGCTGCCGCCCCGCTCTGTCGCGGCGGCCATATCGGACGCCAAAAATCGTTTGATGTCCCCGGACGAATGGCTCAAAAGCGCGGGCGGCGACTATCGCAACCAGAAGATCCACGACCTGATGACGGTCTATGAAAAGCGGCTGCGGGCGGCCAACGCCCTGGATTTTGACGATCTGCTGATGAAAACCATTCAGCTGTTTCTGGATCATCCGCCGGTGCTGGAGTATTACCAGCAGCGCTTCCGCTACGTGCACGTGGACGAATACCAGGATACCAACTACGCGCAGTACCAGCTTGTGCGCCTGATCACCCGGGAAAGCCGCAACCTGTGCGTGGTGGGCGACGACGACCAGAGCATCTACGGCTGGCGCGGAGCCGATATCCGCAATATCCTTGACTTTGAAAAGGATTATCCCGACGCGTTTGTGATCAAGCTGGAACAGAACTACCGCAGCACGGCCAACATCCTGGACGCCGCCAACCAAATCATCGCCCATAACGCGGGCCGCAAGGAAAAAGAGCTGTGGACAGAGGATGGCGCGGGCGAAAAAATCAGCCTGTATTCAGCGGGAGACGAGCGGGAAGAAGCCGCCTGGATCGCCGGCCGGATCGTCCAATTGCACAGGGAAGGCAAGGGATACGGCAATATGGCCATTCTGTACCGCATGCACGCCCTGAGCCGCGTACTGGAAGAAACGCTCATGCGCGCTGGCATCCCCTATCGGGTATACGGCGGCACTCGGTTCTATGACCGGCGGGAGATTCGGGATATCCTGGCTTATCTGCGCGTCATTGAAAACCCGGCAGACGACGTATCGCTGGGCCGGATCATCAACGTACCCAAGCGCGCCATCGGTGACAGCACGGTGGAGCAGCTGCAGCAATTTGCCCGGCAGAACACGATGAGCCTGTACGCCGCCGTGGCCGCGCCGCCCGATACGCTGGGCGGACGGGCCCGCAAAAGCGTGGAGAGTTTCGCCGCCATGATGGCACAGCTTTTCATCATGAAAGAAATGCTGCCGCTCAGCCAATTCGTGCAAAAGGTGATCGACGATGCCGGGCTCATTTCCCAGTATGAAAAGGATCTGGATAATAACGAGGAAAACCAGACAAGAATAGAGAATATCCGTGAATTCATGGGCGCTGTGACCGAGTTTGAGCAGAAGAGCGAAGATAAAACGCTTTTCGCATTTCTGGAAAACGTGGCGCTGGTCACCGAGCTGGACAATCAGGAAAACGCGCCCAACTATGTGACCATGATGACGCTGCATTCGGCCAAGGGACTGGAATACGACGCGGTGTTCATGAGCGGCATGGAGGAGGGCATCTTCCCCAGCGCCCGGAGCATGCAGGAGGAAAATCGGCTGGAGGAGGAACGGCGGCTCTGCTATGTGGGCGTGACCCGCGCTCGCAAGCTGCTGTTCATGAGCTTTGCCCGGCGGCGTATGCTGTTTAATCAGATGCAGTTCAACGCGCCTTCCTGCTTCATCCGGGAGATCCCCAAACGGCTGGTACAGGAGGAATGGGGCGGCGCGGCGCAAACAGGCGCGTCCGCTCCGGCGCAATGGGGCAGCTACGGCGGAAGCGGGATGCGGCCCCAGCCCCGGCCCAAATACAGCTATGGCGATACCGTGCCTCAGCGCGGCGCAGGCAGGCCGGACGCGCGAAGCCCGCTGAATATTCCCGGCGTACAGCGCGGCTTTGTGGCCTCCCAGGCGCGGAATATCAATATCCAGCTGTTCAAGGCCGGGGACAAGGTAATGCACCGCAAGTTTGGCAAAGGCACGGTGCGCGAGGTGACCGGGAGCGGCGAAAACGCCCGGATCGCCATCGTTTTCCCGGTCTTCGGCGAAAAAGTGTTTGCGCTGAGCATTGCGCCGATCGTAAAGGTGGAGGAATAAAGAATGGAGCAGAAGCTTGACCGCATGCGGGAGCTGAACGCGCTTTTGAACAGGGCGGCGCGGGCCTATTATACGCTGGACGAGCCCATCATGGCCGACGCGCAGTATGACAAGCTCTACGACGAGCTGCTGTCGCTGGAGAAGGAAACCGGCGTGATCCTGCCCGATTCCCCCACCCACCGGGTGGGCGGCGAAGTGCTGCCCGAATTTCAGAAGCACAGGCACCTGACCCGGCTGTGGAGCATGGACAAGGTGCAAAGCGAAAGCGAGCTCATGGCCTGGCTGGAGCGCTGCGAAAGGCAGTACGCCCAGGAAAGCAGCCTGCCGGCGCTGTATTTTGGCATCGAATACAAGTTTGACGGCCTGACCATCAACCTGACCTATGAAAACGGCGTGCTGGTGCAGGCCGCCACCCGGGGCGACGGACAGGTGGGCGAAGCCATCCTGCCCCAGGCCCGCACCATCCGGGATATCCCGCTGTCCATTCCCTACCAGGGACGGCTGGAGGTGCACGGCGAGTGCATCATGCGCCTGTCCGCCCTGGAGGAGTACAACAAAACGGCGGCCGTCCCCCTGAAAAACGCGCGCAACGGCGCAGCGGGCGCGCTGCGCAACCTGGATCCCCGGGTCACCGCCGAGCGCAGGCTCAGCGCGTACTTTTACGATATCGGCACCATCGATGATCCTCCCTATCATGATCAGCAGGGCATGATCGATTTCATCCGCGCCCAGGGACTGCCGATCAGCCCCTATTTCCGCACCGCCCGCACGCCGGAGCAGGTGGTTTCCTGCGTCCGGGAAATCGAGGAGAGCCGGGAAACGCTGGATTTTCTCATTGACGGCGCCGTGATCAAGATCCAGGATGAAGCCACCCGGGAAGCCTTTGGCTTTACCGATAAATTTCCACGCTGGGAAGTGGCCTTCAAATTCGCCGCCGAGGAAAACACCACCACGCTGGAACGCGTCACCTGGGAATTGGGCCGTACCGGCAAGCTGACGCCCCTGGGCCATGTGACGGCGGTGGACTTTGCCGGCGTCACCGTACGAAAGGCCACGCTGAACAACTTTGGCGATATCCAGCGCAAGGGCCTGCGGCTGGGCTGCACGGTATGGATCCGGCGCAGTAACGACGTGATCCCTGAAATCATGGGCCGGGTGGAGGATGGCGCCGCCGGACAGGAGATCGAAAAGCCCGCCCTGTGTCCTGCCTGCGGGGAGCCGCTCATTGAGCGCGGCGCCAATCTGTACTGCGTCAACCGTCTTTCCTGCCGTCCCCAGGCCGTGGCGCGCCTGGCCCACTTTGCCGGCAGAGACGCCATGGATATCACCGGTTTTTCCGAAAAAACGGCGGGCCAGCTATACGACGTGTGCGGCATCCGCGATCCCGCCGACCTGTACCATTTGACCCGGGAGCAACTGCTTTCCCTGGAGGGATTCAAGGATAAAAAAGCGGATAATCTGCTTGCCGCCCTGGAAAAGAGCCGCCACTGCGGGCTGGACGCTTTCCTGTTCGCCATTGGCATCCCCAACATCGGCCGGGGCACGGCCCGGGATATCGCCGGGCATTTCGGCAGCCTGCAAAAGGTGATGAACGCCGATCTGGAAGCGCTCACCGCCATTCCCGACGTGGGCGATATCGTGGCCCAAAGCGTGGTGGAGTTTTTCAGTTTTCCGGAAAATACGCGCATGATCGACCGTTTGCTGGCGGCGGGCGTGACGCCTGCCGAGGCCGCGCAGCCCGAGGAAGGCGCGCCTCAGCCCCTGGCGGGCAAAACGGTGGTGGTCACCGGCACGCTGCCCAGCCTTTCCCGCAACGAAGCCGAAGACCTGATCCGCAAAATGGGCGGCACGGCCAGCGGCAGCGTCAGTAAAAAGACCAGCTATGTGCTGGCCGGAGAAAAAGCGGGAAGCAAGCTGGACAAAGCACGGCAGCTGGATATCCCTGTACTGGATGAAAAAGCGTTTATGGAACTGATCGGAAAGGAATGATCCATGAACATTGATCAATTGCTGGGCGTTTTGAAAAGAACCCCCGAATTTATGGAATGCGTCACCCATTGGCACACCGACCCGGCCCGGCCCGCCCGGTATGCCGACTGGCCGGAATGCGTGGACGGCAGCCTTCCTCCCATGCTGGAAAAGCGCGGCGTGCGCAGGCTGTATACCCACCAGGCCCAGGCCATAGAGGCCGCCGCCCGGGGGCAGGATATCGTGGTGGTGACGCCCACGGCCAGCGGTAAAACCATGTGTTATAACCTGCCCGTGCTTTCGGCCGTGCTCAAAAACCCCAACGCCCGGGCGCTGTACCTGTTCCCCACAAAAGCGCTCTCCGCCGATCAGGTCAGCGAGCTCTACGAGCTGATCCAGCTTTTGGGCGTGGATATCAAAACCTTCACCTACGACGGCGACACGCCTGCCGCCGCCCGCCGAGCGATCCGGCAGGCGGGCCATGTGGTGGTGACCAATCCCGATATGCTGCACAGCGGCATCCTGCCCCATCACACCAAATGGGTCAAGCTGTTTGAAAACCTGCAGTACATCGTCATCGACGAAATCCATACCTATCGCGGCGTATTTGGCAGCAACCTGGCCAACGTGCTCAGGCGGCTGCTGCGGCTGTGCGAATTTTACGGTAGCCATCCGCAGTTCATTCTGTGCAGCGCCACCATCGCCAATCCCAAGGAGCTGGCCGAAACGCTGATCGGCAGGCCGGTGACCGTGATCGACGACAACGGAGCGCCCATGGGCGAAAGGCACGTGGTTTTCTATAATCCGCCGGTGGTCAATCAGCAGCTGGGCATCCGCAAGAGCGTGCTGAATGAAACCATGCGCGTAGCCCAAACGCTGCTGCTCAACAATATTTCCTCCATCGTGTTCGCCCGCAGCCGGGTACAGGTGGAGGTGCTGACCAAGCGGCTCAAGGATCTGGTGCGCGATCCGGTGGGCAACAGCGGCCGCGTACGCGGCTACCGGGGCGGCTATCTGCCCTCCGAACGTCGGGAGATCGAGCAGGGTCTTCGCGCCGGGCGCATCGATACCGTAGTCTCCACCAACGCGCTGGAGCTGGGCATCGATATCGGCTCGCTCACAGCCTGCGTGCTCTGCGGCTATCCGGGCACCATCGCCAGCACCTGGCAGCAGGCCGGGCGGGCCGGTAGGCGGCAGGGAACGAGCCTCACCGTCATGGTGGCCTCCAGCGCGGCCATCGATCAGTTTATCGTCACCCATCCCGAATACTTTTTCCGCCAGTCTCCCGAAAACGCCCTGCTGAACCCCGACAACCTGTACGTGCTTCTCAGCCATTTCAAGTGCGCCGCCTATGAGCTGCCCTTCAAGGATGGCGAAACGCTGGGCGGCGCGCCGGGCGCCGACGAAATGCGGGAATACCTGGAGGAGGCCGAAATCGTGCGCCATGTGGGCGATACCTGGCATTGGCAGGCCGAGGAGTTCCCGGCCAGCGAGATCAGCCTGCGCACAGCCATGACTGAAAACTTTTTGATCAACGATATCACCGATCCGGCCCACGTTCGTATCATCGGCGAAATGGATCGGTTTACCGTGCCCATGCTGCTGCACGAAAACGCCATTTATCTGCATGAGGGCGTGCAGTATCAGGTGGAAAAGCTGGATTGGGACGCCTGCAAGGCCTTCGTCCGCCGGGTGGAGGTGGATTATTACACCGACGCCGATCTGAACGTGAGCCTGAGCCTGCTGGATATCGCCGAACAAAAAGAAAACGCCGCCTGGGGCGAGGTCAAGGTGACCGCCATCACCAAGCTGTTCAAAAAAATGAAGTTTGATACCGGCGAAAACCTGGGATTCGGTCCGGTCATGCTGCCCGAGAGCGAAATGCACACCACGGCGGTATGGTGGACGCTGAAAGACGAATACGCGGCACAGTTCGATAAGGATACCCTTCAAAACGGCATGATGGGCATCGCCAACCTTTTGCGCATCGTGGCCCCATTGTATCTGATGTGTTCGCCCCGGGACGTGGCGGTCAGCTATCAGGTCAAGTGTCCGTTCACCGAAAAGCCCACGATCATATTGTACGATAACTGTCCCGGCGGCGTGGGCCTGTCCGAAAAGGCGTACAAGATGCGGGATACCCTGTTGACCCACGCCCGCCTGATCGCACAGGACTGCGCCTGCGAGCACGGCTGTCCCTCCTGCGTGGGCCCCGTGGGCGAGGTAGGTGAAAACGGAAAGGCAGCGGCCATCCGCATCATCGGCATGCTGCTGGAGGATGAAGGCGCATGATCCGGGCGGTCTTTCTGGACATTGACGGCACGGTACTGGATTTTGACGCCTTTGTGCAGTCCTGCATGCGGGAAGGCTTCCGGCAATTTGGATTGCCTCCCTATGAGGATGGCATGTACGTCGTCTTCAAGCAGATCAACAACCGGCTTTGGCAGCAGATCGAGCGGGGAGAAATCGTCCGTGAGCAGCTGATCGACCTGCGCTGGCAGGCTGTGTTCGCAAGGCTGGGGATCAAAGGCGACGCCCGGGCTTTTGAAATCTATTTCCGGAACGCCCTGGCGGTCAGCGCCATCCCCGTAGCCGGCGCTGGCGAGCTGCTGCCATGGCTTTCGCAGCGCTTTATCGTTTGCGCCGCCAGCAACGGGCCCTTAGCCCAGCAGCAGTCCCGCCTCCAGCTTGCGGGATACCTGCCATACTTTCATCATCTATTCGTTTCGGAGGAGATCGGCGCTCAAAAGCCCGCGCTTCCGTTCTTTGAAAGGAGCATGGCGCGGCTGAACGCCGGACAAAAGGCCGCGCTGCGGCCCGAGGAGACGCTCATGGTGGGCGACAGCCTGACCTCCGATATGGCGGGCGGCATCGGTTTTGGCATGAAAACCTGCTTTTTCAATCCCCATGGCCGGAGGGTACCCGACGATATGCCCATCGACTGCGTTATCGGGCAGCTCAGCGAGCTCAAAACAATATTGGAAAAGGAGGAAAGCCATGCCCAGCCTGGAAGCCTATTCCCGCGATCTTGATTACAGCTACGCCCTGGGGCTCTTTCCTGCAAGCCAGCTCATGCAAAAGCGCCCCGATCTGGCCCGGCGGCTGCTGGTATCCTCCAAAGCCGAGGACAGCCAGGGGCTGTCGGCGCTCCGGGCGTCCTGCAGACAGTATCACGTGCGGGAGGAGATCGCCGACAAGGCGCTTTCCCGCGTATCCAGCAAGGAAAACTGCTTTGCCGCCGTGGTGTTTGATAAGTTCCAGGGCGCGCTGACGGACGGCAATCACCTGGTGCTGCATAACCCCAGCGATAAGGGCAATCTGGGCACCATGCTGCGCACAGCCCTGGGCTTCGGCTATCGGGATATCGCCATCATCCGCCCTGCCGCGGACGCCTTTGATCCCCATGTGGTGCGGGCCAGCATGGGCGCTATTTTCGGGCTGAACCTGCGGTATTACGACGATTTTGAACAATACCGGGCGCAATTTCCCCATCATATGTGTTATCCGTTCATGCTGGACGCTTCGGTGCCGCTGTCCGAGGCCGTACGGAACAGGAAAACGCCCTTCGCCCTGATCATGGGAAACGAAGGCAGCGGCCTGCCGCCGGCGTTTTCCCGCCTGGGGCAGCCCGTGCGCATCCCCCATAACGGTGAAATCGATTCGCTGAACCTTTCGGTGGCCGCCGCCATCGGCATGTACGCGTTCTGTCAGGAATAACAAGAGGAGGATTTTCATGGTACGAAAGACGCTCTGTTTGCTTTTCGCGCTGCTGCTTTTCAGCATTCCGGCGCTGGCCGGAAGCGAGATCCTGGATCCCCGCATTCAGCCCGCCGTTGCCCTGAGCTTTGACGACGGCCCTTCGGCGGACTATACCCAGCCGGTGTTGGATATCCTGGCGGAAAACGACTGCAAAGCCACCTTTTTCATGGTGGGCACCGCTATGGATCAAAACCGCGAACTGGTGAAAGCGGTATACGACAGCGGAAACGAGGTGGGCCTGCACACCTGGCGGCACAACGACCTGAACCAGATGGACGGCAACGCCATCGTGCGCAATCTGGAGCTATGCCAGAACATTGTGCTGGAACAGACCGGCACCCTGGCCAAATGGCTGCGGCCGCCCTACGGCCGGGTGGGCCCTTCGGCTTACAGCGCATGCAATGCCCTGGGCATGTACATCGCCACCTGGACGATCGACAGCCGGGACTGGGAAACCCAGAACGCCGAAAAGATCTATAACGAGGTGATCGGCCATCTGGAAAACGGCGCCATCATCCTGTTCCACGATACCCATCCCACCACGGTGGAAGCGCTTCAAACCATCCTGCCCGAGATCAAAGCCCGGGGCTATCAGGTGCTTACGGTGGATCAGCTCATGTCCTTCCGGGAAAGCCTGAAATCCGCCACCCATTATTATCATCTGGATCTGCAAAAGCTGAAACCGCTGGAGGAATAAAGTTAGCAAACGCTAAGTCAATATTAAATATCGGTTTGTGTTGACTTACCGCGCTGCGAAGTGCTATCATGTGCACATAAGGAGCGAACAACACCTTAATCTACGATAAAACGGAGGAAAAGACTATGGCTTATCAGATCAGCGACGAATGCATCATGTGCGGTTCCTGCGAAGGCGAATGCCCCGTTGGCGCGATCAGCGAAGGCGATGGCAAGTACGTAATCGATGCCGATAAGTGCATCTCCTGCGGCGCTTGCGCCGGCGTGTGCCCTGTGGGCGCTCCTGCCGAAGCGTAATTCGATCAGTCTACCGCGTTGGGCCCGGATTTCCGGGCTCTTTTTTATTTGTTGCACGGACACGGAAAAAAAGGTATAATATCATCGTAATACTGCACCAAAGGAACAAGAAAATGTCACTTACCTTTTGTCCGCTTTTTTCGGGTTCCAGCGGGAACTCTCTGTTTGTAGGAGCGGAAAACACCCGTCTCCTGGTCGATGCCGGGCTGTCGGGCCGAACGGTCAGCGAAGCGCTGAACAGCATCGGCGTGCTGCCGGAAACGCTGAACGGCATTCTGGTCACCCACGAACACAGCGACCATGTGAAGGGCGTGGGCATCCTGAGCCGAAAGTATCATCTGCCGGTGTACGCCAACGCCCGCACATGGGCGGCCATGGAGCGGCAGATCGGCGCCATCGCGCCGCCGCTGCACAGGGAGTTTGAAACAAACGAAAGCTTTTTCCTGGGCGATTTTTCCATTTTGCCCTTCGCCATCCCCCACGATGCCGCAGACCCGGTGGGCTTCCGGCTGTTCTGCGGTCAATGCAGCGTGGCCACCGCCACCGATATGGGGTATTTCAGCCCCAAGGCGTACGACGCCCTCAGCGGCGTGGATATCCTGGTATTGGAAAGCAACCATGATATCGATATGCTGCATGCCAACGAACGTTACTCAGCGGCGCTGAAAAACCGCATTCTGGGCAGACATGGCCATATGAGCAACGAAGCCTGCGCCGAAGCGCTTTGGATGCTGTACCAGACCGGTGTGCGCCATGTGGTGCTGGGTCACCTGAGCCATGAAAACAACACGCCCGAGCTTGCCATGCGGACGGTGTGCGAGGCCATGCAGGCCCATGGGCTGGAGATCGGCAGCGATATCATGGTGGATATGGCCTGGCGCGACCATGTGGGCAGCGTATATGAGCTGGCGTAACGGGCGCGCTGTGCTGTGCTGGATCGGGGCTGTCATCAGCGCGGCGCTGGGCGTTGTGGGCGGCTCGCTGCTGTACGCGATGTATTGGCGCGATACCGGAACCGCTCTGGCGGTATACGCATTCAACGCTGCGCAGCAGGTATTCGCCTTTGCCCTGCCCGCCTTATTGATCCTGGCGGCCCGTCCCCAACGGCTGCAGGCTTTTCGGAGGGATTGCTTCCTCCCGGGGATCCCCGCCGCCAGTTTCAGCGTGCTGCTGGCGGTCAGCGGCGCGGTGGTGGTATCGGTGATCGCCTCGCTTTGGGCGCAGCTGCTTTACTCCGCCACCGGATATACAGGCGCTGAACAGGCCCTGCCTCAAGCGCGGTCGGCCGCCCAATGGGCGCTGGCGCTCCTGACGGTGGCCGCGATCCCCGCCCTGTGTGAGGAGCTGTTTTTCCGCGGCCTGATACAAAGCGCGCTGTGCAGGCGTCTGCCCCGGGTGGGCGTATGGCTTGCCGCCGTGATCTTTGCCGTCCTGCATTTCCGCTGGGATGCCTTCCCCGCGCTGATCCTGGTAGGCGTTGTGCTGGGCCTGGGATATCGGCGGCATGGTTACTGGGGCAGCGCCCTGCTCCATTGTCTGTATAACGCCGTGGTGCTGCTGCTTTCGGATCGCGAGATAAGCCTTACCCTGGGGCTGCTGATCACCTGCGCCGTCGCCTGCGCATTCTCGCTGCGCGGATATCTTGGAAAGGAAAACGAAAATGAGGTTGACCGTTCTGGGCTGTAACGGCCCTTATCCCGAGGCTGGCGGCGCGTGCAGCGGCTACCTGCTGGAAAGCGGAGAAACCCGGGTATTGCTGGACTGCGGCGCCGGGGTGCTTGCCGCGCTCACCGCCGTCATGCCGCCCGAGGAATTGAGCGCGATCGTGCTGTCCCATCTGCATTATGACCATATGAGTGATATGCTCCCCCTGATCTACCGCATGCAGGGCAAGCAAAAGCTGCCCGTTTACGCGCCGATGGAGCCCTCCGAAACCCACGGGCTGCTGGCGAGCGCTTTTGACCTGCGGGATATCGGCGAGGGCGGCATGATCGGCAGCCTGCGGATGACGGCCATGGCCGTGCGCCATCCGGTGCCCTGCTTTGCCACGCGCTTTGAGGAAAACGGAAAAGCCTTCTGCTATACGGGCGATACCAATACATGCCCGGGGCTTCCATCCTTCGCCCGGGGCTGCGGCCTGATGCTGGCCGACGCCTGTTTTACTGACGCCCTATGGGCTGAAAATAAGCCGCATCTCAGCGCCCGTCTGGCGGCGGAGGCCGCCCGGGACGCCGGCGCGCGCCATCTGCTGCTGACCCATTTCACGCCGGGCAGCGCGCTTGATATCCTGCTGCGCGAAGCCCGTGAGGTTTATCCCCAGGCGGCCCTGGCCGAGCCCGGGCTGACCATCTCCTTCTGATATGCTGTCCTATCGTCCGCGCCGCTGGCTTGTGCATCTGGCACTGGCTTTTGGCGCGGGCGTTTTTCTGGGCTGGAGGTCCATGGGAACAGCGCTCTGGCTGTCCGGATTGGGATTGTGCCTGCTGTGCGCGCTGCTGCTCAAGAGCCTGCGCAGATCGGTATATCTGCCTACCATGGCCGCCGCCCTGCTGCTGGGCATGCTGCGGTGCATGGCGGCCCAGCCCGCTCTCCCGCCCGAAGGCACCTATGCCCTTTCGGCCCGGGTCAGCGGCGAAGCCTCGGTCCGGGAAAAGGATGGCCGGATATCGGTCTATCTGGCCGACGTTCGGCTGACGGGCATCGCCGGCGCATACAGCGCTTACTGGACGTATTGGCCCGATGCGCCAGACGCGCCGCTGCCTATGGATGGACAGGAAGCGACCTTTACCGGCAGCGTATATCATCCCATGGAACAGAGCAACCCCCACGGATTTGATTTTCGGCTGTACCTGCTGCAAAAGGGCGTCACGATAGGCGTCACGGGCTGCAGCGATTTAACGCTGACGCCCTCAGGGCAAACGGCGCCTGCCAGCCCGCTTATCCGCCTTCGCCAGGCGCTGCGTCTTCGGCTGGACACGCTGTTAGGCGATCACGGCTCGCTGGCGGCGGCCCTGGTGCTGAACGAAAAAGGCGACTTGCCCGAGGATCTGGCCGAAAGCTTCCAGTTGGCGGGCGTGGCCCATGTACTGGCCGTTTCCGGCCTGCACGTGATGATCCTGTTCTCCTGTATCCTGGCGCTGCTCCGCCGCTTCTCCCCCTCCCAAGCCGTAATGCTCATGATCAGCGCCGTGCTGCTGACGCTGTACGGCATGCTGGCGGGCATGCAGGCCGCCGTCCTGCGTGCCGCGCTGCTGATGGCCTATACGCTGTCCGGGCGCATCCTCCGGCGTCGGCCCGATAAGCTGACGGCTTTGGCTGTCGCTTTCCTGATCATTCTACTGCTTCGCCCCATCGATCTGTTTTCCGCCGGGTTCCAGATGTCCTTTGGCGCCGTGCTGGGACTGATCCTGTTGGGCGACCGCATGAACCGCGGTCTGCGCAGGCTTCGCCGTCCCTGGCTGCGGACGCTGCTGAGCGCATACAGCTCCACGCTGTGCGCTTCGCTGGGCGCTGCGCTGCCGGTGGCCTGGTATTACCACCGGCTTTCTCTGATCGGCCTTGTGATCAGCCCGATGATCGTGCTGCTTGTCACCGTCCTGCTTCCGATGATCCTGTTGACCCTGACGGTCAGCTTTCTCTGGATGGCGCCCGCGCTGCTGCTGGGCAGGCTGACTTCCCTGCTCTGCGCCGTACTGACGGCTGCTGTGCGCTGGAGCGGCGCGCTGCCCTTCGCCTCTTTCGCCGTGCCGCGCTTGCCGTTTTACGCCATGGCCGCCATAGTCGCCGCGCTGGTGCTGTGCACCCGGTACGTGCTGTTCAAGGGGTGGACGCGCGTGATCGCTGCCTTTCTCCTGCTGGCCGGCAGCGCGGCAGCCATAGCGCTTACCCGCAATACCGACGTACGCTATATCCAGTTCAGCATGGGCAGCGCCGACGCTGCGGTGATCGAGGATGGCAGCCAGACGATCGTCATTGACGCGGGCGAATTTGGCGGCGACGTGGCGTCGTATCTGCTGTCCGAAGGCCGGCGGGCCGACGCGGTGATTCTTTCCCACCTGCACGCCGATCACGCGCTGGGGCTCAGCGAGCTGCTGCGCCAGCGTGTGCCCATTGGCACCGTTTACCTTTCCACCGAAGCGCTGGTCACGCCGGTGGCTGATTCCTGCCGCCAATTGCTTGTCCAGCTTCAGGAGGCGGGCGTGGAAACCAAACTGCTTTCCGCCGGCGACAGGCTGGAAACAGCGCGCGTTTCCATCGACGTGCTTTGGCCCGAAGCCGGCGGGGCCAACCCGCTGGGCGACGGCAATGATTTTGCCATGGCGCTGCGGATCGACCTGGACGGCATCACGATGCTGCACATGAGCGATGTGAGCGGCGCCTACGAAATGCGATCCGCCCAGCCAGCCCAGGTGCTCCGCGTGGCGCATCACGGCTCTGCGTCCAGCACCGGAGAGCGGTTTCTCAGCGCCGTTTCGCCCAGCCTGGCGCTGATCAGCACCCGCAGGGCCAGCGACGCGGCGCTGGAAAGGCTTGCGCAGGCCGGCGTTCTGGTATATGATACCAATGCAGGCGGCGCGCTGACGCTAACTGTGCGGAACGGGCAGGCTTCGATCCGCTGTTTTCTGAAATAAGGAGTTTTCATGGAACGCCGTACTTTTTTTGAACAGGTCAGCCAGGGGAAAATAAGCCCCTGCTATGTGCTGGAGGGTCCTGAAGAGTATATCAAGCGCTCGGCGCTGGAGACTTTGCGCGGGCGTATGCTGCCGCAGGGGCTGGAAGATATCAACGAGACCCGGCTCATTGATCCGGACGCC
Organism: Clostridia bacterium; assembly: GCA_017464225.1. The sequence continues at coordinate 14,345 of JAFUDW010000072.1, read as the reverse complement.
AATACGCTAATCGCCGCCGCCGAAACGCTGCCCTTCATGGCTGAGCGGCGTTTGGTCGTGGTGCAGGAATGCGGCATGCTGCAGGGAAAAGCTAAGGGGTATGACGAAGGTCGCAGCGCCGCCGCGCTATCGGACTATCTGAAAAATCCGCCGGATACCGCCTGCATCGTTTTCTATGTGCGGGATAAGGCCGACGGCCGGAAAAAGCTGTACCAGCAGCTGAAAAAAACGGCTGAGATCGTGCAATTCACGCCGCTGGAGGATCGGGAGATGACCCGCTGGATCGCCCAAACGCTGAAAAAGCTGGGCAAGCAGATCAGCGCTTCCGCCTGCCAAAAGCTGACCTTCACGGCGGGAAACGATCTGTATGCCCTGTCCAGCGAATTGCAGAAGCTGGCGGCCTTTGCCGGGGACAGGGCTGAGATCCTGCCCGAGGATATCGACACCGTATGTACCCGCACCACGGCCTACCGGATCTATGACCTGACCAATACACTGATGCGCGGCGACGCCAAAGGCGCCTTTACCCTGGCCCATGCCCTGCAAAAGGATGGTGAGGAGCCGCTGATGCTGCTGGCGCTGCTGCAGGGGGAGTGCCGCAGGTTGCTGTCCGTCAGGCTCCTGCGCGCCGGAGGCATGCAGCCCGACGCCATCGCTTCCAAGATCGGCGCGCCGCCCTTTGCCGTACGGCAGCTGTATAACCAGGTGACGCGCTACACCGAGGAGCAGCTGCACGCCATGTGCGACGCCTGTATGGAGACCGAATACCTGGTCAAAAGCGGCCAATTGCCGTTGGAAGGGGCGCTGGAGGAAACCATGCTTCAATTGCTGCGTATTCGCGCGGAGGAAAAAGATGATTGAGGAACTGAATATCCTTCTGCAAAACGCCGGGATCGTGCTGGACGGGGAAGCCTGCCGCAAGCTCAGCGCTTACCATGCCCTGCTGCTGGACTGGAACAGCCGCATGGATCTGACCAACGTGCCGGAAGAGGAAATGGCCCTGCGGCATTACGGCGACTCGCTCTTGCCCCTATCGCATGCCGACTGGTTTCCCGACGGGGCTTCGCTCATCGACGTGGGTACCGGCGCGGGCTTTCCCGGCATGGCGCTCGCCACCGTGCGGCCCGACCTGCGCGTCACCCTTTTGGACGCCCAGCGCAAGCGCTGCGATTTCTTACAGGCGGTCTGTCAGGAATTGGCGCTGCGCAATGTTGCCGTTCTCCACGCCCGGGCTGAGGACGCCGCCCGGGGTGAATTGCGGGAATGCTTTGATATCGCCGCGGCCCGGGCTGTGGCCCCGCTGAACGTGCTGTGCGAATATCTGCTGCCCTTTGTGCGCCTGGGCGGCCGGGCGCTGTGCTGGAAAGGGCCGGCGGTGACCGAAGAGCTGGAAAGCGGAGAAAAGGCCGCCCATATCCTGGGCGCGAAGGCCGAACCGTTGGCGCGCCTGCCCATCGAAGGCCGCGAGCATTATGTACAGCCCTTTATCAAGCTCAAAAAAACCCTTCGGCAATATCCGCGGAAAAGCGGCACGCCCGCCAAGGATCCGCTGGGGAAAACTGCCAAATCACAAGGAAAAGCACAATAATCTCCATTTCCTGTCGAACGAAACCGCGGCCTTCCATGCAGGAGGCTGCGGTTTTTTATAGAAACAAAGGGCAAGGGCGCGGGAACGGCCCGCCGGGAGGTAAGAGGGAGACCGCCCGGTGGGCGCCGCGCCCCCATCAAACGGAAACGGGAGGCGCACATGCGCGCAAACACGGCAATACAGACCGCTGGCCGCCAGCTGTGCTGGCTGGCCATGGATTCCATCGTGCCCAACCGTCTGCAGCCCAGGCAGGCATTTGACGATTTTTCATTAATGGAGCTGGCCGCGTCCATCCGGCAAAACGGCCTTTTGCAGCCCATCACCGTGCGCCCGCTGCCCGCGGGATATGAGCTGGTCATGGGCGAAAGGCGGTTTCGCGCCTGCAAGCTGCTGGGGCATACGCACATCGAAGCGTTTATCCTGCCCGCTGACGACGCTGAAAGCGCCCTGCTGGCGCTGGTGGAGAACGTACAGAGGCAGAACCTGCATTTTTTTGAGGAGGCGGAGGCGTATTCCAGGCTTATCGGCCAAGGCATGACCCAGGAAACGCTGGCGCGGCTGCTGGGCAAGAGTCTGCCCACCGTCAATAATCGCCTGCGGCTGCTGCGACTGGAGCCTTCCGTCCGGGAGATCATTGCCGAAAACGGCCTCAGTGAGCGTCATGCCCGGGCGTTGCTGCCTCTGCCGGGGGAGGAGACGCGGCTGCGCGTCGCCGCACAGGCTGCCGCTCAGCGGCTCAGCGTGCAGAAGACCGAGCAGCTGGTATCAAAAGCGCTGGAGCGCTTGCCCGTGCCCGTTGGCCATCGGCGTTTGATCAGCCTTGCACGCGATCCGCGGCTGTACGTCAACGCCATCCGGGGCATCGTACAGCAGCTTCGTGATACCGGACTGGACGCGCGCTGCGAGGTTTGCGATTATGAAACCGCCGTGGAGCTCAGGGTGGTGCTGCCCAAGGGACCCCGGAGCAAGGCGTAACGCTTGCGGTTCAGGCTGTTTCGTGGTACAATAAGCGAAATTGAACGCAAAGGAAGGAGCCGCCATGCGCCACGAGATCAAAAGCCGCCTGCTGCCCGCCGAAGCCGCCGCCCTGCGGGTACGGCTGCAGGCCGTGATGCGGCGCGATCCTTATGCCAGGCCGGACGGCACCTATGATATACACAGCATATACCTGGATACCCCCACACGAACAGCGCTGACCGAAAAGCAGGTGGGGATGCCCGTACGCCACAAGTATCGCATCCGCTATTATAACGATAACCGTTTTTTCTTTCGCCTGGAACGCAAAAGCAAGGTGGGCTCACTGTGCGATAAGGTGGGCTGCACGCTGACCCGGCCCGAAATCGACCGGCTGATGGCTGGGGATATCCTATGGATGGCGGACTGCGACCGCGCGCTGATACGCGAGTTATACCTGAAAATGCGCACAGAGCTCATGGCGCCCAGCGTGCAGGTTCACTATAATCGGGAGGCTTATGTATATGGGCCAGGCAATGTGCGGGTCACGCTGGATTCGGATATCCGCACCGGGCTGTGGGATGTGGATTTCCTGTCCCCCATTCAGCCTCGTCCCCGGACGCAGAGCAATGACTTTGTGCTGCTGGAGGTCAAGTTTGACAACTATCTGCCCGAGATCATCCGCGATATCACCTGCTGTCAATGCAGGCCCATGAGTTTTTCCAAGTTTGAAGCCTGCCATTCCTTCGATTGAGAGGTATACCAATGAACAACGTGCTGAGCCAACTGTTTTCCCTGAGCTTTTTTGAAAAGGCCGTAGCCTTTTCGCTGCCGGATACGCTGCTGATCCTGCTGGCCGCGGCGCTGCTGGGGATGTTTATCGCCGCGCTGTACCGCGTCACCTACCAGGGCGTCATGTATACCATGACTTACGGCGTTACCCTGGTGGCGATCACCATGGTCAGCGCCATGATCCTGTGCGTGGTCACCAGCAATGTGGTGCTGACGCTGGGCATGGTGGGCGCGCTGTCCATCATCCGTTTCCGCACCTCCATCAAAGAACCCATGGATATCATGTTCATGTTCTGGGCTGTGGCGGCCGGCATCGCCACGGGCGCGGGCATGACGGGCGTGGCCGTGGTGGGCTCGCTGGCCATCGGCCTGGTTATCCTGCTGCTCACCCGGGGCCGCGCCAACGGCGTGCCTTATATCTTGGTGCTCAATCTGGACGGTGCGGCGGCGGAAGATGAGGCCATGGCGCTGCTGAAACAGCAGGTAAAGCGCAGCCGCGTCAAATCCAAGCGCGTCGGTCCCGAAGGAACTGAACTGACCGTGGATATTCGCCTCAAGGGCGAGGATACCGCCTTTATGCACGCGCTGAACGACCTGCCCGGCGTGCGCAGCGCCGTACTGGTAACCTATAACGGAGAGTATATGAACTGACAGAAAGCCCAGATTAAGCGTATATCAGCGGGAGATGCGATAAGGGCCTCCGCATCCGGGACCTTCCGGCCCGCAGCGCGTGCCTACCTCAGGCTGGGTTTCGGATTCAACTTTTCATCGCGTTATTTCGCCCCAGAGATGATGGCGGCTTGCCGACGTCAATGACGCGACAGCGTCATAGCGAGCATACAGAAACGCCCAGACCGAGCTTGCTCGAGTCTGGGTTATTTTTGTTGATCGCGTATTTCCGGTGCGCTCTTTGCGACAATCCTACTTCAATCAACTGCGGAAAGTTGTTTGAAAAAGCACGCAAGCAACATCCGCAACTGGCAGGGTTTTTAAGGAGCAGCGCTCCTTAACGTCCTCTCCCCCGGCAAACCAAATCAGATCCGCTTTGACAGCGTATCGGGGTTGGCGGCATAGAGCAAAGCGATATCCCGTGAAACGCGGCCCGCGCGCACCAGGCGCTGAAGCTCGGCGTCCATGGAAAGCATGGTCTTATCACTGCCGCTGTAGATCACATTGTCGATCTGGTGGGTTCGGCCGTCGCGGATCATGTTCTGGATGGCGGCGTTCACGGTCATCACCTCAAATACCGGCACGCGTCCGCCATCCACCGTAGGCACCAGCCGCTGAGAAACCACGGCCTTGAGCACCATGGACAGCTGCACACGGATCTGCGCCTGCTGCTCCGGCGGGAAGGTATCGATGATGCGATCCACCGTTTTGGCCGCGCCAATGGTATGCAGCGTGGACAAAAGCAAATGCCCGGTTTCGGCAGCGGTAATGGCTGTGCGGATGGTATCCAGGTCTCGCATCTCGCCCAGCAGCACCACGTCCGGCGCTTCACGCAGCGCCGCGCGCAGCGCACGGGAAAAGGTGGCGGCGTCATTGGGCACTTCGCGCTGGCTCACCAACGATTTCTTATGCCTGTGCAGATACTCAATGGGATCCTCAATGGTGACGATATGCGCCTCGCGGGTGGCATTGATCCTGTCCACCATGCAGGCCAGGGTGGTGCTCTTGCCGCTGCCTGCCGGGCCGGTGACCAGAATCATGCCGCTGCGCTGGGACGCCAGATCCATCACGATGGGCGGAATGCTCATGGCGTTGGGATCGGGCAACTCAAAGTTGACGATACGGCAAATGGCCGCCACCGTACCGCGCTGACGATACGCGTTGCAGCGGAACCGGCTGACATTCAGGATCGCGAAGGAAAAATCATCGTCGCCTTCCTGATTCAGCAGCGCAAAATCCCTGTGGGCCAGCTCGTACATCTGCTGGATGAAGCGCTCGGAATCAGCAGGCGCCATCCTGTCCTCCGACAGCTTGACAAAGCTGTTGTTCACCTTCACCATGGGGCAAGCGCCGGGGATAAGAAAAATATCCGAGCCACGCATTTCCACGGCTTTTTTCAGCATTTCAACCATCATTCCCAGATTTCCTCCGTTTCAGCGGTCAGATCGTGCCGAAGCCATACCATGCGCCGGCCCGTGTCCGCGTCCAGCAGTTTCAGCGCGCAGTCCAGTACCCGGCTGCCGTCGGTTTCCTGCCAGCAGACCGCGCCATCCTCCAGGTACATATCCTCCGGCAGCAGCGCCTCAATATCAGCATCCGGTCCGGCCTCAGCCAGCAGCCCATCCAGCTCCGCCCGCCGTTCCTCAGCCCGCTCGCTCAGCCGATACGCCGCCTCGATCACCTGCGCGCTGCGCTCGCTGAGCCGCGCGTCGTTGCGCCCGTTCATCAGCGCCAGCATGCCCAGCACGCTCATGCTGAGCACCACAAAGATCAGGACCAGCGACGAGGCGCCTGGGCCAAAGCTGATCGTACTCTTCTTTCTCATGGCCTCGCCTCCTCATACCGGGAGCAGGGCAGCGTAAACAGCCTTTCCCCCGCCGCTTCCACGCGGACTTCCTGCTGGAACCACATACCGTAGGGTCTGTCCTGGGTTTCAACGACAGCCTCAACCACATAATCGCCGTCGTCCCGGGTCCATATATTTCCCTGCCGGGTAAAACCCATTTCAACCAACGCCGTTTCAGGCGCGTCAGCGGCATACAGGCGCTCAGCCACGTTCTGCGCGCTGACCAGCGCTTGAGTAACGCGGCCCGCCTTGCTCCCCTGATCGGATGCGGCGGAGAACACCTGCAGCAGTACGGTGGCGGCCAGCATGAAGAACATGACCACGATCAAAAGCTCCACCAGCAGGGCATTGCTTCGATTGCCAGTTTTCATCCCATCACCTCATCGATACGCGCGCAGGGCGATATCCACCCGCGTCCATTGATCGCCGCTGAGCAGGCTGACGGTCAGCATGCCGGACTGCAGCTCCGCCGTCATCCCGCCGCAGGCGCAGACCGTTTCTCCCTCCTCGGGCACAAACTCCCGGTCGGCATCCGAAAACCATTCGTACAGCATTCCATCATAACAATAGATCCGCGTGACATACGCATCGCCGTCATATTCGTTTTCCATGACCACGGTCGTCAGCCCGGCTTCCTCCCGCACGCTCACGGCGCCGGTTTCATCATCGGCGCGCAGCATGCTGCGCACATAAGCCGGCGCGATGCGCATGGCGTTATGGGCCGCCAGGCGGTCCACCGTGCCCTTGTACACATTAGCGCTGAGCAGCACCATCACGGTGGAGAATACGGCAAAAACGCCCAGCAGCATAAACACGAACGCGCCTGATATATTATGGCTGGAAGGTAAATATTTCCTCATTATCTGCGCCCCCTTTCGGTAACCCAGATATCCGGGATCCGGTTGGAGGCAAAGGATTCATACGTGACAAAATACTGATCCTCGTTATATGCCAGATGGTAGTTTTCCCGAAGATACTCAATATCATCAGGATACGCGCCTTCCACGGCATAGCAGGTAATGGCGGCGTTCTTAATGGCCTCGCGTACAGTTTCGGTTTCCTCCCGGCTCTGCACGCTGCCCACGCGGCCGATCAGCAGCACCACCAGCGCCAGCATGACCGCCGTGGCCGCAAGCTTCAATATATCCCGTTTATTCACCGGCCCGTCTCCTTTCGGTCAAACTCAGGCGCCCCGCTCACAGGCTGGACAGAATGCCCGCCATGGGCAGCATAACAGAGAGCAGTACAGCGCCGATGACCACGGAAAGAAGCGCGACCAGCGTGGGTTCAATGATGGATACCAGACGGCTGATGCCCTCCTCCACCTGCTCCTCATACAGCACGGCCAGCTTGCCCAGCACCTGATCCTCCCGGCCTGTAGCGCTGCCCATTTTGAGCATGCGCTGATGCAGCTCGTCAAATATCTTGGTTTCGGCCACTGCGTCGGCAAAGCCCATGCCGTTCTCCAGCCCGGAGCGGATGCCGGATACCTTGGCGGCGGCCTCCTGATCGGACAGCACATGGGAGGTCATCTCCAGCGCCTCGTCGGTGGGGAAGCCGCTGGACAGCATCATGGAAAGCACGCTGGCCACGCGGGAAGCCGACAGCTTTTTATTGAGCCTGCGATAGGGCGGGAAAACCCGCTGGATCAGGGCGATCACCTTTTCCCGGTGCTTGGTGCGCATGAGCAGGATACCCGCGATCACGGCAATCACCACCAGCGCCACCAGCGCCAGCACGATCCAGCCCACAGCCACGCCCAACCGCATCAGCATGCTGCCCGATTCGCTCATGCCGCCGCCCATGCTGCTGAGCACCCGGCGGAACACCGGCAGTACGCGCCACAGCAGGATGAGCACGATGACCACCAGCATAGCGCCCAGCACCAGCGGATAGGTAATGGCGCTGCTGACCGCGGAGCGGATGCGGTCCTCCCGGGCGTAATACGCCTCCAGGCCGCGCATAACGCTTTCCAATTGTCCCGAGCGCTCGCCAATGCCCACCATCTCCACCAGGTAATCGGGCCAATGATCGTCGGCCTTCAGCGCCTCATAGAGCGATCCGGTTTCGGTAACGCCCTGGCTGGCTGAGGCGTAAACAGCGCTGTTTTCACTGCCGTTTTCGTTGCCGGCCAGCGTTTCCATGCCGTCGTACAGCGGCAGTCCGGCTTCCAGGATCAGAGCAACCTGGCCGCAGAAAGTGCTCAGTTCAGCGGCGGAAAGGAACTTTTTCTCTTTGTTTTTCATCGGGCATGCCTCCGTCAATAGAATCTTTCCAGCGTATATTCCTTCACCTTGGAAATGGCGTTCAGCGCCGCGGTGGGATCGTAAAAGACCTCCTCGCCGTTGATAACAGTCACCGTCCAGGCATGATATTGCTTATCGGCATAGCCGATCATCAGCTTGCAGGGAAGCCCCTGCGTGCGCAGCATACAGGCCATGATGGCCGACAGATCCTGGCAAACGCCCATTTTTTTCGCATAGGAGCCGTCTATATCCGGCAGCACGCCGGCCTTGATGGTCACAGCCTTCACGTAATCATATACGAAGCTCGATTTCATAAAACTGCACACGGCGTCAAAGGCGTCCCTGCCGCTTTTACCCGCGCAGAGCTCGGCAGCCTTGTTCACGGCCGCCGATGCCTTGGTATAGCCCACATACTGGTTGGGGCCCAGGAAGGGAACGTTTGACGACCGCAGTGAAACGCTGACGGTCACCTTGCCCTCCTGGGAATACTTTTTGCCCGACACGTTTTCATAGAGCGATATTTCATATTTGCCATCGCCCATCTGTAGCGGAAAAACCTCAAAATCGCCGTTGCCGTTCAGGTCATAGGTCAGCGTTTCGCCGGATTTGACCACGCGCAGCTTCAGCTTATGCTTGTTTTTGCTCTGGACGGCGGCCATAAAATACCCGTCTCCGGTATTGCTCACGTCCACCTTCATTTTCCCGCTGGTTTTCACTTCCTTGCCCTTGGACGGCCAAATGGCGCTGTCCGCCAGCGCCGTGCCGCCAAGCAGCAGCGATGCCGTCAGCAAAAGTATGGCCAGGAGCATTCGCAGCTTTGGTTTCATGAAACACCCGCTTTCCCTTTATTCATTCCGCGCCCAGCGGCGTGATGCGATGGTGCAGCGTCACCAGCGGGCTGGGATATTCAGCCCTGAACAGCGCTTCGATGCGCTCCATCACCATGCCGCCCGTTCCAAAGCTCACCGTGGGCAGCAGCATGGCCATGGTATTGGCCGAGTAGCGCGTGACGATATCGCCCTTGCGCAGGTTTCTGCGCAGTATTTCCTGCAGCCCGGCCATGGCGCTCTCCCGGCTCACGTCGGAAAGCTCGCCGTCCCTGCCGGCCACCATGATCACGCCCAGGAACATGGTGGAGCCCAAGCGTTCCAGGTTGCGGATCTGGATATTATAAAACTCCTTAAACGCAGGATAATCGCAGAAGAATGGCCCTTCCTGCTCCTCTCCCTGCTCATGCAGTTCCTGTCGGATGGCCTCCAGCCTGACCTGCAGCGCCAGCCCCGCTTCCGCCACGCTGCGGTAATCGCCCGCGCCCTGCAGCTCTCTGCGCTGGGCCGAAAGCAGGCGGCTGTATTCATCCTCCACTTCCTTTTGCTGATCCAAGGCGCACTCCGCGCGGACGTATTCCACCCGGAAAAAGTCATCCTGATCATCCACCCGGAGCGCGCGCTTGCATACGTCGCAGATCTGCTGATACGCGTCGGCCTCCCGCAGCAGGCGCACATACGCGTACATGGCTTCCAGATACTCCCGGTGCATCCAGCTGGCCTGGATCAGCCCGCTCACCAGATCGCTGGTATATTTCAGGTCGCCCTGATAAATATCCAGGATCCGCTGGTACATACCCCGTTTTTTCTCGGCGTCCTGCTCCTTTTTGATCTGCGTCAGCAGGTGCGTGAACTCCAGGGCGTCCACCTGAACGTTCTCGCCGCACTGCCAGCAGTAAGCGCCCTGCGTGCTCTGGATGCAGCCGCCCAAGCCGTCGTTGAGCTCGTTGAGCATGGCGCGCAGGCGGCTGATCATGGTTTTCAGCGCGCCTTCGGGGTTATAGCTGGTTTTAGCGCTCCACATTTCCCGGATCAGGCGCTGACTGGAAACAGGCTTTCCATCCTGCAGCACCAGATAGGTCAGCAGGCTGACGCCCTTGCGGCTTTTGACCGGCAGATTTTCATAGCATTGGTCGCCAACGGTGATGGCAAAGCCGCCGAATACCTGAATCCACGTTTTTTCCATTTCCTTTGTTCCCTCTCTCCAACCGCGAAGCAGCAGATCCCCTTACTCGGCCAGGGCTTTCAGCGCCTCAAACGCCTTGCTGACCCGTTCGGGCAGATCCCCCACATCAGGCAGCGTATCGGCGCCGCGCAGCTTTTCGGTCAGCGCGGTCACCGGCTCAAAGATGGGCGTGAGCGACAGATTGCCCGCCGCGCCCTTCAGCGCGTGGGCAGCCTCAAACGCGCCCTTGGCGTCGCCCGCCGCCAGCGCCTCATTCAGCTTGGCAAAGTTGGCGTCGCCCAGCTCCATATTGACCAGGCGCAGGTAAAATCCCTCGTTATTCATGCATCGTGCCAGCCCGGACTGGATATCCGCGCCGTAATCGGTCAGCTTTTCAATGGTGAGCATGGTTCTTTTCCTCCCGTGTTTAATTGCAAAGTCACGCAGCGCAGGAGCCTATAAAACACCAATTATATTCATTTTATGATGAATCTTATTGCCTGTCAAGCAAAGGGTCAAAATAATTGGAATTTGATGGAAAAACGCCGCTGTTTTGGCGGAAAACCCGCCGTCGCCGCGGCCCGGCAGGCAGTTTCGCCAATGAAAAAATCGCCGGATCTTCGGCGATTTTATGCAGTATATTCAGTTATGCGATCGGCTCACAGATGGCCGTTCTTTTCAATTTCCATGATCAGATCCACGCGGCGCTGATGGCGTCCGCCCATAAACTCGGCGTTCAGCCACTCCTCCACGATCATTTTTGCCAGCTCGACGCCAATGACCCGCGCGCCAAAGGCCAGCATATTGGTATTGTTGTGCTGCTTGGAGAGCTTGGCGCTGTAGGGCTCGCTGCATACCACGGCGCGGATGCCGGGCACTTTATTGGCGGCCAGCGAGATGCCCACGCCCGTTCCGCAGATCAGGATGCCGCAGTCCGCTTCTCCCGACGCCACCAGACGGGCCGCCTTTTCGCCGTAGATGGGATAATCGGCGCTTTCGGTGCTGTCGGTGCCCACGTTTATGACCGTGTGACCCTTTTCCTCCAGAAAGCGGGTGATCTCCTTTTTCATTTTCACCGCAACGTGATCGTTGCCAATAACAATTTTCATTGTATTTTCGCTTCCTTCTGATCAGTCCAGTTCAGCCGCGTCCAGCATGGAGCGCATCTCATCCATCAGACCGATGATCTTATCGCGGTAAGCCTTGGCGTTGGCGTGCATTTCGCTCACCTGCTGCTCCAGCGCGGCCTTTTCCCCCACAAGCTCGTCGCTCACGCTGTCCTTGGCCTTGGCCACGATGGCGGCGGCCTCCTCACGGGCCTGGGCGATGGTTTCATCGTACAGGCGCTGGGCGTTGGCCATCAGCTTTTGCGCGCTTTCAGATACATCCTGCACAGGGGCCGGCGCGGGGCGCTGCGGAGCGGGCTGCACATAGGCCAGATCGCGCTTGGTCTGGGCAAGCTGCGCCTGCAGGCGGGCGATCTCCTCCTGCATCACAATCATTTCATCGCAGATTTCATCCAGGAATTCATCCACTTCCACCGGATCGTACCCGCGAACCTTGGTTTTGAATTCCTTTTCCTCAATCATCGGCACGGTGATAGGCATAAGAACGGCTCCTTTCGATCAGTTGACGGCGTCCTGCGCGTACTCCTGGGGCTCCTGTTCAGGCGCGGCGGCAAAGCCCGGCGCCTCCTGGGCGGTAAAGCCCGCCTGGGGCTGCTGCGCATAGGCCGTCTGCTGCGGCTGCGCGTAGGCTGTCTGCTGCGGCGCGGAATACGGCTGCGCGTAAGCCGGACGCTGGGCAAAGGTCTGGGGCGCGGCATAGGCGGTCTGGAACACGGGCTGCGCGCTGCGCGGACGCTGGGGCGCGCGGGACTGGGCGTTCATCTGGGTGGTGGTCTGATCGGTCAGCACCTGCATGCTCTGGGGGGCCAGAAAATACACGCCCACCCGGGAGGAGGTGCGGGTCATGGTGCAGCCCAGGGAGAAGCACGCGCCGTTGAGCGTATCCACATAGCGGCGCACTTCGGACTGATCCGCAATGCTGTCGATCACGGCAATCACGCAATCGCCCGCGCGAAGGATACCGATAGCGCTGCGGCAGTCGCCGATGTTGCGCACATTGATCACGCAGGCGGCTGTCTTTTTCTGCTCGCCTGTCTGCTGCTGCGGCGCGGCGGGCGCCTGCTGCTGCGGCTGCTGCGCGGAGGACGCGGAGCCCGGGAAGGGCACCACGTTTTCGGCCGGCTGGGCATGCTGGGCGGCCCTGCGGTTGCGGGGCGGCACATACGCCTGGTTTACGGTCTGCTGCTGAAAGCCGCCGGCATAGGCCTGCTGCTGCGGCTGCTGATAATTGGCCTGCGCGCGATAGGGCTGCGCCTGCTGGTAGCCCGGCTGCTGGTAAGCCTGCTGCGGCTGCTGATAGGGCTGCTGGTAGGCTTGCTGCGGCTGCTGGTTATAATAGCTTTCCTGGGGCTGCTGATAGGCAGCCTCGGGCGCGTAGCCCTGGGGCTCCTGCTGGCTGTAATAGCTCTCGGAAACCGGTTCGCTCTCCCGCTCGCCGTTGAAAAAACGGTTATTTGGGCCAAAGAAGTTCTTGATCCCCCGGGTCAAATCACGAAAAGCCATTGAAACCTCCCGATAAAGGAACAGGCATAAATGCCTGTCCATAAAAACTTCATGATATCTTAATCATTATATACAAAAAATATGTAAATTGCAACAGCTTTTTATCAGAATACCAGGATGACCGAACCCTCGGACAGGATGTTGTTGAGCAGGGGAACGATATGGGCCTCCCGGCTGTCCTGGCTGATGACCTCCACGGGCAGGAAGTAGTTGCCGTCGGGCTGCACCACCACCACGCCGATCTGCCCCAGATCGTCGGTCAGGGCGTTGGCGGGCACGGTCAGGCTGTATATGCTCTCGGACAATTGCACATGGCAGGAGCGGATATACAGTACCGGCGCCACCTCGCTGTGGATGGACAAACGGAGCAGCAGCTCGCCCTCCGAACGAGTGATGGATTCCACCGTGGCCGAAACCCGCGTATTATCAAAGCTTTCCAGCAGCAGCTCATAGGACGCGCCCACCGTGGGCGTCCAGCTGGGATCATCGCACAGCATGAGCACGGTATAGCTGCCCTGGCGCACGATGCGGTATACCGCCACCTCGTTGCGGCCCAGGGCGGCGGTATCGGGGATCACGCCTTTATACATCTGCCGCACTTCAACGGGCGAAAAATCCTCGTATGTATTGGCGTTCAGCACGCGCTCAAAGCCGTCCGTATAGAAGCTGACGATGCCGGTATCCCCGGCGGCAAATGGCTTTGTCCATGTTTCAATGCGCTGCATCTGGGTTTTTTCATCGTCATAGAGGCGGTTCAGCTTCTGATCGTCGGCGTACTTCTGTTTCAGATAATACGAGCGCTCGCTGATATCGGTGGAAAGCAGGTTCTCCTGGTTGATCAGGTTGCCGGACTGGCTCTGCACCATCTGCTGGGTTTCCTGGGCTCGGGTGAGCACGGCGGTATTGAGCCGCTTGAGCTGGCCGTCGTTTTCCACGTTGGTGGCGGCCAGCAGCGATTTCTGGTATTCCTTGATCTGCGTGCGGTAATTGTTCAGCGTTGTCCATTCCTTATTGCTGAACCCGCTGGTATACACCGTGCAAACCTTATCGCCGCGGCGCACCAGCGTGCCCTCGGTGGCGATATAATCGATCTGAGAAATGCCCTCCTGCGTGTACATGACCTCATTGCGTACCACCACGGCGTCGCCGGTATAGCTGGAGCCCAGCGTGCCGGCGGCCACGATGGCCGTGCGGTTCTGCTTGCGGCTGAGCATTTGGGATACAGCCACAGCGCCAAGCACCACCACCAGCGCGGCGATGATCAGCCCCAGTATGATATTGATGCGGCTGTAATTGCTGCCCTTGGGGGCGCGATAGGGCATGCGCGCGTTCTGAAACGGCGGGGGCGTTTGGGGCATATAGGCGTCCTGGGCGTACTCGTCCTGCCGGGGCACGCTCTGCTCGTAGCCATAATTTCCCTGCTGCGGCGCGTAGGGGGGCGGCATGCCGGGGCCCACCTGCTGCTGCACCGGAACCTGGGGCTGCTGCGGCGGGTAATACGGCTGCTCGGGCTCGACCGGATAGGACGGGGGCACCGAGGTAAATCCCTGCTGCTCATAGGGATTATTTTGATCATTGGTGGGTGTCTGCATGCAAAACCTCCAGGGATAAAGGGGTCACAGCGCTTT
>JAFUDW010000071.1 GCA_017464225.1 Clostridia bacterium | reverse complement strand
TCCACCTTTGGCAGCTTTTCGCGCACCAGCGTTTCCACCCGGTCGCGAATTTGGGGGCAATGCAGCAGGATGCTGCCGTTTAAGGCCAACTCCCCCGTTTCCAGGCCCGCTTTCCGAAAGAGCGCCAGCACCAATTCGCTCAAATCCCCGGCGGCCTTTTCGGCGATGGCCAGGGCGGCCCGGTCCTTTTGCGCCAGGGCCGGAAGCAGCAGCGCCGCCAGGGCGGGCAGCAGCAGCCATATCGCCATGCGGTCAGGCGTCAGCGCGGCCCCGGCCAGCAGGAACACCGGCGCCGTCAGCAGGAAGCCCCCCAGGGCCAGCATCGGTTTACGCATGATCGGCCTCCCCGGGCAGCACGTACAGCGTGGCGGTATTGCCCATCATTCGCATGATCTCCATGGGACGGCGGATGGTTTCGCTGTCGTAGCAGGAAATGATCACAAAATCGGTGTTCTCCATCGGCGGCAGCTGCTCCAGGAAGGTGGGAAAAGAGCATACCCGCCGGATGCGCAGGCGGGCAAAATCCCGCAGCAGCGCCTGCGCTCGCCCGGCTCCGCGGCCAGGCGCGGAGAACGCCCAGCTCTCCTCCTCATCCAGCGGGATATTGGCGGCAAATCCGGCTTCGCAGCCCCGTCCCAGCGCCCGCAGGCACAGCGTGGCCGCCAACGAAATGGCGTATTCTATCTGATCCTGCTCATAATCCATCAAATCGCCCCACTGGTTTTCCGTGCGCTGGGCGTTGATCAGCACCATGAGCCGTGGATCGGCGGTATAATCATGGGTCTTCACCTGCATCTGGCCGGTGCGCGCCGTGGCCGCCCAGTGGATATCCCGCAGGGGATCGCCCTGCCGATAGGCCCGGATGCCGTTCACCAGAAAGGGGTCGGGCTGGATCCAGCGGCTGACGATGACATCGCCCTGGGCGCGGGTGGCGGGCAGGGGCAGGGCGTCCTCGCTCAGCAGGGCAGGGTACACATAGATTTCGGCAGGCGCGTCCACATCCCTGCTCACGGCGCTCAGCCCCAGCAGGTCGCCCGCCGTCACGGACGCCTGGGTCAGGCAAAAATGCCCCCGGCTGCGGCAAACCACCTGGTGCCGCCGCGTCACCCGGCTCATGGGCGTCAGCGTGAACACGCTCTTGTGGTAGTGCTCGCCCCGGATCTCCACCTCCTCCCGTGTCTGAAAGCCAAAGGAGGCGGGCATGTGGGCCTCCACCCGCACCCAGGGCAGCAGCATTAAGCCGCGGTTGGCGATGACCTCCACAAAGGCTATCCTGTCCCCCACGCCGGCGTCGGCAGCGGAAAAAGACCGCCGGTAGGAAAAGCCCCGGAGGCCCAGACGGGAGATGAGCAGGCTTTGCAGGAGCGCCAGCCCAATGAACACGGCAACGGCCAGCAGGATATCCATATCAGCGCGCTTCGGTGGGAGCGGGCACTGCTTCTATCGCCTCGCGCACCACCTGCCGGGCGGCTTCGCCGCGGCCCGAAAAGCCCTTGGGGATCACGCGGTGCGCCAGCACCGGAACGGCCAGGCGCTGCACGTCGTCGGGGATCACAAAGGCGCGGCCCTGAATAAGCGCCAGCGCCTGGCACGCGCGCAGCAGCGCCAGCATGCCGCGGGGGCTGACGCCCAGCTGCACGCGCTCATCCTCCCGGGTGCGGCGGCACAGGGCGGCGATATAGCGGCGCACGTCCTCCTGCACCTCGCAGAGCGAAAGCGACGCCTGGGCCTCCAGCAGCTCGTCGCAGCCGCACACAGGCTGCAGCTCCTCAAGCGGCTGGTTCCCCATGAACCGCGCCATGATCTCCATGGCCTCGTTTTCATCGGGATAGCCCGGGGTAAGCTTCATCAGAAACCTGTCCAGCTGCGCCTCGGGCAGCGGGAAGGTGCCCGCCGTTTCCACCGGGTTCTGGGTGGCGATCACCAGGAAGGGAGCGGGCAGCGGATAGGTGACGCCGCCCTCGGTGACCTGCCGTTCCTCCATGCACTCAAGCAATGCGCTCTGAGTGCGCGGCGTGGCGCGGTTGATTTCATCCGCCAATAATATCTGGGCAAACACAGGACCGGGATGGAACAGGAATTGGCCCTTATCGGGCTGGTAGACCCGGGTGCCGGTGATATCCGAAGGCAGCAGATCGGGCGTAAACTGCACGCGGCTGAAGGAGGCTGAAAGCGATTTTGCCAGCGACCGGGCCGTCACGGTCTTTCCGGTGCCCGGCACGTCCTCCAGCAGCACGTGACCCCGGGCGATGAGCGCCGAAAGCATCAGCGTGAGCATTTCCTCCTTGCCCACGATCACGCGGCTGATATTCTCCTGCACGCGCCGCGCCAGGGCGGCGATATCGGCTGGCTGCATAAGCGCCTCCTCGTCATACGGTATTTTGTATATTATACCAAAGGTTTCACCGTCTGAAAAGCGTTAAATATAGAGATTGACGCCTTATAACGCCCATGCTACAATATAAAAAACGATTTTGATTTTTGAGACCGTATAACCGAAGGAGGCAAGACCGATGAAACAGGCAATCTCCATCCTTCTTACCGTCATTCTTTGCGCTCTCTGCCTGACCGGACTTGGCGAGGATATAGCCGCTCTGGAGCGCGCAGCCAATTCCGGAGACGCCGAGGCCATGAACAGACTTGGTGAAATCTACCGCAACGGCATCGGCGCAGAAAAGAACGACGCCCTGGCCGCCGTGTGGTTTTACAAGGCCGCCGAAGCCGGAAGCCCAACGGGCATGTATAACGTGGGCATCATGTTTTTTTACGGATACGGCACAGAGCAAAACTATGCCGCCGCGGGAGAATGGTTCAAGCGCGCGGCGAAGGCGAGCGAACCGCGTGCGCTGTTTTACCTTGGCCTTTCCTATATGTCGGGCGATTCCCGCCTTGGCATCGTCAAAGACGCGTCCAAAGCTCCGGATTATATTTTCAGCGCCGTCGTTGCGGGAAACGAGCCGGAAGAGCTGCTGTACTATTATGACTGGGATATCCCCGAGGCCGCCTGCTTTGACTCGGTGCAGCAGCAGGCCCAGAGCGGGAACGCGGCCGCCATGTGCGACCTGGCCTACATGTATTTCAGCGGCACCGGCACCGAAAAAAACGACATGCTGGCCGCCATCTGGTGGTATTCCGCCGCGGACGCCGGCGTGCCGCTCGCCATGTATAACGCGGCCTATATGTTCACTTGGGGCCTCGGCACCGATCAGAACCTTCAGGAAGCCCAGCGCTGGATCAGCAAGTACGTCGTGACAGGCCATTCCGGATCCGCGTCGGACTATTACCGCGTATACACCGCGAAGGCCACCAGCGCGCCCACCGCCGCGCCTACCGCCGTTCCCACCGCCGTTCCCACTGCCGCGCCTACCCAAGCGCCTGCAGCGGCGCCTGTCACCGCGCCCACCGCAAAGCCCTCCCGCATTGCCGTGCCCACCGCAAGGCCCGCTGGCTCCCGAGCCACCGTAAAGCCTATCAGCGCGCCCGGCGCGCAATCCAAAGAGGATAACGCCTGGGCCTGGGACAGCGATCCCGAAACCATGCTGCGCGTGCTGGGCGTCGAGGCCGTGATGGACGCCGCGCTGGCGGGCGACCTGGACGCCGCGTACGCCCTGGGCTGGTGCTACCATTACGGCATCGTTGTAAACCAGAGCAATGAGGAATCCTTCGGCTGGTTTCTGCGGGTGGCGCAGGAGGGCATGCCCGGCGCCTATACCTGGGCAGCCGACGCCTATTATTACGGCCGCGGCACGGCTCAGGATTACGAGGAAGCCGCCGAATGGTACCGGGAGGCCGCCGAGGAGGGCAGCGCTTACGCCATGTATATGCTGGGGCTGCTCTACCGGGACGGTCTGGGCGTCAGGCAGGACGACAGGCGGGCCGACAAATGGTTCAGCCAGGCCGAGGAGGAGGGCTACGTCCCCGAGGAAGAAAGCTACGTTCCCGAGGGGGAGATCTTTGACCCGGGCGTTTCCTGGGAGGATATCGATATTGACGCCGAACGCCCGGAGGAGATGATGCGCCTGCTGGGGCTGGAAAACCTGGTGGAGGCTTATTCCATGGGCGACCTGGACGCCGCCTACATCATCGCCTGGTGCTTCGCCAACGGCGCGGGCGTGGAACAGGACGACGAGCGCGCCTTTGAATGGTTCCTGGCGCTGGCCGAGGAGGGCGATCCCTGGGCCTACATCTGGGTGGCCGACGCATTTTATTACGGGCGGGGCACGGCCCAGGATTACGAAGAAGCCGTCAAATGGTACAAGGTGATCGCCGAGGATGGCGATACCGATATGATGCTCAAGGTGGGCAATTTCTACTATCTTGGGAAAATCGTGGGCCAGGATTACGCCGAAGCCCTCAAATGGTATCTAATGGGCGCGGCGGAGGGCGATATGGTCGCCATGGGCAACGCGGCGGATATATATAACTATGGGCGCGGCAGCGTGGCTCAGGATCTGCCCCGCGCCTTCTCCCTGTATAAGCAGTCCGCCGAGGGCGGCAACGTGACCTCCATGGGCAACCTGGGCGTCTGCTATATCAACGGCCGCGGCACGCAAAAAGATGCCAGCCAAGGCGCTTACTGGATCACCCGGGCCGCCGAGGCCGGCAGCGCCAGCGCCATGTATAACCTGGGCCAGCTCTATGAGGCGGGCATAGGCGTGAATAAGAACAGCTCCGCCGCCCGCAGCTGGTATCAGAAAGCCGCCGACGCCGGAAACGCCGACGCGAAAAAGAAGCTGGGAAAATAAACCGCCATTAATAAACAAAACCGCATGAAATGATCCAATATGGGCCATATGGGGCATTGTATAGGAGAACGTGGTCTGCTATACTATAACTGTCCCTTATGGACCCATAAATCATAGAGGATGATTTCATGACGATTTGGGAAATGATTTCCATGCTGGGCGGCGTGGGGCTGTTCCTGTACGGAATGACCTGCATGTCCACCGGGCTGAAAAACGCCGCGGGCGATAAGCTTCGGGGCATTCTGGAACGGGTGACCGCCAACCGCGTCGCAGCGGCGGCCATCGGCATCCTGGTTACCGTGCTGATCCAGAGCAGCAGCGCCACCGATATGATGGTGATCGGCTTTGTCAATTCTGGGCTGATGAAGCTGAGCCAGGCCATCGGCGTCATCATGGGCGCCAATATCGGCACCACGGTGACGGCGCAGATCACCGCCTTCAACCTGACGGCCTTCGCGCCGCTGCTGCTGTTTGCCGGATGCGTGATGAACCTGTTTGCCAAGCGGCCCGTGCTCCGGCACATCGGCAACATCATATTGGGCTTTGGCATGCTGTTTGTGGGCATCGGGCTGATCAAGGCCTCCATCTCCAGCCTGGCCGACGAACCTATCTTCATCAGCTTCCTCTCCGCCCTGTCCCATCCCGCCGCGGCGGTACTGTTCGGCGTCGCGTTCACGGCGCTGCTGCAAAGCTCCTCTTCCTCGGTGGTGATCTTCCAGGCCTTCGCCGTGGAGGGGCTGCTGAGCTACGAGCAGTGCGTCTACCTGGTCATCGGCGCGGCCATCGGGTCTGTGACGCCAAACCTGCTGGCCAGCCTGACCACCGACCGCAACGGAAAGCGCACGGCGCTGCTCAACCTGTATTTCAATCTGGCCCGCGCGGCGCTGCTGATCGCGCTGATCACGGTTTTCCCCCAGATCCTGCGAGGCATCCAAAGCCTGTCCCCCGGCGATATCGCCCGCCAGGTAGCCAATACGCATACGCTGTTCGCCCTGATCGCCGTGCTGGCGGCCCTGCCCTTTTCCAATCTGCTGGTCAAGCTCAGCCTGCGCACGCTGCCGCTGCTGCCCACAGAGCAGCGCTCCATGGAGGAGCAAAAGCTGATCTACCTGGTGAACGCCGAAAAAAACCTGCCGGTCATCGCCCTGCGCCAGGGCATGATGGAGGTCAACCGCATGGGCAAATTTGCCCGGGACAATCTGGAAACCGCTCTGCGCTTCTTCTTTGATCCCTCCCAGTCCGATCTCTATGTGCAGGTGGAGGCCACCGAGCAGACCGTGGATTTTCTCAACCACGCCATCAGCGATAAGCTGATACAGCTGCGCAGCCTGCAACTGTCCGACCGCGATATATTCCGCCTGTCCAAGATGATGCAGGTGGTCACAAACTACGAGCGCATCAGCGACCACGCCGAAAACATCATTGAATTTGCCGACCGCCTCAAAAACGCCGGGGCCAAGATCTCCGATATCGGCATGCAGGAGCTCCGCGACATGGGCGATGCCGTGCTGGAAACGCTGGACGTATCCATGCAGGTGTTTGAAAACGAAAAGTTCACCCTGCTGCCCCATGCCGAAGCGCTGGAACAGCGCGTGGACGACATGCAGGAGCAGTATGTGCAAAATCACATCAACCGCCTGATGACCACAAACTGCGATCCCTTGGGCGGCGTGATCTTCACCGATATGTGCACCGATCTGGAGCGCTGCTCCGACCAGGCCATCAATATCGCCACCGCGCTTTCGCGGCGGCCCGCGCGCTGAAAAAGCCCAAATCTCCGGCGGAGGCAAATGCTTCCGCCGTTTTGCATTTTTCAGCCGCGTATGCTATACTCTTTTGTATACAGGAAACGGGAAAGGGGGCGGGCTCATGCCGGAGCAATTCTATCAGCTGCTGGCGCTGGCTGCGCGCGCCCTTTTCATCCTGATCGCCGCGCTGACCGCCCTGCGCGCCGCCCTGGGCCTGATGAATCAGCACCGCGCCCGCAAAAAGCTGCTCAAACAGCTGCCCGACGCCGGAATGGTGGGCGAAATGCGCGACATTGAAAGCGATAAAAGCTATCCCCTGCCCCGGGAGGGCGTGCTGGGCAGCGGCCGGGGCTGCGATATCAGGCTAAAGGGCCTGCGCCGCAGGCACGTGACCTTCGCCTATGTGCCCGGCAAAGGCATCCTGCTTTCCCCCTGCCATCACCGCTCCTCCGTTTGGCTGGACGGCGTTCCCCTGCGCCGCAGAGCGTATGCCCTGCACGGAGCGCTGCTGCGGGCCGGGGGCTACACGCTGTGCATCCGCCTGTTCGCCGGGCTGGACGTGCCCCAGCTGGCCATGTACCAGGAGCACGGGCAGCCCGCGTACGAGGAGGATTATTACGCGCCGGACGATACGCAGATGGCGCCGGTGCGCACGCCTTACGGCACCTACTGGCAGTCCCAGGAGCCCGAGGCCGCCGAAGTGCCGCTGTTTGATATGACGCCCCGGGGCCCTGAAGGCCCGTCTCCCGCAGAGCAGCCGCGGCCCAAAGCGCCTCAAGCGCCCGAAGCGCAGGAAACGCCCCCGGCCTTTACCGACGTGCCCGATGCGTTCCTTTCGCCGGAGCCCCAGGCGGAGGAAACGGAGGCAGCCTTTACCGGCCAGCCCCCGGAATACCCGGCGGAGGCGCAGCGCCGCCACCGCCGCAGTGAAAGGAGGCGGCAGCTGTGAACATCGCCTTAAAGGCGCAAAAAAGCAAAAACAAAGGCCGCGCCACGGTTGCCGTCACAGGCCTGGCGATGGTGTTTTCCTTCTGTGGGTTCCTGCTGCTGACGCTGCAAAATCCCAGCGTGCTCACCGGGATCATGCTGTTTGCCGTGCCGCTGGTGATCTGGCTGACAGACAGACTGCTGCCCAGGCTTTTTTCCATGGACAGGCTGCTGCTGGG
>JAFUDW010000070.1 GCA_017464225.1 Clostridia bacterium | reverse complement strand
GCAACGTGACGAAGCTGTGCAACCAGACCATCGTGGCGGTGAACATCGCGGCGCTGGCCGAGGCCATGCAGATGGGCCAGATGTGCGGCGTGGAGCCCGAAAAGATCTTTGCGGCCATCCGCGGCGGCCTGGCGGGCAGCAACGTGATGAACGCCAAAGCGCCCATGATGATGGATCAGAACTTCCAGCCCGGCTTCCGCATCGATCTGCACATCAAGGATCTGAACAACGTGGTGGACGCCGCCAAGGCGGTAGACGCTCCCATCCCGCTGACCCAGAGCGTACTGGAAATGATGAAGATCCTGCACCACGACGGCGACGGCAGCTGCGACCACAGCGCGCTGCTCAAGTATTACCAGAAGCTCACCGGCGAAGTGCTGCATCACTGATCGGCTTTATCTCCCGAAGGAACGAAAGCCATGCTTTCGTTCCTCCGGTACTTTTCTCCTCGGCGGCGTACACGCCGCCGCCTGCGGATTACCATGGAGGGATCGCGGTTCCTCCAAACCTCTAAAGGAGATATGTATGAAATTCATCTTTGCACCCGATTCCTTTAAGGGCTCGCTGTCCGCCCTGGAGTGCTGCGATATCCTGGAGCGGGTGACCGCGCGCGTTTTTCCGGGGACCGATACGGCAGCTGTGCCGGTGGCCGACGGCGGCGAAGGCACGGTGGACGCGCTTTTGCGCGCCATGGGCGGGAAGCGGATGGTGACGCACGTCACTGGGCCGCTGTTTGAGCGGGAAGCGGCGGCCTGGGGGCTGCTGTCCGACGGCACGGCCGTCATGGAAATGGCGCAGGCCAGCGGCCTGCCCTATGTGCCCGCCGATCAGAAGGATCCCCGCAGAGCCACCAGCCTGGGCACGGGCGAGATGATCGCCGCCGCCGTAAAGGCGGGCGTGCGGAACATCCTGATCGGCATCGGCGGCAGCGCCACCAACGACGGCGGCATGGGCATGCTGACGGCGCTGGGCGCCAGATTCACCGATGGGGAAGGGAACGCCGTTGAACCCATCGGCGGAGAGATGATCCATGTGGAGAAGGCGGACTTTTCGGGGCTGATGCCCGAACTGAAGGAGACCGCCATCACCGTGATCTGCGACGTGACCAATCCGCTGCTGGGCGAGAGCGGCGCCACCTTCATCTACGGCCCGCAGAAGGGGGCCACCCCGGCCATCCGGGATGAATTGGAGGCCGGCATGGCGCATTACGCCGAGATCGTCAGCCGGGCCATCGGCAAAGATATCGTCCAATTCCCCGGCGCGGGCGCGGCGGGCGGACTGGGCGCTGCCTTAGGCGGCGTACTGGGGGCGAAGCTCAAAAGCGGCATAGACGCCGTGCTGGACGCTGTAAACTTTGATAAAAAGCTGGAAGGCGTAAGCCTGGCCATCACGGGCGAGGGACGCATCGACGGGCAGAGCGTGCGCTTTGGCAAGGTGCCGGTTGGAGTGGCCAAGCGCTGCGCGGCCAAGGGGATCCCGACGGTGGCCATCGTGGGCGGCATCGGGGAAGGAGCCGAGGGGCTGTTTGATCTGTGCGAGAGCACGATCATGACCACGGTGAGCGGGCCGATGAGCCTGGAGAAGGCCATGGAAGACGCGCCCGCGCTTTTCGAATACGCCGCCGAGCGGCTGCTCCGCGCCGTGCGCATCGGCATGCGCATCAAGTAATATTTCATCTGGGCTGCGCTGAAATCATCTGCATTCCCTTTCTCAAAAGGAGGTCAAAACCATGGCTCTTCGCATCACCAATGAGGCGGCCCGCTGCCTGCAATGCAAAAAACCGCTGTGCCGTGAGGGCTGCCCCGTTCATACGCCCATCCCGCAGGCCATTGCGCTGTTCAAGGAGAACAAGCTGATGGAAGCGGGAAAGCTGCTGTTTGAAAACAACCCCATGTCGGTGGTCTGCGCCACGGTGTGCGACCATATGTCGCAGTGCGCCGGGCACTGTGTGCTGGGGCGCAAGGATCAGCCGGTGCACTTCTATGAGATCGAAAAGTTCATATCCGACGCCTATCTGGACCGTATGACGCTGAAGGATGCCAAGCCCTTTAACGGCAAGAACGCCGCCGTCATCGGCAGCGGCCCGGCGGGGCTCACGGCGGCCTTTGTGCTGGCCTGGAACGGCTACGGCGTGACGATCTTTGAGGAGAAGGACAAAATTGGCGGCATGATGCAGTACGGCATCCCGGATTTCCGCCTGCCCAAGACCATCATTGATCGGTATAAGGCCAGGCTGCTGGAGCTGGGCGTCAAGATCCGTCCCCACGTGGTGATGGGCGGCGATCTGATGATCGATAACCTGTTCCGGGACGGCTATAAGGCGGTGTTCATCGGCACCGGCGTATGGCGTCCCAGCACCCTGGGCATCGAGGGTGAAACGCTGCCCAACGTGCACTTTGGCATCAGCTATCTGGCCCGGCCTGTCAGCTATACCATCGGCCAGACGGTGGCGGTGATCGGCATGGGCAACGTGGCCATGGACGTGGCGCGCACGGCTTTCCGCCACGGAGCGCAGCGGGTCATGCTGTTCCAGCGCGGCGCGAAGGCGACGGCCAGCGATCATGAAATGGAGTACGCGCAGCTGGACGGCGCGGAATTCTATACCGGCAAATCCATCCAGCGCATCACGCCCCAGGGCCCGGTGTTCAAAAACTCGGTGCTCAATGAAAACGGACGCCCCATCGGCGTGGAGGGCGAGGACGAATTGGTCCCCGCCGATACCACCATCATCGCCATCAACCAGCGGCCCAAGGATAAATTGGTCAATACGACCCATGGGCTGGAAGCCAACGAGCGCGGCCTGCTGATCGTGGACGAGAATAATATGACCACCCGCTCCGGCGTGTTCGCCGCAGGCGACGTGATCCATGGCTCGCTGACCGTGGTGCACGCCGTGAACGATGCGAAGAACGCCGCCCGGGCTATGATGGAGTATATGGAGCAGAACGCCTGACGGCCGCTGCTCAGAAGCCGCTTTTGGGTTATGCCAATTCAAATTATACAAATAGAAATTGGTTGACGGGGGACGTTAAGGGACGCGGAGGCTCTTATCATCCCCCGCTAAATTTCTGTTTTTTGATATATTGTTCTAGCAGGCTTTAGTTTAAAGCGCTGCGGCACCGGCTGATCCCTCATGCGATTTCATCGGACAGCGCTTCGTTTTTCTTCTTTCCAAACATCCGCCACATCGTGGTCCTGCTGATTTTGAGCAGGGACGCAATCTTGGCGTTGTTATATTTCAAATACTTTTTGATGCTTGTGATCCCCTCCTTGATTTCGGCCTCGTTTCCGTTTTCAATATTCGCAAGCGCGGGATATTTCAGAAAAATATCCTGCAGCAGGTTTTGTTCTCCAATGGAATTGACCAGGTATAAAAGCTGCTCGGAAGCGGAAGCTTTGACGCTTTCCTTCAGCAGGATTGCCATCCGCTTGCTGACGTTGGACATCTCCGTCAAATTGCCGGGCCAAGAATAGAACAGCAGGAGATCATGTATTCCCTGATTCTTTTTGATGCTTTTTGTTATGAACTCCGCGGACAGGAACGACGAAAATATGGCTTCAATATCCTCCCTGCGCTCTTTGAGCGCAGGGACTTGATATTTCAGGATCGTTATTTTATACCATAATTCCGGCAGGATCATATCCGAAGAATCGTCCGGAAGCAGGAAAATCAGCCTTGCGCGCATCGGGACCAGATTAAAGCCTCCGCACCGATAGTATTTTTTATCCCCCAAAACCTGCAGAAAACAGCTTTGGACGGCTTTGGTTGCCAGATGAAGGTTTTGTATTACGAGCGTGCCGTTGCAAGCCATATCAAACAGTCCAAGCCGCATGCTGCTTCCGTCATCCACACCGAAAAGTGTTCTGGCTGCGTCCGGATCCGCAATGGACGCAGCGTTATAAACAAGATAGGGCGCGTCAGCGCTGTGCGCTGTGTTGTGAATGCACTGGGCCAATCTGCGTTTTCCCGTTCCGGGTTCTCCAAGCAGCGTAATGGGATAATGCAAGCCGGCATAGCCCTTCAGCGTGTATATCGTATCGCGCATGGCCGGCGATTGGCTGTCGATGTTGTTCCAGTGGTATTCCGCGGGATACGATTCGCCCGCTTCGCCCTTTCCTTTCATTTTGCGGGCGTTATCCGGATATAATGTTACAAGCATTCCCAACGGCTTATGATAATCGCCAATATAAGTCTGCGTGCATTGCAGCATTGTACCGTTGATGATCCTTTTCCTGGATATTTCATTCAGGTCGCTGTATCTGAAAACGTCAAAAGACAGGGCGGGTGAAATATCGGCTATGTTTTTTCCGATCATATGATGGTTCAGGCTTGCAAAATCTTTGGCTTTTTCGTTCATTGTCGTGACCGTGCCGCTGGTATCTGTTACGATGATCCCGTTAGGGGAATGCTGGATTAATGTATTGGTGATCGAATTCAATAAAATCAGGTTTTCATTTTCAATGGCGAGCTGGCGCGCCTTGTCCAGCGCCACCCGGATGCTGTCGCCGTTGGAATATATCAAATGGCTGTGGATGTTCAGCTCTTCCGCGACCTTGTTGGGAAAAGCCGCGCCAATAACAACGTCAATGTTGCTTTCCTGCAATATCTGTTTCAGTCCCGCGTGATCTTCATATTCGATCAGCTGTACCTCATATCCCAAAACCGATTCGATGCTCTGGATATCCACCTTGGGACAGTAATCGTAAATAACGATCGCGGGACGCTTATATCCCTTTCGTTCCATGGCTTTTAAAGCGTATATGTAATCGATGGTGTCGATCTTGAGCTCCACGACTTGCTTTGGAAAACGGATGAGGTTTGCCGCCGCTGGCCCGGCAATAAAGATATCGTATCCTTCATACAGCGTATCGTTGAGAACGGCGGGCACTTCAAGATAGCTGCATTCCTTGATGGTGATGCTTGTGTCTTCAAACGTATAATCCGCGATGATCTTCTGGGCCAGTTTGATCAGCTTTCCATAACCAAAAAAACAAATTTTGTATTTCTTTTCCATAACTGAGGGCTATTCCTTTCGTTCAATTTCAGAAACATAGGATCACGGATGAACTACAATTGTAAATATAACGTATGATTTTGAACAAAGTCAACAGGAATTATCGGGAACAAGAGCGTTTTTACAGGGGCGAATGATCCCGCGATCCTGAAAATAAAGGGGTGTTTTGTTTCAACTTGCAAAAATCTGGAGTTTTGAAACATATTATTCTGGATTATTTGTCTTTTTTTTCAGGTTTGACGATCGATCCCTTTGGAATTAGAATGAAGCCGTAAATAAACGGAACTCTTTCGACGGATTGTTGGGAGGAAATATGATTCAATACGCTGATGCTTTTTTCGGCGCCGGAGTGATGGTGTTCGGGGCGATCTACTTATGGCAGCTGAATAAGCTTTCCGGAGAAACTACCCTGTTTCCAAGGGCGCTGCTGTATGTGATCATATTCAGCGGGCTGGCGATGATCGTCAGAGCGCTTCGGAAAGCGAAGGCGGGAAAAGCTGAAACAGAATTCTCGGGCAAAGCGTTTCTGCGCGACGCGCTGATTCCGGGCGGCATCCTTTTGTTTTTCACCTGGGCGCTGACAAAGGTAGGCTTTTATATCGGAACGTTTCTTGTGTTCTGCGCCATATGCGTGCTGGAGGAGGTGACCATCAAAGGAAAATTCAGACCGCCCATGAAAGAACTGTTAAAAATGCTGCTCGCCGCGGTTGTTTCAACCGGATTTATGTACATATGTTTTGCCGTGCTGCTCAAATTACCGACTCCAAGGGGCCCGTTAGGCTTCTAATAAAATATAGGAGGGATTCAACATGAAACGCAGATTCCGGACCATTCTAACGCTCGTGCTCGCAATATCCCTGATGACCGGTCTGGCCGTTCCCATGGGCGCGCTGGCGGATGACAGCTGGCCGTCAAAAAGCATCACGCTGATCATTCCTTATTCCGCGGGCGGGACCGCCGATACCTTTGGCAGGCTCGTGGCCGAGTACCTGGGCAAAGAGATCGGCGCCACCATCACTTGCGTAAACCAGGCTGGTTCCAGCGGTGAAATCGGCGCGCTGGCCATCGCAGGCTCTGATCCCGACGGGTACACGCTCGGCATCCTCAACTTCCCGGACTTCTTCATTTCCGACCTGACAAACGATGATTTTGAGTTTGATACGCTGAGCAGCGTGCAGTACATCACGTCCTTTACCAATCAGTCCAACGCCTACTATGTGAGAAAAGGCAACGGGAAGGTTGAATCCTGGGACGAGTTCATCAATTATTGCAAGGAGAATCCCGGGCGCTTCACGGTCTCCGAGTCCGGCATCGCCCATCGCTTTATCGCCGCCTCGATCATGGATTACTTTGGCATTGAGTATACGACCATCAATTATGATGGCGCCGCCGAATCCCAGGCTGCGATTGTCGGCGGGCAGGTGGATGGCGCCAGCCTTTCCAACTCTCGCCTTGAAACGCTTTGGGAACAGGGCGTGATCCCCATTGCGTATGGCGGATCGGAGCCCTGCCCCCTGGATCCCGACGTGCCCCTGTTTGGCGATTACGGACTTTCGATCGACTTCCTGAACGTTCGCGTTACGCTTGTGGCGCCCGCCGGCGTGCCCCAGGAGATCATCGATAAGCTGGCCGAAGGCTGCCGGAAAATCTGCGAAGACCAGAACTTTGTAGATACCTTTACTTCGCTTCATAACCCGCTTGATCCCGTGTTCTATGGCGACGTTGGAGACCTTGCCGCGAAGTACTATGAGGAAGCGCAGGCGCTGTGCGAACAGTATAAGGATCAGATCATCGGCATCAAGTAAACAGTATTCATACACTCTGCGTCCTTGCGGGCTGTATATCGCATACGGCCCGCAAGGGATCATGAACCCCAGATCAGGAGTGATTTTATGAATGTTGATATCCTGAAAATCGTTTTTACGCCTGAAATGCTGCTTTTTGCATTGTTCGGCACATTTCTGGGCATTTTATTCGCTGCCATCCCGGGATTGAACTGCGCCGTGGGCGTATCGCTGCTGCTGCCCGTCACGTTTTCATTGTCTCCGGCCGCCGGTTTGCTGATGCTGGGCGGCATCTATATGGGCGGCATGTACGGCGGCTCGATCACATCGATCCTGATCAATGTGCCGGGATGCGTTGAAGCCACGTGCACGGCTTGGGAGGGATATCCGCTCACCGAGCAGGGACGATCGCGGGAAGCCCTGTATTATTCGATATTTGCCAGCACGCTGGGAGGATTGCTTGGCATCCTGTGCCTGATCTTCCTGACGCCTCCGCTGGCGAAGTTCGCATTGAAATTCGGCTCGCCCGAAATGTTCCTGCTGGGCCTGGCCGGACTGACGGTGGTCGGGACCCTGGCGGGTGAAAATATCTGGAAATCCCTGTTTGCCTGCGCACTCGGACTGTTTATTTCAACGATCGGCATGGATTCCATGACCACCGTGAAGCGCATGACCTTCGGGATCAGCGCGTTGAATACCGGAATCAAGTCCGTCAGCATTGTTATTGGTTTCTATTGTTTCTCCGAAATGTTCAAGAATATCGGGCAGAAGAAATCGGAGACGTTCAAATTTAAGGATAATCCAATAAAAGCAACGACGGTTATCGCTGATATTTTCAAGCACTGGTTTTTGCTGATCAAATCCATATTGCTCGGGATCCTGCTTGGGATCCTGCCGGGCATAGGCGGCGGTACGGCGTCGTTCGTCGCTTACGGTGAAGCCAAACGATCCGCAAAGCATCCCGAAACGTTTGGCAAAGGCAATCCGGACGGCATTATCGCCGCGGAATCCGCCAATAACGCCGTGGTGGGCGGAGCGCTGATCCCTTTGCTGACGCTGGGCATTCCGGGATCGACCACAGCCGCCATTATCGGCGCCGCGCTTACGATGCACGGACTGATCATGGGGCCGGAGCTCTTCTCCATGCGGCCGGACGTCGCCTATATCTTTATGTACGGCATGATGCTGTCCGTTATAGCGATGGGGCTGATTGGCGCCTTTGGCATCAAATGGTTCAATAAGATCCTGAAAATCAATATGTTCTATCTGATCCCGATCGTTATTGTGTTTGCGCTGTTCGGCGCGTTCAGCCTGTCAAACAACATGACGGATGTATACACCGCGGTGGTTTTTGGAATAATCGGCGCGTTGCTCAAGGCGTTTGACGTTCCACTGTCGCCCGTTATGATCGGCGTGGTGCTGTCGCAGCTGATCGAGCGGAACCTGAGGCGAACGATGAAAATGAGCAAAGCCGCCGGTGTCAATATCGTGCAGTACTGTGCCGGAAGACCCGGATGCATCATCCTGTTTGTGATACTGATCGCGTTCATCATCCTGTTCACAAACTCCAGAAGAAAACAGAAAAAGGCGGCCGCATCAAATTAAAGATGGGAGCATGAAATATGTCTTCAAAAGTTACGATACGCGATATCAAGGTCTATATCATGAAGCTGCCCGGGCAGGAGGGAAAACCCAATCCCAATATCACGGCGGTAAAGGTTGAAACCTCCGAGCCAGGCTTGTACGGGCTGGGATGCGCGACGTTCGCTTACAGGGATCTGGCCGTTAAGTGCGTGCTGGAGAACTATATCAAGCCGATCCTTGTGGGAAGGGACGTTTCGGAAATAGAGGATATTTGGCATATCCTGCAATACAGCGCGTATTGGCGCACCGGCCCGATAGAAATGAACGCCATATCCGGCGTGGATATCGCGCTGTGGGATATCAAGGGGAAAATGGCCGGAATGCCGGTGTACGATCTGCTGGGCGGCAAGTGCCATGATACCATCCCGGTCTATCAGTATGCGGACGGCGATACCGCCGAGGAGGTATGCGAGAGCTTCCAAAAGCGGCTGGACGAAGGAAATACGCATATTCGCGTCCGGATCAACGGGTTTGGCGGGATCAATACGCCGTCAAAGATGTACAGGCCGGGCGCTGAGGGCGTTCATTACGATCCCATCAAGTATATGCTCCAGCTGATCGACTGCGTAAAGAAGGTCAGAGAACAGTTTGGGTATCATGTGGAAATACTACATGACGTTCATGAGCGCCTTGATCCGCAGGACGCATTATGGCTCGCGAAGGAACTGGAGCCCTACAGGCTGTTCTTCCTGGAGGATCTGTTTGCGCCGGAGCAATGCGACTGGTACAGAATGATGCGCCAGCAGGTCGTTACGCCGATTTCCGTTGGTGAGCTCTTTACCAACGCCAAAGAATGGGATTATCTGCTGACCAATCGGCTGATCGATTATTTAAGGAACCATATCACGTCCATAGGCGGAATAACGCCGGCCATAAAGCTGATGCACCAGGCCGAACTGTACGGTGTCAAGATCGCGTGGCACGGTCCGCCGGATATCACGCCGATTGGCCACGCGGCCAACATCCATATGGACTACGCCTGCCATAATCTGGGCGTTCAGGAATGGGCGGGCGTACCGGACGCGGCGTATGAAGTATTCCCCGGCTGCCCTTATGTAAAAGGGAATGCCGTCTTTTTGAACGAGCAGCCGGGACTGGGCGTTGATTTTGACGAGGAGAAAGCCAAAAAGTATCCGCCGGATGAGACGTCCTGGCTGAATCGTTGGCAATGGCGCACCGCAAACGGAACGCTGCATACGCCCTGACGCAAGCTTTGGATGTTCTTTCCTTATATAGATCGAGCTGCTGTACTTTCGTGCAGCAGCCCTCTTTATATTGATACGGAACCCTGATGAAAGGTATACCTCTGAAAACATAAATTTGATAGTGAACGAAGAGACGTTAAGGGGCTCAAAGCGCCCGGAAAGGCTGCCAGCGGCAGCCTTTCTGCGTAGAACGGGCCGGTAGGCCCCGGACGCGGAGGCCCTTATCGTATCCTCATAAACTCTCTGTTTGCCATCGAATAAACAAAACAGGCTGCCGATACGACAGCCTGTGTATTTTCTTATTTTTCCGCCAGGCATTGCAGGGCCACGTCGGGATAGTTTGTAATCAGGATATCGGCGCCTTCGCGGAGCACGGCTTCCATGTCCTCCCGACGGTTGACCGTCCAGGGGTTGACCTGGATCCCGGCCTGATGGGCCTTTTCGCATTCCCCGCCAGGCAGGATCACCTCGGAAAAATGCGGATGGATGGCATCCATGCCCAGCGCCACGGCATAAGCCCAAGGCGTGATCATGGAGGCCTCGTAGAGCAGGCCGCAGAACAAATGCGGATCAACGGCTTTTACGCGGAGCATGCTCCGATGACTGAAAGAGGAAAAAAGCACCCGATCCAGCATGCTCTCCTTGTCGGCCAGCTCGATCACGCGCCTTTCCAGGTCGGGATAATCGATGCAGCTGTTTTTGAGCTCAGTATTGATCCTGAGGCCGGTGGGCCGCAGCAGCTGGAAGACCTCCTGCAGGGTGGGAATGCGGGCGTCCTTGTATTCCGGATGCATGCGATTAAATCGCAGGGCTTTGAGCTCGCTCAGCGTCATATCCCGGATCCAGCCCTGGCCGTCGGATACGCGCTCCACCGTTTCATCGTGGGCCACCACCAATTCGCCGCTCTTGCAGATGTGCACGTCCAGCTCCACGCCGTGAGCGCCCATTTGGGCCGCCAGCGCAAAGGCTTCCAGCGTGTTTTCCGGCGCGTAACCCGACGCGCCGCGATGGGCGAAAATATACTGACTCATGTCAACTCTCCTTTATATTACAGCATGGCTTCAAAGATCTCGCGCCGGGGCGAGGGGATCACGCAGGTGGAAACCAGGGTGCCTTCGCGCTTGGCGGGCACGGTGCCCGCGTCGATGGCGGCCTGCACCGCGGCCACCTCGCCGCAGAGCGTCACATAGGATTTGCCGCCGATGCCCAGGCCCAGCCGCACCTCCATCAGCCGCACGTCGGCCGCCTTGGCCGCCAGATCGGCCGCCACCACGGCGGCGGCGATGGAGTAAAACTCCATCACGCCCATGGCGTTCAGCTCCGATGGCGGATTGCCGCCCGATATGGCCTGCACCACCTGGGGATCCAGGCTGGCGATGGTCAGATCATCCACCAGGTATTCGCCCGCGTAGCGCTTGCCCGCGTCCATGGCGGCGGCCACCGCGGCCACCTCGCCATAGATGACCACCGTATACTTGCCCGGGCATACCGCGCCTGCGCGGAGCAGCGTCACCTCCGCCGCTTTCAGCATGGCGTCGCCGGCGATGACGCCCCGCGCGATGCTGTTCAATTCCAGCAGACCCAAAGAAATCATGGCTGTTTATCCTTTCCTGTTATGCGCGGCTGCGGATGACCACCATGCCGCCCTCCACGCGCTCCACCACGCCGCAGACGCTGGCGTGAACGTCGGCGCCCAGCGCGCCTTCGGCCATGCGGCCGATGACGTCGCCGCGCTGCACCTGGTCACCCGGGGCCACGCAGGCGACCGCCGGAGCGCCGATATGCTGCTTCAAGGGCACGCATACCATGGGCGAGGCAACGGCGACGGCCTCCTCGGGCACCGGGATATCGTAGCGGGCGGCGTTGATGCGCGCCAGCACGCGGCCCGAGGGCGCCTGATGGTATTCCGCCAGGGCGGGGGGCTCCTTCAGCGCAAAGACAGGCTTATCGCCCCGCTGCCGCAGCTCGGCCTTCTGCTTTTGCTGGATACGCCGGGGATTGAGCCCCATGGGGCAGGCATACATTTCGCAAACGCCGCACTCCATGCACAGCAGGGCCGAGGGCTCCAGCCGGTCGCCCGACGCGAAGGCGCGCATGGTCAAATGAGGATAGATGGGATGGCCCAGTAAATGCCGCGGGCACAGATCGGTGCAGGTGCGGCACTGGATGCAGGCCGAACGGGCGCGCACCCGGGCCTGCTCCATGGATAATTCGGCATGGCGCACCAGCGTGTGCTCCGCCGGGAGCGCCAGCACGCCGCCCAGCGTTTTGGTGACCACGCTTTCGGCGTCCGGAGCGGACAGCGGCCCCATCATGGGCCCGCCCAGGATCAGCCGGGCGTTTGGCACGGTGAGCCCGCCCGCCGCTTCCAGCAGCAGGCGCACAGGCATGCCGATGGGCGCGCGATAAACGCCGGGGCGCTTTACCTCGCCCGCCACGGTGACGAACCGCTGGGTAACAGGCTTGCCCATGAGCGCGCGCTGGGCGTTGAGCGCGGTGGAAACGCTGACCACCGTGCAGCCCACCGCCCCGGGCAGCGCGCCCGGAGGCACCACGCGGCCCGTGGCGCTGTGCACCAACGCCTGCTCATCGCCGATGGGGTATACCGTGGGCAGCAGATGAACGCGCACAGGCGGCGTCAGCGCACGCTGGGACAAGGCGACTTTCAGCGCACCGATCTGCTCCGTATAATGGTCCTTGAGGCAGATCACCGCTTCCTTGGCGCCCACGATGGCTGCCAGGCGGGAGGCGGCCTCGACCAGCTCCGCCGGGTAGCGGCGCATCAGGTATTGGTCGCTTTTCAGCAGCGGCTCGCATTCAGCGCCGTTGATCAGCAGCGTTTCCGCCGGGGACGAAAGCTTTTTCCAAAGCGGAAAGCCCGCGCCGCCGCCGCCCACAACGCCGCCCTGGCGCAGCAGATCGATCTCGCTCATTTGCCCTGCACCTCATGGATATCGATGATGGCCACGATGGCGGCGTCCACGGGGGAATCCTGCTGGCCCACGGCCTTCCGGGCGGAGGAGCCCTGGGCTACGATCACCATTTCGCCGATGCCGGCGTCAATGGTGTCCACCGCCACCAGCTGCTCGCCGGTGGGCGTGCCGTCCAGCTTCGCGGGTTCCACGATCATCAGCTTGCGGCCCACCAGCGTGTCTTCCTTGCGGGTGGCCCACAGGTTGCCAACCACTTTTGCTATGAACATAGGCTCAGCCTCCGTACGTCAGTTTGATGCCTGCCGCCTTGGCCGTGTCCCGGGCCAGGGGCGTGATGATCTGCCCTTTTTCCAGACGCAGGCAGTTTACACCGTCCTTGTGCAGTTTTTTGATATCTTGCTCGGTGATCAGCTTGCCCGGCAGCGTCTGGCACGCCGGAGCCGCCGCCGTGGGAGCCGCTGTGGGAGCACTGGGAGCACACGCCGTCGGCGCGGAGCATCCCACGATCTGGCAGGCGCAGTCCTTTCCGGCGCCTGCGGCGTTGGCCTCGTCGGTATCGATATGCAGCGCCAAGGCGGACTGCTCGCTGACGCGCACCGGCACGTCCTCCAGGATCAGCGGACGGCTGCCCAGCACCCGCACGCATACGCTCTGCCCGTGCTTTACGCCGAAAGCGGCGGCGTCAGCGGGCGTCATATGCAGATGGCGCTTGGCGATGATGGCGGCCTTGCGGGTGATCACTACGCCGCCGGCTTGCAGGGTCACGGGCGCGGCGTCATTGAGCTCGCCCGACAGGCGCACCGGCGCTGCAATGCCCAGCGTCCGCGCGTCGGTGGCCGAAATCTCCACCTGCGTGGCGCTGCGCACAGGGCCCAGCACCGCCACGTTATCCAGTATGCCCTTGGGGCCGATGAGCCGCACCCGGCAGTCCGAAAGGAACTGCCCAGGCTGGGAAATCTGCCGGACGCAGTTCAGCTGATCGACGCCGAACAGCGCTTTGAGATCCTCGGCGGACAGGTGCACATGCCGGGCGGACATTTCCGCCGGGATCAGGCGATCTGAGCATGCTCCCTTTTCGCTTTGCAGCCGGGAGAGCACCTCGCGAACGATGGCTTCAATGGGATCCATGGTCATTCCTCCCCATCAGCGGCGTGCCGCGCGCAGCTGCAGCACGTAAAAATAACTTGAAAGGCGGTTGAGCGCCAGGATGATATCCTCTCGGGTCACCCGCTGCCCGTCCCAGAAGGCCTGCACGGCGGCCAGCTCTGTTTCCCGGGTGATGGCCCGCAGGCGATTGAGCTGCGCGGCAAACAGCCCGTGCTCCGGCGCGGGCAGGATATGGCCGGGAAAGCCGAACTCCTCGGGATGATGGGAGCACCGATGTACCTCTTCCGCCGACATGCCGTCCAGTGTCCAGGGCGCCAGCGGCCCTTCCCGCACCTCGGCGGCCAGCACTGCCCGCACCAGGTTCAGGGCATCCCCCAACGGGGCGCGCCATTCCGCGCCGCAGGACGTCTGGAGCACCAGGATATCGCTTTCCAGCGTGTCCAGCTTTCCCCGCAGCAGGATGCGCGGATGCGTTTTGCATACCAGCTCCCGGGCGTTCAGGTTGGTCATATGCTCAGGCTTGACGCCGCCCGGGGATACCGCCGTCCCCGGACGGGGGCCGGGGGCGTGGCGGTACAGGCGCAGATCCATCAGGTACTGCCGGGCCGCGGGCGTGAGCCTGCAATCGGCAGGCACCTGGTACTGCTCGGGCACGCCGCCCGCAAACTGGTCGCGGAGCTCGCGCTCGGTAATATAGCGCATGGGAAATAAGCCTCCTTACAATGGGAGCGCGTCAAAGGG
Source organism: Clostridia bacterium (assembly GCA_017464225.1). The sequence goes on along the minus strand of JAFUDW010000070.1, from coordinate 2,746 downwards.
AAAACGCGGGCGGATTACGCGTCGATATGGGGCAGGATGCCTTCCACCTCGCCATGGGGACGGGGAATGACATGCTGGGAAATCAGGTTGCCCACGCGCTGGGCGGCCGCCGCGCCGGCATCCACCGCCGCTTTGACGGCGCCCACTTCGCCGCGCACCATCACGGTGACCAGTCCGCCGCCCACGTGCACCTTGCCGATCAGCGTCACATCGGCCGCCTTCACCATGGCGTCCGCCGCTTCGATGGAGCCAATGAGGCCGCGGGTCTCGATCATGCCAAGAGCGATCTTATCGTAATTCATGGGGTACCTCCTGTTTTACTTTACGTCGATATGGGGCAGAATGCCTTCCACTTCGGGATGGGGACGGGGAATGACGTGCACCGAGATCAATTCGCCCACGCGCTGGGCGGCTGCCGCGCCGGCGTCGGTGGCGGCCTTCACGGCGCCCACGTCGCCGCGCACCATCACGGTGACCAGTCCGCCGCCCACGTGCACCTTGCCGATCAAGGTCACGTTGGCCGCCTTCACCATGGCATCGGCGGCTTCCACAGAGCCCACCAGGCCCTTCGTTTCCACCATGCCCAGGGCGATCTTTTCATAATCCTGATTCATAAAGAACCTCCTCAAAATGATCGTTCATTTATACAGCTTCAGCCTGCCGCGCAGGCGGAAAAACGTTACTGTCCGCGCACCTGGCGGAGCACGGCCTGGACGATGCGCTCCATTTCATCGGCGGTCATGCCGCCGGCGGCGGGCGCGGGGGCGCAGGACGGGCAGCCGCCGATCCGCTTGCCCACGTCCTCGGGCTCAATGAGCCCGTAGGCCGCCCGGCGGATCTGGTACAGATGGTGCACCGTCACGTTATCGCTGGTGGCGCTGCCGCCCACAGCGCCGCAGCCCAGGGTAAAGGAGGGGCTGATGCCGGTGGTGGCGCCGATGCCGCCCTGGGTGGAGCCGGTATTGACCAGCAGGCGGGACACCGGTTTTTTGAGCACGAAGGTGCGCACCAGTTCAGGGTTGTTGGTATGGATGGACAGGCTGTGGCCGATGCCGCCAAAGCGCAGCAGCTCCAGGCAGCGCTCGCAGGCGTGCTGCCAGTCCGGCGTGGTGTAAAAGGCCAGCAGCGGCGAAAGCTTTTCGATGGAGAAGGGGTATTCCTTGCCCACGCCGTCCTGCTCGCACAGGATCACCTTGGTATCCTGGGGCACGGTGATGCCCGCCAGCTTGGCGATATCCAGAGCGCTCTTGCCCACGATACGGGGATTGACGGTATCGGCGCCCGGGCGCTTGATGATGGCCTCCAGCTTTTTCTGCTCCTCGCCCGATACAAAGTAGCCGCCCTGGCGCTTGAACTGAGCGATGACCTCGTCCCGGATGCAGTCCTCGGTGACCACGCTCTGCTCGGAGGCGCAGATGGTGCCGTTATCGAAGGTTTTGCTGGCGATGATGCGGCGGACGGCGGCAGGGATATCGGCCGTGCGCTCGATATAGGCGGGCACGTTGCCCGGGCCCACGCCCAGGGCGGGAGTGCCCGAGGAATAAGCCGCCTTCACCATGGCCGAGCCGCCGGTGGCGATGATCATATTGACGCGCTTCATGAGCTCCGCCGTGCCGCCCAGCGTGGGGATGGTCATCATAGTGACCAGACCGTCGGGGGCGCCGGCCTCCATGGCGGCGGCGTTCAGGATGCGCACGGCCTCGCCGATGCAGTTCAGCGCCGAGGGATGGGGCGATACGATCAGCGCGTTGCCCGCCTTTACCGAGATCAGCGCCTTAAAGATGGTGGTGCTGGTGGGATTGGTGCTGGGCACCAGCCCGGCCACCACGCCCACGGGGATGGCCACCTCCAGCATCTTCTTCTGGGTGTCCTCGCGGATCACGCCGATGGTTTTTTCATCCTTGATATAGTCGTATACCGTGCGGGCGGCGAACAGGTTTTTGACGATCTTGTCGCTTTCCTTGCCAAAGCCGGTATCGGCCACCGCCATCTGGGCCAGCTGCCTGGCGGCGCGCTCGGCCGCGCCGGCCATGGAGGCCACGATGCGGTCCACCTGCTGCTGATCCATTTCCGCCAGCGCCGCCTGGGCGGCCTTGGCTTTCTTTACCAGATCCCGCGCTTCCTGTATGGAGGCAAGATCCTTATCCAGTTCCATGGCGTTCGCTTCCTTTCCTGAAAAATATCAGTTTACTGCAATTTGAAATATTCCTTCAGCGCAGAAAGCAGCTGCGCCTTATTGGCATAGCGGATCTCGTTGGCGGTAAGCGGGAAGCCGGGCAGCCTGCGGGTGTAGCTGCGCAGCGCCACCACCTTCCATTTGGCCAGAGCGTTCAGATCCGGGGGCTGAGCGGGAGACGTTTCGTTTTCCTTTTCTTTGGGCGCTTCGGCGGTTTCTTTCGGGGCCGCGGCGCAGGCGCGCAGCTCCCGCATACCGCCTTCGCAGCCGCCGCAGGCGGCGCATCCGCCCTGGTGCAGCCTGCCGGGGCCCACCGAGGGATCGCTGGCCAGCATGCAGAACACCTCGGGCATGGCCCGGGGGATCACATGAGCGCTGAGCACCACGCCCACCCGCTGGGCGGCCATGGCGCCGGCGTCCACCGCGGCCTGCACGGCGGCCACTTCGCCCTCAAAGCGCACCATCACCAGCCCGCCGCGCACATAGTCCGTGCCCAGCAGGCGCACGTTGGCCGCTTTGAGCCCGGCGTCCGCCGCCTCGATGGATGACAGCAGGCCGCTGGTGTCGATC
>JAFUDW010000069.1 GCA_017464225.1 Clostridia bacterium | reverse complement strand
GCCGCCCTTGAGCTGGTCATAGGTCAGCGGATAGGAGCAAATCACGGTCATGGTCAGGCTCAGGATGGTGCAGCCCACGGTGAGCAGCGCGGTGTACCACAGGGAGTGCACATACTTGGCGTTGCTGAGCACCGTCTTGTAGGCGTCAACGTTCCAGCCCTTGGGCCAGAGGATGACCTCGTTGCGGATCAGGTAATTGGAGGAGGAGAGCGACCGGGCCAGCACGTTCAGCATGGGCACCAGGCAGATGAAGATCAGCAAAAGGCAAATCAGTACGATGATGATATCGCCAATTTTGGTTTGTTTGGACTTAATCATGCTTTTCCCTCCCCTCTTACATGATGCCGCGCTCGCCGAAGCGCTTGGCCAGGCTGTTTGCGCCCAGGAGGAAGATCACGCCCACAACGCTCTGGAACAGGCCCACAGCGGTGGTCAGGCTATACTGGCCGCCCTGGATACCTTTCTGGTACACGTAGATGGAGATGACCGTTGACGCGTTGGTGACCAGCTTATTGCTTAAAGCCAGCGGACGGTCAAACTCGCTGCCCAGGATGCTGCCCAGGCGCATGATCAGCAGCACGATGATGGTGGGGCGCAGGCCAGGCAGCGTTACATGCCACATGCGGCGGAAGCGGCCCGCGCCGTCCACGGCGGCGGCCTCGTACAGCTCGGGGCTGATGCCGGTCAGGGCAGCCAGGTAGATGATGGTGCCCCAGCCGGCTTCCTTCCAGATGCCCAGGGCGATGTAGGAGCCCACCCACCAGTTGGTTTTACTCAGGAAGGGAAGAACGGCGTTCGGATCGCCCTTCATCTGCTTGTACAGGATGTTGACCAGGCCGTCGTTGTCGGCCAGCAGGCGCAGGGCCAGGCCGGAAATGATGATCCAGCTCAGAAAGTGGGGCAGATACAGGATGGTCTGGGTGACCTTCTTGAACCGCTTGAAGGCCAGCTCGTTCAGCAGCAAAGCCATGATGATGGGGGCCGGGAAGCCGCACACCAGGTCCAGCAGGTTCAGCTTGATGGTGTTGCCCAAGGCGCGGATGAACTGCTGATCCTTGAAGGCCTTGATGAACCATTCAAAGCCGTTGTTCTTGGCCCAGTCCACCTGCCACGGGGGCTTGATGATGTTGTTCTTTTTGAAGGCCATCAGGATGTAGGCCATGGGCGTGTAGCGGAAAACGATGAAGAACACGATGGGCAGTACCAGAAGCAGATACAGCGTGCCGTACCTGCGCATATAGGTGCTGAAGGAAAACCCGCCGGACTTCTTCGCTTTTGTCGCTGTGGCAGCGCTCGCTGCTTTTGCGCTTCTCAAAGCAGATCCCTCCATAAAATAAAATATTGCGAAGCCCGAAACACGGGCGCGCTGATCATGGGAACACGAAAAAAGAGTACACAATAAACTTGCACAGAAAAACAATCGATTCTATGTATATTCTATAAGAACTATTCCATTGACGCTAATCAAAAAAGAGCAAAGACTAATCAAAAATTGCTATTTTATGATTGAGGTTTTCGGATGCATTTGTGGATATTGTTGCGAAAATCCCCCGATTTCTGGGGATCAAAGACAGTTTCTTCGCTTTTTTTGGAGCATTTTCCGTCAATTTCTGACTGTTATCTTTCTGCGATCGGTTCCTCGTGGGGAACGCGCGTCCGCCGCTGCTGCCATAGCTGCCTGTACTGGGTGGGGGTAACGCCTTCGTACTGCTTGAAAACGCGGTTGAATGTGGCCAGGGAGCCGAAGCCCGACCGGCTGGCCACCTCGGTGATGGGCAAGGTCATTTCGCTGAGCAGCTGACGGCAGAGGATCAGCCGCTGGCGCAGGTAGAAATCGTAAAAGCTCATGCCGGTATATTCCTTGAAGATCCGGGAAAAGTGGTATTTGCTGTAGCCCGAATAGGCCGCCACGCTCTCCAGCGTCAGCTTTTCGCTGCAATGTTCGGTGATATAGGCGTAGATATCCAGAAAGTTCCCGCTCATCTGGTGACGGTGCTCGCCCTGATTTTCAGCGCTGGAATGGAACAGCGCACGGCTTGCCTGGATCAGGAACAGCCGTACCCAGGCCGTGACGGCGGCCTGGGCCAGCGGGCCGGGGTTTTCATGCTCGCGGATGGCCTGCCGCAGATATTCCACCGCGCTTTCGGAAATATCCAGCCCGGGCCGCAGATGCGCGCAGGGGTAAAACAGATGCTGCATGCCGCCCAGGCCCTCGGTGGCGTTGATCACCTCGTGATCCACCATGATGATATAGCGCAGGCCGTTTTCCGGAGCGAAAATCTCATGCACCACGCCCGAGGGGATGATCAGCACCTGGCCGGGAAGCACCTCGTAGCGGCGGCTGTCCACGTCGGCAGCGTAGCTCTCCTCGGCAGGCAGGATGATCTCGTATTTCATGTGCCAGTGGGCCGGATAGTCGTCGGGTTCGCGGTTGGGATAGATGCGGATGGATTCCAGACCGTGGTGATCCAGCTGCCGCAGGCTGGCAAAATGCTTTTCCATAGAAGGTCCTCCCGCCAATGCTCACTCGCTCCGGGGATCACGCTCTACCTGAGGGATAAATCGTGAGGCAAAGCGATCCCTTCCTTTATGCTTTACATAGAAATAGCCGATCACCGAAAATACTATGGCGCCGATAAGGTTGACCAGCAGGTCCTTCATGGTGTCATGAAGCCCGATATCCAGATAGCCGGGCACCGGCAGCGTCTCCCGGGCGCCGTCGCCATGCACAACGATCACGCCGGCGATATCCTCCATGCGGATGGCGGCATTGCTTTTGGTTTCATCCAGCGTCACCGAGGAAAAACCACTGACTACGGTATCCTTCTGCATGTCCAGATGCAGAAAGCGGTCGGCGCTGTATTCCAGAAACTCCCAGCATACGCCCACCGTCATGCTGAAGCAGAAGGCGGCAATGGCCAGGTACAGGGGAGACAGCTTAAAGGAAAAGCGCTCGCTGCGATTGAGCATATCCACCAGCGAAAAACCGATGGCGGCGCAGCCAAAGCCGTTGAAGGTATGTAGCATGGTGTCCCAATGGGGCACGTTCACATAAAAGCTGTTGACCTCGCCCAGGATCTCAGCCGCAAAAATAAACAGCAGGATGATGATCTCCAGGGTGTTGGGCAGCACAATGTGCAGCCGCCTGGCCACAATGCTGGGCAGCAGGAGCAGCACTAATGTAAGCACGCACAAAAACAGCGATTCATAATCCCCGCGAAACACAGCGCGCACGCCGGTAAGGATCACCAGAAGCCGCAAAAGCAAATAAACTGCCAGCGTGGATTTATTGGCATAGGGCTCGAAACGTTTTGCCATGGCGGAATCCTCCTTTGCTGTCAGCGGTTCAGGAATTTCAGACGGGGCCGGACGCGGTTCATATAGATCATGGCCATGGGCAGCAGCAGCCGGTCGTATAGCAGCATGCAGAAAACGTACAGTGCCACGAAAAACACCGCGGAGAGCAGCCCCATTTCCTCAAACTCCCGCATGAAGGCCGCCAGGGGGAACAGCAGCGCCAGCAGGCCGTACATGGCCGCCAGCGCGGCTAGGAACAGCCCGGCCTTTGCCAGCGTGCGGCAGAGCCTGGAGGCGATGCGGTCCAGCTTCCATTTGACAATGGGATAATAGCCCAGAAAGATATAAAAGAAAGCCGCTTCCTTATCAAACCCCAGCATCAGCACGATCAGCGACGCGGCAATATAGGTGGTCCAGGCCGCTTTGGCGTCAAACTCCAGCAGCACCGGCAAGAGCAGCAGCCCGCACAGCATGGGCACCGCATAGGTGGCCGCCGGGATCACGCCGCCCAGCAGCATCAGCGCCACCGACAGCGCGGCTGCCATGCCGCAGTAGGCTATACGGACGCTTTGACGGCGGGACGAGGTTCTTTTGTCTGTCATTGTACGCTCCTTTGGCAGGGGGATACGCGCTTCCGTTCTGAAAAGAAAGCCGCAAAATACGTGGAGGGAGTGTGTTTGAGACAGCCTGTTTGGGACCGTAAAAGGCCGTCCTCGTTTTTTACCCGATGTATCTGTCCTGCCTGGATAGCCGCCGAATGGTCAGGAAGGCCGCCAGGAACATGAGCAGGATAAAGCCGATGAAAACCGGAGAAAAAGCGCTGCGCTCCACCGTGGCGATCAGATCGTAAAGCCCGTGCAGCAGCACCGGGCAAACGACGGCCAGCGCGCGGCAAAGCCGGCTTCTTTCCTGCAGGCCGTAATTTTCATACCGCCGCGCCAGGCCGTACCATGCGCCCATGAATACGCCGAAGCAGGCGTGCCCGGGCACGGCGGTGACGGCGCGGATCATGGCGGCGGAAAAGCCGTACATGATCACATAATCAATGTTTTCCCACAGCGCGAAGCCCAGGGAAACGAACACGGCGTATACCACGCCGTCAAACTGGCAGTTGAAGGCGGGGGAAAGCCAGGTACGGCGTTTGAGCAGCAGGTATTTGAAGCCCTCCTCGCTGAGCCCCACCACGATGAAGTTGAAAATGATCTGGTACGCCCAGGTGTTGTAGGAGAATAAGCCTCCCAGCAGGCGCGTGCCCAGCCGCTCGGCAAATACCGCCAGCGACGTGGATACCACGCCCTGAATGAGCAGCGAAAGCAGCAGCGGCCATGGCTCCTTTTCCAGCCGGTCTTCCCGGTATACGTATATCATGAGCACGATGGCCGGGATCACCGCCGCCGCAATGAGCACGGGGTTATAATAGTAAAACATCTCGCTTTATTTTCCTTCCGCTTCCTGGATGAAGGCATGCCAGCGCACCCGGTGGCTGCTTACAAACTCCGGCCTTTGGGCAAAATCCCGCAGCTCTGCGGGCGTCAGCCAGCGATAGCCGATGGTTTCGCCCTCCTGCAATACGATGGCGTCCTTGGGGCCGTCGTATTCAAACAGATACGCGGCGTAAATGCAGCGGCTCCATTCGCCTGAGGTCACAAACAGCGGCGTCAGTCTTTCGGCCCGCAGGCCGGTCTCCTCAAACAGCTCGCGCTTTGCGCCGTCCAGCCAAGCCTCTCCCTTGAGAATGCTGCCGCCCGCGCCCAATTCCCAGCAGCCGGGATACGTGGGCTTGCTAAAGTCCCTTTGGGTCAGCAGCACGCTGCCGTCGGCATGGCGCACGGCCACCTCGGCCACAGCGTGATAAACGCCCTGGGGAACGGGCTCGCCCCGTACCAGATCATACCCTAACCGGCGCCCGTTTATGTCGCACGCGTCCCAAAGCTCCATCGTTTCTCTCCTGCAATGCGTTTCTTTTCATGCATATTATAATGCCGAAGGCGGCAAAAAACAATGGGAAACCGCATCTTGCAAGAACATATGTTCGGTGTTATAATGGATCGGAAGGGAGGGAGCGCCATGGCGGAGCCCAGGCTGTACGCGGCCATCGATTTCAAATCGTTCTACGCCTCGGTGGAGTGCGTGGAGCGCGGGCTGGACCCGCTGAGCACGAACCTGGTGGTGGCGGACGCCTCCCGCACGGAAAAAACCATCTGCCTGGCGGTATCGCCCAGCCTGAAAAAGTACGGCCTGCCGGGCCGATGCCGCCTGTTTGAGGTGCAGGAAAAAGTCCGGGAGATCAAGGCTGCCACCGGCGAGGAGATCCAGTATATCGTGGCGCCGCCCCGGATGAAATTATATATGTCCTACAGCACCCGGGTGTATGAAAAGGTATATCTGAAATACGCAGCGCCCGAGGATATCCACGTATACAGCATTGACGAGGTGTTCATCGATATAACCCGCTATCTACCCCTGTACCATAAGCTGCCCTTTGATCTGGTGCGGGATATCCTGCGGGATATCCTGCGCGAGAGCGGCATTACGGCCACGGCGGGCATCGGCACCAACCTGTACCTGGCCAAGGTGGCGCTGGACGTGGTGGCCAAGCACGTGCAGCCGGGCGATTGGGGCGAGCGTATCGCCATCCTGGACGAGCGGCAGTACCGCCGCCTGCTATGGGAGCATACGCCCATCACCGATTTCTGGCGGGTGGGGCGGGGCATCAGCCGCCGCCTGGAGAAGCACGGCTGTCTGACCATGGGCGACGTGGCCCGCAAAAGCCTGACGGACGAGGAATCGCTGTACCGGGAGTTTGGCATCGACGCCGAGCTGCTCATCGACCACGCCTGGGGCTGGGAAAGCTGCACCATGGCCGATATCAAGGCTTTCAGGCCGGAGAGCAATTCCATGTCGGTGGGCCAGGTGCTGCCCGGCCCCTATAGCTTTGAAAAGGGACGGCTGATCGTGCACGAGATGGCCGATCAGCTGGCGCTGGACCTGTTTGCCAAGGATCTGGTGACCGACAGCGTAACGCTCAGCGTGGGCTTTGATCGGATGCAGAACGATTTTCATGGCGAAACCGAAAGCGATTGGTACGGCCGCCGGGTGCCCAAGCCTGCCCATGCCACGCTGCGCCTTACTGACGCGGGCGGCGCGCCGCTGCGCACCAGCTCCAACAAAAAAATCGTGGAGGCGGCCCTGCGCATCTATGACGCCGTGGTGGCGCCCGCTATGTATGTGCGGCGGTTTTATGTGGTGCTGAATCATGTGGAGCCCCGGCGGCAGGCTCAAATGGCAGAGGCCCGGCAGATGGATCTGTTCACCGATCCGGGCCTGCTGGAGCGCGAGCGGGCCGACCGGGAAAAGGAGGAGCGCATTCAGCGCGCCATGCTGGAAATCAAGGGAAAATTCGGCAAAAACGCCATTTTGAAGGGCATCAGCTACGAGGAAGGCGCCACCGCCCGGGAACGCAACAGCCAGGTGGGCGGCCATGCCGCGGGCGAGGAGGAATGATATGGGCAGGTATGACGATATGATCCTGCTTCCCCATCATGTGAGCAAAAGGCACCCGCCCATGCCCCGGGCCGACCGCGCCAAACAGTTTATGCCTTTCGCGGCGCTCAAGGGCTATGACGAGGCCATCAGCGATAAGCAGATCATCTACGAGCCGCGGATGGAGCTGGGGGACGAGCAGCGCGACCGGCTGGACGATGCGCTGCTGCGGCTCCATGAAAAGCTGCGCGGCGGCGAGCGCCCCCGGGTGCGGCTGCTGTGTTTTGTGCCCCGGCAGGACGGCGTGCAGTCATCGCCCCCTTTGGGACAGTATGTATCCCGGGTCGGCACGGCGGAAAAGATGAATCTTGAGGACGGCCGGCTGCGCCTGGACGGCCGATGGCTGCCGCTGGAGGACGTGATGGAGCTCGCCAGGGAGGATGGGGAGCAATTCTGAATCCCGGATCATCAAGAAAGGATAATAGATATCCCCGCGGATAAGGCCGGACATGCGTCGGCATTGTTCGCGTTTTTTGTTTTTGGAAAAGGCATGCTGCAGACGGGAGTGTTTTCATGCGGCCGCACTCATTATATTACAAAAAACGGCTGAAAAGTAACCAGCCTGAAAAACTTAATCAAACATGAATATGAAGAATTATTAATGTTGACTGCTGTGACGGATCATATTGCGAAAAAAAACGGTAAATTGCTGTTAATAATGCGGTTTTTGGCGTGAAAACGTTGTAAAAATCGGATGGATCAAGTATAATATACTGGTAATTTTTATTTATAATTATGTAATCTTTCCTGTAACCGAAGCGATTTATGATAAAAGGGAGAACGCGCTCCCGCGAAAGGATCGCAAAGAAAGGCTGGATGCCGACGGAGGCTTTTTGAAGATCATGAGGATCAAGCGGTTTGTTGCTTTGATACTGGCGCTGCTGATGACGGTTCAGCTGCTGCCGGCAGGCGCTGAGGACGAGGGATGGCACGAGGCGGTCTCCGACGTCCTGGAGGCGCCTGTTCGGCATGCCGTTGCCTATGTCGCGGCGGAGGAAACGCTGTCCACCGTGTTTAAGCTGGATGGCGCCGCCCTGGGACAATTGCCCGACGCGCCGGAAGCGGCGGGCAAGCGCTTCATCGGCTGGTACAGCGAATTGGCCGCCGTTTCGGCTGAAACGATCGTCACCGGGGATATGACCGTTAGCGCCGTCTATACCGACGTGGACGCCGATCTGGAGGCCCGCAAGGCCAACGCCCGTTTCCTGTATGAGGACGCGGGACAATATGCTTCCGTTTCCATCTTCGGCAGCTATAACGGCAATCAGCGGCCCTCCGCCGATCGGAATGCCAACGTGCTGGGCGCCGAGGTGCTGGAGGCCTGGACGGCCAATAACATCCGAAACAATACTTCGCTTACGCTGGAGGCCGTGATCACCGCCCTGCCCGAGGGCCGCACGCTTTCAGCCTATACCGTGATCGACGACCAGGTGGTGCGGCTCGTGGCCTCCGGCCTGACGCTGGGCGACCGGGTGACCTTTGACCTGGTCCGCAGCGGGGCCAAGGGCATCGCCCTGACAGCCGACGCTGCCGAGGAGCCCGAGGAGCCGGACGGGGAAGAAACCGTTGATTGGCCGGAGGGCGCGCTGTACGCCAACAGCGATTTTTATCTGACCGGCAAGGTGCCGGGCAACGGCGTCATCGATGTGACGCCGGTCACGGTGGAGATCGACGGCGAAGACGTGATCGCCGCCTATGATATCAGGATCTATACCAATGAAAAGCAGCGGGAGAAGGGCAAAACCTGGCAGCCCGCGGGCAAAAAGGTGCAGGTGCACTTCTATAACGAAGCCTTCGCTTCGAACACGCTGAACATCTACCATCTGGAGACCGCCGATGCAGCGGCTGAATATGTGGATACCCGCACCGCCGAGGACGGCTGGCTGACCTTTGAGGCCGAAAGCTTTTCGGTGTACGCTGTCACGCGCAGCATCGAAAAGACGGTGACCATCGGCGGAGCCACGTATAAGATCACGGTGGAATATGACAGCCGCGCGGGCATTCCCGACGGGGCTGAGCTTGCCGTGACCGAACTGCCCGCCGAGGAGTATCTGGCGGGCGTCGCCGGGGCGCTGAACCTGGGGGACGGGGACACGGTATATTACAACAAATTCCTGGATATTGCCATTGTGCACGAAGGCCGGGAGATCGAGCCACGGACCGCCGTGCAGGTGACGGTGGAGCTGCTGGACGTCGATGAGGGCGCGGAAGCGCTGGAGGTGGTGCACTTTGGCGAAAACGGGCCGGAAAAGGTTGCCAGCAGCGCCACTGCCGACGGCGTGGTCACCTTTACCGCCGATTCGCTATCGCCTTTCGGGTTTACGAGCATCCTGTCGGCGCTGACGGGGTGGGCGGATGATTTGTTCAGCTTTTCCATCCTGGGCTTCTCCTCGCTGCTTTCGCCCACCTATAGCGCCGCCGAGCTGCCCAGCCTGGAGGAAGGGCTGGAGGCGTTGGAGGCCTATACGCTGCGCAGCTCCGGGCTGCTAAGCGGGCTGACGGGGCTGTTTGTGCGGGTGGCGCGCAAGGCAGCGCTGCTGCTGGGGGAGCGCGAGAGCGTGGCGGTGTATACGATGAAGGACGGCGCGGCGGGCGACGCCCTGACAGAGGATCTGGGCACTCAGGAGCAAACGCTGTCCCTGGGGGACGCGGACGGCTTTGTGCTGGTGCGGGATACCGGTTTCCGCCGCCTGAGTCTGGATCTGGAGACCGTGCGGCTGGACGGCCTGCTGCCCAAGGAGGCTGCGGCCGAAGCCCAGGACGCCCAGGCGATGGAGGCCGTGCAGGCTCTGGAGGGCGACGTGCTGGCGGCCTACGATATCAGCATCGATGAAAACGGCCAAAGCTACCAGCCGGACGGCGACCACCCGGTGGAGGTGACCATCCGCGGCGTCGAGGAGCCGGAGGGGGCCGAGATGCGGGTATGGCATATCCTGGAGGACGGCGCGCAGGAGGAGATCACCGAATTTACGGCGCGGGACGGCTGCGTCAGCTTTACCGCGCCCGGATTCAGCGTATACGCGGTGACCAAGGTGACGCTGGTCACCAACGTGACCACAGGGGACGGGGCCACCTATGAGATCACCGTTTCCTACGACGCCAGCGCGGGCATCCCCATGGAGGGCACGGCGCTGGCGGTGAGCGAGGTGCTGCCCGGGGACGAGAACTATGATATGTATATCCGGGAATCGGCTATCCAAGCGGGCGTGGCGTATGACGGTCTGAAGCTGTCCCGGGTGTTCGATATCCGCATCGTGAACGAGAACGAGCCTGAAACCGTTTATGAGCCGCAGAACATGGTGGAGGTGTCCATCCGTCTGCTGGGCGAAGCGCTGGAAAGCTATGAAAAGGTATACGCTCTGCACTTTGTGGACGACGGGCTGTCGGACGGCTATTCAGTGTATGCCATGGACAGCACGGCGGAGGGAGAACTGATAACCTTTAACACGGGAAGCTTTTCGGTATACAGCGTCGTCGGCGCCGAAACGGAGCCCGTTCCGGGCGGAGATGAGATCGCCGATCTGGCCGAACTGGCGGACAATTACGATCAGGGCTTTACCCTGCAGTACGGAACCAATAACTATTTCAGAAATACGCTCAATGCAACAAACGGCGTTTTTCTGGAGACGAACCTGGTGGATATTGCGAGCGTATGGTATTTTGAGCCGGTGGAAGACGCTGAGAATACCTATTATGTATACACCTATATCGATGGATCAGAACAAAAACAGTACATGCATCAGAAGAAAGAAAACGATAATCTGATGGAGCTGTCGGAAGCCGATAAAACGCCGTTTGAGCTTATACAGGCCGACGATTCAAAATTCTATTTCAAATATGTGGACGGCACAAAGGTGCGCTATCTCCAGCACTCCGGCGGCGGCGGCGGAATACGCATGTATACCGATAATAACAACGCGATAAACAGTCAAATCATCATTCGTTACGCTGGGAACACGATACAGGACGATTATTTCCAGCTGAACGGAAAAACCTATGGTATTGTATATGTCAACGAGGATATTACCGCGGCCGGATTGCTGGCAGGCAACAGAAATGCCAGCACGCTGAAAGCAGCCGCCATGTACGTCCGCCCTGACGTTCTGGATCAGGATGGCTATTATTTGGTCGCGCCCTCCGCTGAGTTGGCCGAATGGACGTTCCACAATGTAAGCGGGAATACGTATTATATTACGACTGAAATAGACGGCGTAACGCATTATATCCAGCTGGAAGCGGGCAAACTGCAGGTCACGCAGAACGAAGATGATAAAACCGAACTGCGCATCGATAAGGATTCGGACGACGTAGAAGGAAAATACGCTTTTTATACCAAGGACAACTATGCCATTACATATAGCGGCAGCCCCGAGAACGGTTTTACAAGCGCGCAGATCACCGGCACTTCCTGGCTGAACTTTGTCGTTAAAGCGCAGACGCTCACGGACGACGATTTTGTGATCTATTCCGCCCGCAAGGCCAGCGTTTCGGATGATGAAAGCGTCCATGACAGGGAGGTCAATATCGGCACGGCGGAGGAGCCCGTGATCAAGCGCGAGCAATCCCAGGTGATCCTCTATACACGCCAGTGGAATGAACAGACATTGCGCTATGAGTTTTATGCGGTGGATTATGACGGCTCGCTGATCCGCGTATACGAGAGCGGCGATATGCTCCAGTGGTTTGGCAACGCGGTGAGCTCCGCCGTATGGAATTTTACCGAATACCATTACGACGATGGAACCCCAAACTATTACTATGAGCTGCAAAACGATCAGTTTGGCAATTTCATCGCTCCCCAGGTGACCAACGGGCAGGTCACCTCCGGCAGTACGCTGGGCATCAACCTGCCCGGACGCCGTGAAGGCAGGGATTATACCACGGTCATCGCCTGGGACGATGATTACTATGCCTACGTAGGGCTTAAAATAGAAGACGGCCACGTTGTTTCCTGTCCCCTGGACGAGGCTGAGGATTTCTATTTCGCCGTGTTTGATCAGCGCGTCAGCGATTCCACTGTGGAGCATTTGACCACCGTTGCCACCGTTGATAACGATACCTACGGCATTACCATGAAAATGATGAACTTTGGAACGATCGGGGACAATCGCGCGCCTGAGCAGGTTGCTTTTTTCAAAAATGATAACAATAACACCGGATTGCTCAGCACAAATCTGGGGGCGGACGGCTATCCGATAGGCACGTCTAAAACCAGCGCGGAAAATAGATCGTTGGCGGCGCTGTTTAACAATGGAAACAAACAGGACGTGAATCACCTGTTTTTGCAAAGCATCTATAATGAAAGCGGCTATTTTGAATACGACAGCACGCGGAATTTTGCGCATCTGGATACGGGATCGGGGAATTTTACAGTCTATGATCAGTTAGCCGCCATCGGAACAAGTTCGGGCCCCACTCGAACGCACGGCCAGTTTATGCCGTACAATCAAATTGCCGAAGGTCAGTTTGCCAGCGTGACGAACCAAACCGATGTGAACGCCCAGCCTCTGTCGGATTTCGATCCGCGCAAGGGAGAAAAGCTGTATTTGATCGAGCAGAACGATGCTGACTATTTCTTCGGCATGGAATTGTCCGCTTCTTTTACCCAGACCGAAAACGGCAAGGATGATTGGGGCCATGATATCATCTTTGAGTTTTCCGGCGACGACGATTTCTGGCTGTATGTGGACGGCGAGCTGGTGCTGGATCTGGGCGGCGTGCACAGCGCGATGTCCGGCTCCGTGAACTTCCGGACGGGCGAGGTCATCGGGCGCGGAGGCAACATAACCACGCTGCGGAAAATCTTTGAAGCCAATTATAAGGCCAGGCACCCTGGCGTATCCAATGCGGAGGTCCAGGCGTACTTGAGCAACTATTTTGAGGGGACCGGAACGGTATTCAAGGATTTTAGCGCCCATACCATGAAAGTGTTCTATATGGAGCGCGGCGCGGGCGCTTCCAACCTGCATATGCGTTTTAACCTGGCATCCATCAAACCGGGCACGGTCATGCTGGGCAAGGAGCTCTCCGGCGCGGCTTCCAAGAGCAACGTTCTTGCGGAATTCCCCTTCCAGGTGCGGTATCTGGCGACCGTTTATGATAACGAGGGCTATCCCGCAACCGACGAGGAGAATAGACCGATCACGATCGAGAGCGTCCTGGGAGCGCAAAACGAAAACCATATCACGGTCAATTACGCCAATACCAACAGACAGGTGGAGATACTGCCCAGCTTTACCACGGCGGACGGCATCACTTATGAGAATGTGTTCCTCTTGAAAGCCGGCGAAACGGTGGAGGTCAATTTCCCGGATCAGTCCATGTATTATGCCATTGTGGAATGCGGCGTCAATACGGCTGTTTATGACCAGGTACAGGTCAATAACGGCGGCGTCGCGGTTGCCGAAGGCGTGAGGACGGAAGCCGATCCTTTGGTACAGTATCACGCGACGGACGTGGATATTATCGATACGGCAGGAAATTACGGCGATTTGCCGCGGAGGGATTACGGAATAGCCTATGACGTGGTGGGGTCGCGTCCCCGGATCACCTATAATAACCATGTGCCCGGAACCGCCCTTCGCACGCTGTCCATTACAAAAATCCTGTACGATGTGGACGGCAAGAAACGCTTGCATTACCCGGACAACGGCACGCTGTTCAGCTTCAGGCTGTACCTTGGCAGTGAAAATGCCAGCGACGCGGACTTGCCTGTGGCCAATATGTTCACCTACTTTGTCAAAAACCCGTCAGGGGAGTATTGCAGGTGGGATGCCGATACGCAAAAGTTTGCATCGCTTGGCGTCACAGAATATAATACATTGGCCGCCAATGCCGCTCAGCTGAAATCAGCCTCCTTTACCACCTCCATGAACGGTTCCATTTCCAAGATTCCGGCGGATTATACCGTTGAGGTGCGCGAGCTGATCATCACCACCAAATATAAGGTGCAGGAGCGGGGGGATGAGATCCCCAGAGGCTATACGCTGCGGTCCAGCGACGGATATGTGCGGGTGGA
Organism: Clostridia bacterium; assembly: GCA_017464225.1. Next base: position 2,104 of record JAFUDW010000069.1, on the reverse strand, counting down.
CGTAACGCCCGAAAACAGCACGGGGAGCGTTCCCTATTCCGGTACGATCAATGTGGGCGAGGATCCCCAAATACAGGTCCGCAATCAGAAGGGCTGGGGACTGACCGCCCGGAAGGTATGGACGGACAGGGATTTCATGAAAACCCATGGAGACGTCTATTTTGCGATATATGTTCAAACGGCAAGCGGCGATCGGCTGTATCCTGGCAGCGTCCGCCGCCTGAGCAGCGCGGATAATGAAATCTATTACTTCTTTGAGGATTTGAAATTTGAGGGCGAGACCTATGATTTCAAGGATTTTATCATCCGGGAAGTGAAGATCGAAGGCGCGTTCTCAGTGGACGAAAACGATGTGGTGGATATATCAGGCGCCAGCTTGACGCCCATTGAGGATCGGCAGACGGTGACCGTTCCCGGGATCCCCTCGGCGGGTGCGGACGAGGAAAGCTATACGTATAAGGTGATCTACGTCCAGGGCCAGCCCACCGGGCACAATGAAAACATCCGCATCGATACCGTCACCAACAGCCGTCCCGGCATCAAGCTGGTAAAAACGCAGTGGAACACAGAGCAAAAGCTGGCCGACGCTGTCTTTACGCTGACGACCGAGAGCGGAACGAACGCGGCTGCAGCCGCTTATACCTCCCGCGCCGGGGATGGCCTGATCACCATTGCGTACCTGCCGTCCGGCGTCTATACCCTTACGGAAACGTCTACGCCCAAGGGATACGCGGGACTTCCGCAGCCTGTGGTGATCACGGTGGGGGAAAACAATACGGTCACCGGCATCACGGGCCCGGAGGGATACTTTGAAAGGCACGATGATGAGGATGCCGAAATGACGACGACGATCTATGTAAAAAACAGAACGTCGGGCTTTGCGGTCATGAAGACCAAGGAGGGCGATATCGGCACCAAGCTTCAAAACGCCGTATTTGCGCTGTATCTCCAGGTGGAGGATGTCAACGGCGAGCTGAGAAAATATTACTCGCCGCTCGAGGGGTATGCCCGCATCACAACCGACAGCAACGGCGTATTGCCGGGCGTCGATCTGACGCTGCCGGCCAATACGTACTACCTGGAGGAGATCGCAGCGCCGCAGGGATATTCCCGGCTGGAGCGGGATGTTATATTTACCATCGGCAACAATGGCGAAATCACCCTGGACGAGAGCTGCGCGGGCTTTGCCAGGCTGGATCAGGAGATCGACGAAATTAGCGGGAACACCAGCTACAGCCTTTATATTTACAATCAGGAGGCGACGCCGGCTCCCACGGCGTATTCCGAATCTGCCATGCCGTACATGGCGCTGCTGGCGCTGGGAACGCTGCTGTTGATCGCGGAAGCAGCCTACCGCCGCCGCAGAAGGCGTGAAAACGGATACTGATCTCAAGATACAAACAAGGGCCTTCACGTCCGGAACAGTACGGATCCGGCGCGAAGGCCCTTGTTTTTTTTGCTCCTTATTCCTGAATGAACTTGATGGAGCTGTGGATCTGATCGTAAATCTTCATGTAGCTGCTGTTGAACCAGCCGGGGCAGGTGATATGCAGCGTGAGCAGCTGGCTGTCGCTGATGATGGCCATGTGCACGCGGCCGCGCACGATGGTGCCGTCGGACAGCACGCCGCGGTAATTGTTGTAATAGCCCTTGCCGCCCAACAGCGTTTTACTGGCTGCCTGCATGGTTTCCCAGGTTTCATACTGTCCGCCCTCGGCGGCCAGATACCGGGACAGGCTGGTTTTCACATCGGCTACCGAGTAATTCTTGGTGATCCCGGAAACTTCCAGCGTGATCACGCAGGGATAGTTATCCTTTACGGCGGCGGCGGGCTCGGTCAGGATGTATTTGCCGGTGATGTTTTCGTTGATCTCATAGCCCACGGCGGATTTGAAGGTGATGCCCAGCTTACTGGCTACGTAATCGCCGTAGGTAAAGGTCAGTTCAGGCCGGGGTGTGGGCGTGGGCAGATCGATGGGATCGATGGGGATAGGCGTAGGGCCCGCGTATACCTTGTTTCCCGCAGCGGCGGCAGGCGCGGCGATCAGCGCGCCGTCCTCCTCGGAGGCAGGGTCGTAATCATCCGGCAGCGAATACAACGGGC
>JAFUDW010000068.1 GCA_017464225.1 Clostridia bacterium | reverse complement strand
CGCCGATGGTACTTGGCTGGACACGGCCCGGGAGAGTAGGTCGCCGCCGGATTCCAAAGAGCATCTGAGAAATCAGATGCTCTTTTCTTATGTTTATATTGAAAGCAAACAGGTCTTCAATGAAAAGAATCATCCATGGACTGAAAAGGCTTTTTGTGATAGAATGCTTGCAGTAAGCAGTAAATTGAAGGAGAGCGATGTATGATCTATTTTCTTACAAGCAGTCCCTTTCAGCCTGACGCTTGCCTACTGAATCCGGACAACGGACAGATCGAAGAAATGAAAAAATATATTCCAAATCCCGGCCGGGCTGTGTTTGTTTGCTCATCCCCCGATCTTCATGATCTGACCGTTGGCTTTGGCCTTGATATGCGGATCGCCTTTGAAGCGGCGGGCTTTTTCTTTAGCGATTGGCAAGTGCTGGATGGAGCCAATGCCGAGGACGCTCAAAAGCTTGTTCTAAATGCAGATCTGCTGATTTTTGCGGGCGGACACGTGCCAACACAGAATGCTTTCTTCCAAAAAATCCGCTTGAGGACAATACTGAAGGATTATCAAGGCGTCGTCGTGGGCATCAGCGCAGGCACCATGAACTGCTGCGATCCGGTGTATGCCCAGCCTGAAGAACCCGGAGAAGCCATCAATCCCGAATATCAGCGATTCCTCCCCGGCCTGGGCATAACGGAAACCATGATATTGCCCCATTATCAGAAGGTAAAGGATGATCGGGTAGACGGGTTGCACCTGTTTCAGGAGATCACCCTGCCAGACAGCAGGGGCAGAACCTTTTATGCTCTGCCGGACGGCAGTTATTTACTGGGGCGGAATGGCAGCGAAGCAATCTATGGAGAAGCTTGGCGCATTCAGAACGGCGTGATGGAATTGGTTTCCCGCAAGGGGGAGCGGTATCCGCTCAAATAACGCGGCTACGGTGGACATTTTTTATGTTCAATGCTATAATAAATTGCATTCGTATGGGATTCCATACAAAGGCAGAGAGGTACAGCCATGGAGAAGCGCGCGGTATGCGTCAGCTGCTTTGACTTTTATGATCATCGGGTAGAGCTTGTGATGGATCAGCTGCGATCCCAGGGATACCAATGCACCTATATCACCGGTGATTTCAGCCATTTCACCCAGCAGAAGTATACTATCAGCGTGCCAGGCGGCGAGCAGGTGCCAACAATTCCATATTATCGGAACATGTCGGCAGCTCGGCTGGCCTCCCATCATTTTTTTGCCAAGGCTGTTTTCAAACGGGTGCGGGAGATCAAGCCGCAGGTATTATATCTGATGGTACCCCCCAATAGCCTGGCGCTGCGGGGCGGAAATTATAAAAAGAAACATCCAGAGGTTCGGCTGATCCTCGATCTGTACGACCTTTGGCCCGAAACCTTCCCCAACGGACGGATCAAAAAGCTGGCGGCCCTGCCATTCAAGCTGTGGGGACTTATGCGGGATCAGGGGCTCAAACGAGCCGATTTGATATACAGCGAGTGCGATCTGTATCGTCAGGTGCTTAAAAAGCAATTGGCGGGCAAGGAAACGCGGCTGCTGCCTATCTGCCGTGCGGCGGCCACCACCGGACCTGAGCCCGTGGCCCCGTCCTGCAGTGAGCTTTCGCTTTGCTATCTGGGCTCCATCGGTAATTTGCTGGATATTCAGGCGCTGACAGAGCTTTTGCGGCAGATGATGAAGCTGCGGCCCGTCGTTTTTCATATCATCGGTGAAGGTGAGACCCGCGCTGAGGTGATCCGCGCCGCCGAGGATACCGGCGCCCGCGTGATCTATTATGGCAGGATCTACGATCCGGACAGGCGGCAGGAGATCTTTGACAAATGTCATTTTGGCATCAATATCATGAAAACCGATGTGTGCGTTGGTTTGACCATGAAATCGCTGGATTACTTTGCGGGCGGTCTGCCCATCATCAACAGCATTGAAGCCGATACCCGGCGGCTGATCCGCAAATATGACGCGGGCATTGAGCTGAACAGAAACGATATCGCCAAAACCGCCAGGGAAGCCGTGGAGATGACGGCGGAACGCAATACCGAGATGCGGCGCAATACGCTGCGCATGTTTGAGGATCATTTTTCCGTGGCGCACGTGCGCGGCATTCTATCGGAGCTGAAATGATGGACGGCAAAAAAGCAAACGTCGTCATCCTGCTGGCCACATATAACGGCGGACGCTATCTTCGGGAGCAGCTTGATTCCATCCTGGCCCAGCGTGAACAGGACTGGCATCTGCTGATATCGGACGATGGTTCGCGGGATGATACCGGGATGATCCTGCGGGAATATAAGGAGCGGTTTCCGCAGAAAATAACGCTGGCTGAACATGACGAGCCCACGGGCAGCTCCATGGATAATTTTATGCTGCTCACGCATCTGGCGGGCGATTACGATTATATCATGTACTGCGACCAGGACGATGTGTGGCTGCCGCAGAAGATCGGCGTAACGCTGGAAAAAATGCGGGAAACCGAAAACGGACGGCGGGATATTCCCTGCCTGGTGCATACAGACCTGCGGGTGACAGACGGGGAGCTGAATGTCAAAAGCGAGAGCTTTTTCTATTCCTCCATGCTTCGATCTGAACGGGATCAGCTTCATTATCTGCTGATCCAGAACATTGTAACGGGCTGCACCATGATGATCAACCATGCCCTCTGGGAGCTGGCTGTGCTGCCGGTGACCGGGGGGCGGGTGCGCATGCATGACGGATGGTTCGCGCTGATTGCCGCGGCGCTGGGTCGCATTGGCTTTGTGGACGAGCCAACCATGCTGTACCGCCAGCACAGCGATAACGTGGTAGGCGCAAAAGATGTGCGCTCTTTCCATTATATCGCCGCCGCGCCCACAAGGCTAAAAAGAAACGATCAATCCATTCGTCTGTCCCAAAGCCAGGCCGGCGCGCTGGCCGCCACGCTGGGAGACAGGCTTTCTCCGGAGCAGCATGATATGCTGACCGCCTATGCCAATCTGCGCCGCCATCATAAATTGAAACGGCTGGCGTTTATCTGCCGCCACCGCATTTGGCTGCTGGGCTGGCGCAGGAAGCTGGCCGAGATCCTGCTGATATGAGGGGAGGGACTAAGGATGCGCACCGATAAAACGCTGTACGTTGTAATACCCTGCTACAAGGAAGAACAGGTGCTGCCCGAAACGGCGAAGCGTCTGCGCGAAAAGATGGGCGCGCTGATCCGGGCAGGCAAAATATCATCGGCCAGCCGGGTCATGTTCGTCAACGACGGCTCCAGCGACCGCACCTGGGAGATCATCGCCGATCTGCACCGCAGCGAGCCGGGCCTGTTTTCCGGCGTCAATCTGAGCCGCAACCGCGGGCATCAAAACGCGCTGCTGGCCGGGCTGATGACGGCGGTGAACGAGGCGGATATGATCGTCAGCATGGACGCCGACCTGCAGGATGATATCAACGCCATGGACGCTATGATCGACGCATATCACGCCGGCTACGACGTGGTATACGGCGTGCGGTCCTCGCGCAAAACCGATACCTTCTTCAAGCGCTTTACCGCCGAGGGATTCTATAAGCTGATGAAGGCGCTGGGCGTGGACATCGTGTTCAACCATGCCGATTACCGGCTCATGAGCAAGCGGGCGGCGGAGGGGCTGGCCCAGTTCCGCGAGGTCAATCTGTTCCTGCGCGGCATCGTGCCGCAGATCGGCTATCGCTGGACCACGGTGGAGTATGCCCGCGCCGAGCGCTTTGCCGGAGAAAGCAAGTATCCGCTCAAAAAGATGCTGGCCTTCGCCTTTGACGGCATCACCTCCTTCAGCGTCAAACCCATGCGGATGATCCTGAACGTGGGTGCGGTGGTGTTCATCGTGAGTCTATTTATGCTGCTTTACGCGCTGATTTCCAAACTTACCGGCCATGCCAACGCCGGCTGGACCTCGCTGATGGGATCCATTTGGCTCATCGGCGGCATTCAGCTGCTGGCCCTGGGCGTGGTGGGCGAATACATTGGTAAGATCTACGCCGAAACCAAGCAGCGCCCGCGCTTTATCATCGAGCAGGTGCTTAACCGGACCGGAGACGTTCTAAGCGAAAACGATCCGCAATGAGCGCGTTGCTCAAAACAGCGTAAAAAAGAGGAGAGCCGCAGCAGAGAAACGCCGTCTGCCGGCTCTTTTGCGCTGTAAAGGCGCGATCCGCGCGGCGGCGCGGGACTGAATAAAATCAGTTGCGCCGGATTGCGTATATGTTGTATAATATCCCGTGTTATGATGAGGGGGTGTAGCAATGCTGAAAAAGCTGATCTGCATCGTGCTGGCGCTGATGCTGCCCTGCGCGGCGCTGGCTGAGTATACCATGGCCGGATATGATGAAAGTGGTACCTATCGCGACTGGAAAACCAACAAGTTTTTCCAGCGGATGGAGGAAAAGACCGGCGTGCAGTTTGCTTATCGCCAGTATACAGACGCGGCGGAATGGACAAAAGCGAAGGCCGCCATGCAGGCGGGCGACGCCGATTTGCCCGACGTACTGTTCAAGGCAAGCCTGACTGCCGCGGAGTGTGCGTCGCTGCTGGGGCGCGGCGTGCTGGCGGATCTGAAGCCGTATCTCAGTGAAAACTGCCCCAATCTTTCGGCGCTGCTCTCGGATAATCCGGAATATGCGCAGGCCATTACGCTGCCCGATGGCAGCATTGCCGCCCTGCCCGCCATCACCGAGCAGCCCGCGGAGAACTGCGTATGGCTTAACCGGGAATGGATGGACGCGCTGGGATTGCAGATGCCCACCAATGCGGAGGAGCTTACGGAGGTGCTGCGCGCCTTTAAAACCCGCGATCCCAACCGGAACGGCAAGGCGGATGAGGTTCCCCTTGCTTTCCTGGGCGCTTTTGATCTGAAATTCCTGGGCCATGCTTTCGGACTGATCGCCAACGATTATAACCTGCGGGAAGCGGACGGCCAAGCGCGGTTCGTGCCGCTGGAGGCGCAGTTCCGCCCCTTTGTGGAATGGCTGCGCCAGCTGTTCAGCGAGGGCCTGATTGATCCCCAGGGCTTTATTACCACTGATATGCTGCGCAATGTGGATAAGGATACCGCCACCAATGTTTACGGCGGCGCCATTACCACGCTGCCCAGCAATTTCCTGCCCACCGCCTGGGTGAGCAAGTACGCCGTCATGCCCGCGCTGCAGTATGATGGACAGGCCGTTTACCGCAGCTTCGCGGGCCATGTGACCACCGGCGTTTTCGCCGTGACCACGGCCTGCAACGACGTGGCGAAGCTGCTGCAATGGGTCGATCAATTCTATACCGAAGAGATCTATATCCTCTCCAGCGCCGGCCAGGAGAACGTTGATTACGTGATCGACGGCGACGGCACCTGGCGTCTGACGGCCGCTGCCCAAGGTAACAGCTATTTCAGCGGCGACACGCTGATCGCATCGGGCACGCCCTATCCTTGCTACGCCACCGAGGCTTTCCAGCGCCTGTATTATGATCAGACCGTGGCCAGCCTGTCCGATGAGATCGCGAAGATCAGCGGCATGGCCCAGCGCCCCTTCCCTTATGTGGCGCTTACCGCGGCCCAGCAGGCCGAAATCGCTCCCCTGCAGAGCGCTCTGGGCCGTCTGGTGGACGAGTCCATCGCCCGCTGGGTGACCGGTGAAACCGAAATCAGCGATCAAAGCTTCGAGGACTTTGAAAAGAAGCTCTACGAGGCCGGGCTGGAACAATTTATGAATATCTGGCAGCAAGTGCTGGATGGGAGGAACAAATGATGAAAACCGCGAGCGACCTGATGCTGACGCTGAAATCCGAAACCGGTATGGAACGCCTGGCCCAGCTTTACGGCTGCAAAAATGGAAAGATGGCGCTGCAGCTGGAGCGCTATATGATATTGCTCAAGCGGCATGCCGATCTGTTCGGCCATGAGGAAGCGCCCCTGGTGATCAGCGCTCCCGGCCGCACCGAGCTTTGCGGCAACCATACGGATCATAACAACGGCCTGGTGATGGCGGCTGCGGTCAATCTGGATACTGTGGCGGCGGTCAATCGTCGCGGCGATCTGCGGGTCAATCTGTACAGCGAGGGCTTCCCGCCGGTGCAAATCGATCTGAGCAGCCTGTCCCCTGTGGCTGAGGAGCAGGGCAAGCCCGCCTCCATCATCCGCGGCATTGCCAATAAACTGCATGAAATGGGGCTGAAAATCGGCGGATTTGACGCCAGCGCCACTTCCAATGTGCTTACCGGCAGTGGGCTTTCCTCCTCGGCGGCTTTCGAGGTGCTGGTGGTGGCCATTTTCGACGCCCTGTATAACGGCATGCAGGTGGACGCTGTCAAGCGCGCCGAGATTTCCCAGTACGCTGAAAACGTGTATTTCGGCAAGCCCAGCGGTCTGATGGATCAGATGGCTTCCTCGGTGGGCGGTCTGGTGGCCATTGATTTCAAGGATGCGCCTAAGGTGAAGCCTCTGCAGATGGATTTGGGCGGCTATTCGCTGGTGGTGGTCAATACAGGCGGCAGCCATGACGATCTGACGGCGGATTACGCTGCCGTGCGCCAGGAGATGAATGCTGTGGCGCGCTGCTTTGGCGAGGAGGTGCTTCGCCGCGTACGGCCCGAACAGCTGTGGCAGGATATGGCCCGCGTCAAGGCGGAGGCCGGCGACCGCGCGGTGCTGCGCGCCTATCATTATTTCACCGAGAATGACCGCGTGCGCAGTCTGATCAAAGCGGTGGAAGCGAACGACGTGGAAGCCTTTAAGCGCATCCTGATCGATTCGGGCCGCAGCAGCTGGATGTATCTGCAAAACCTGTATGCCAACCCGGCCAATCAATCCCTGGGCGTTGCGCTGGTCATGGCCGAGGATATGCTGAGCGGCCGCGGCGCCTGGCGCGTGCATGGCGGCGGCTTTGCCGGCACCACGCTGAACCTGGTGCCCCAGGATATGGAGGAGCGCTTTGTGGAACGCATGAACGCCGTATTCGGTGATCACGCCTGCCATGTGCTCAACGTGCGCAGGGAAGGCGCCGCGATCGTATTCTGACCAAGTAAGAAGGCGGAACAGCGTTATTCCGAGAAAAAACAGGATGTTTGTTTCTTTCCTTGGATTCAGGGAAAGAAACATATCCTTTTATGAGGAGATAATACAAATGACCACCTATATCGCCGTTACCCGGGAGGATACTCAGCGCCTGGGCAAGCGGCTGGCGGATAGGCTGCGGGCGGGGGATGTGATCCTGCTCAGCGGCCGGATGGGCGCGGGCAAAAGCGAGTTCGCCCGAGGCGTTGCCCGGGGGCTTGGGATCACATCGGCTGTGCCCAGCCCGTCCTTCACCATTTTGAACGTGTATGACGAGGGCAGGCTGCCGCTGTATCATTTTGACTGGTACCGCATTGGGGACGAAAGCGAGATCACCGATATGGGGCTGGAGGAATACATCGGCGGCGACGGCGTTTGTCTGATCGAGTGGCATGAGCGGGCGGAAGATTTGCTGCCCGAAACCTGTCTTGAGGTGCTCCTGTCGCCCCAGGAGGATGAGTCCCGTGTGATTACCATGATGCCGCATGGACGGTGGGAGGCGCAGCACAGATGATCATATTGGCTATGGATACCTCGGGACCTGTGGCGGGCGTTGCCATTCTGGAGGATGGCCGCATCCGCTATGAAGCCATGGCGATCAACAGGATGACTCATTCCGAAAGCATCATGCCCATGGCGGAGGAGGCGCTGGAACGCACCGCCCTGCAGAAGGAGCAGCTGACGCACCTGGCGGTGACGGTGGGCCCAGGCAGCTTTACCGGCCTGCGCATCGGCGTTACGGCGATCAAGGCCATGAGCCACGCGCTGGGCATCCCCTGTATTGGCGTGGACGCGCTGGAGGCCACGGCCTTCGGCATCGACAGTCCGGCGGAGATCGTCTGCCCCATCCAGGATGCCCGAGTGCAGCAGGTGTACGGCGCGGCCTTCCGGGACGGACAGCGGCTGATGGAAGACTGCGTGGTCAAGCTGGAGGAATATCTGAACCTGATTGCCCCGCTGGGGGAGCGCTTCCTGTTTACGGGGGACGGCGTGCAATCCTACGGGGAGCAGATCAAATCCGCCCTGGGGGACAGGGCGCGCTTTGCTCCGGCGCACAGCGCGTATCTGCGCCCGGCGGCGGTGGCCTGCCTGGCCGAGCGGGATATTGAGCGGGCTGTGGACTATCTGACGCTGCAGCCGCTGTACCTGCGTGCGCCCCAAGCCGAGCGCGAGCGCGCCAGGCGGGAGGCGAAAAATGGCTGATTTTACCATTCGGCGCATGACGGTGGAGGATGTGGACGCCGTGCACGCCATTGAGGCCGCTACCTTCGCCATCCCCTGGAGCCGTCAGAGCTTTTATGAGGAAATGACCCGGAATGCCTGCGCTCGCTATCTGGTGGCGGTGCTGCCGGACGGGGAAATCATCGGCTTTGCCGGTGTTTGGGTGGTGATGGACGAGGGTCATATCACCAATATCGCCGTGCGGCAGGATTACCGCGGCATGGGCATTGGCCGGGCGCTGACGGCAGCGCTGATCCAGTACGCCGCCAACCTGGGCGTGGTCTATATAACGCTGGAGGTGCGCCGCGGCAATGAGATCGCCCAGCGCGTATACCTGGGGCAGGGCTTTATCCAGGTGGGCGTACGCAAAAAATATTACGAGGATAACGGCGAGGATGCGCTGCTCATGGTCTGCGATCATATGCCGCCCGCAGACCCGGATTTTGAGGAACCGGAAACGGTAAAGGAATAAGGCTTCAAGACGGGATCGCCGGGAAGCGGGCATACACGAAAATAGGAGGATGGCCGAGAGCGGTTTTGCCGCATTGACAAAAAAGTTCTTGCGCCGTACAATATACAGGGATTTTATACAAAATTGCCAACCGGAAGGAAGCGAAGCATGCGGCGCGGACTGAAAACCTATACCACCTTGCGGGCGGCGCAGATCGCCTGCGCTCTTTGGGTGGGGGCGGTGGCCCTCGCCTTTGCGCTCAGCGACGCGCCTGCCGTGCTGCTTTCGGCGGCTGTGCTGGCTGCGGGGCCCGCCGCGCTGATGATCATCGGCACGGTGGCCGGGTCCATTCCCATGGGCGTGTGCGCGGCGGTGACGCTGGGGGGCTGCCTGCTGGCGGGCCCGGGCGCGCTGGCGCTGTGCGCCGCGGTATATCTGCTGCCCGCGCTGGCTGTTTTCGCCTGGTGCATGGATAAAAATACGCCCTTCTGGCGTTCCTGCGGAATGACGGCCGGCGCGCTGCTGGCATCGCAGCTGATTATTTTTCTGTGGCTGCAAAGCCGCACCGCCGGGCAGCTTGCCGTGGCGGTGGGCAGCCTGGCCGCCCGGTATATCAACGGTCTGCCCTATCGGGATCAGCTGCTGTATACGCTGGCCGCCTCGAGCTTTTTGCAGGTGCCGTCAGCCATGCAGGAGGGCGCGCTGCTGCCCGTGCCCGGAGGCTATACGCTGTCCGATGAGCTGATCAACGAATTGCTCCTGCAGGTGCGCGGCTATACCGGAGTGCTGATCGAATCGCTGGTGCCCAACCTGTTCATATCGGGCAGCGGGTTGAACGCCCTGCTGGGCTTGAGCCTGGGCATCCGCTACGGACGCCGGACGGCGGCCAACCGGGCTTTCCGGCTGGATGAGGATGTGCAGCCCATTCCCGATCTTGCCATGCCCGCGCTGCGGGATTGGCACCTGCCCCGGCCCTGGGGCCTGCGGGTGGGCGTGCTGGGCGTCGGCTATTTTCTGGCGCGGTACGCCCAGAACAGCGCGCTTTCCATGCTGGGCCTGCTCATGTTCCAGGTGTTTATGCTGTGCTACGGTGTGCAGGGCCTGGCGGCCATGAACGCCTCCCAGCATAGGCGCGGCACGAGCCGCGGTTGGCGCTGTGCCGTGGTGGTCATGGCGCTGCTGCTGCGCTTTATGCAGATCGCCCTGATTGCGGTGGGCGTCATAGATCAGATAACAAACGCGCGGGGACTGCGTCCGCCCATGTGGCCCCGCGGTGAGGAGGAAGAATAAATGAAGGTTATACTGCTGCAGGATGTGAAGGACATCGGCAAAAAGGATGATATCGTAAACGTCAGCGACGGATACGCCCGCAATTTCCTGTTCCCGCGCAAGTGGGCTATGGAAGCCACCGAGAGCGCCATCAAGGTGGTGGAGCGCAAGCGCGAGGCCGAGCGCCGCAAGGAGGCCGAGGCCCGTGCCGCCGCCGAGGAGGTGGCCGCCAAGCTGAAAAACAAAGTGGTGGTGCTCAAGGTGAAGTGCGGCGATAAGGGCCGCCTGTACGGCAGCGCCACCGCCCAGGAAGTGGCCGACGCCATCAAGTCCGGTTATGGCGTGGACGTGGATAAGCGCAAGGTGGAAATCAAGGAGCCCGTACGTCAGCTGGGCGATTATGAGGTGAACGTGCGCCTATACGCGGGCGTGAGCAGCAAAATGATCCTCCGGGTCAAGAATATTCAGGAGGGCTGATCCCTTGAGCGAGAACCAGGCTGCGTATTCGGCCTTTCCCGCCGTTCTGCCCCAGAGCAACGAAGCTGAGCAGAGCGTGCTTGGCGCGCTTTTGCAGGATGGCCGCGCTGTTTCCATCGCCATGGAAATGCTGCGGGAGGAGGATTTTTACGCCCCCGCCCACCAGGCTATTTACGCCGCCATCCGAGCTCTGGCGCAGCAGAGCGTGGCGGTGGACCTGGTAACAGTGGACGCCGAGCTGTCCCGCCGGGGTACGCTGGCGGGCATAGGCGGCTCAGCTTACCTGGCCGAGCTCATGATGCACGTGCCCACCACGGCCAATGTGCAGTATTATATTTCCATCGTGCTGGAAAAGTCCACGCTGCGCCAGCTGATCCAGGCGGCAAGCGCCATCAGTCGCAATTGCTATGCCCAGCAGATGGATTTAAAGGATATCCTGAACGCCGCGGAAAAATCCATTTTTGATATCGTCATGCGCCGCACGGGCGGCGAGCAGCTGCTCCATATCCGGGAGGTGCTGTTTGATACCTATGCCCAGATCGAGGAACTGGCAAGGCTGCAGGGCAAGGTGGCCGGCGTCACCACCGGCTTTCGGCAATTGGATCGGGTGCTCACCGGCATGCATGGGGGCGAGCTTTTGCTCATGGGCGCGCGCCCCAGCATGGGCAAAACCAGCATTGCGCTGAACATCGCCGCCGCCGCCGCCCGCAAGGGCTACAGCGTTGCCATATTCAGCCTGGAAATGCCCCGGGAGCAGATCGCCATGCGCCTTCTCTGCGGCGACGCCCGGGTGGATATGCAGCACGTGCGCAGCGGAACGCTGCGGGATAAGGAATGGATCAAGCTGGCCCAGACCGTAAACCCGCTTTCCAATGAAAAAATCTATATAGACGATACCGCCGGGCTCACGCCCCTGCAGATGCGCTCCCGCGTGCGCCGCGTCATGCTGGAAAAGGGCGTCGATCTGGTGGTGGTGGATTATCTGCAGCTCATGGGCGCCGATACTAAATCCGAAAACCGCCAGCAGGAGGTCAGCGAGATCAGCCGCAGGCTCAAGGGCATCGCGCTGGAGCTCAAGATCCCCATCCTGGCCTGCGCGCAGCTCAGCCGCGCCAATACCCAGCGCACGGTGAAGCGCCCCATGCTGAGCGACCTGCGCGATTCGGGCTCTATTGAGCAGGACGCCGACGTGGTCATGTTCCTGCACCGCGAGGCCTATTACGATCAGAGCAGCGCAGAAACCAATACCGCCGAGATCATCGTGGCCAAGCAGCGCAACGGCCCGCTGGAAACCATCAAGCTTAACTGGCTGGCGGAATATACTTTGTTTGAAGATATGTATGTGGAGGACGCCGAGTAAACGGCGTCCGGACAGGAGACAGGCAATATGGATCAGATCGCCGTGGCGACCTTTGAAAAGGATATGAAGTTTGAGGGCTTCCTGCTGGCCCGTTCCAGCGAGCAGCGAGCCTCCTCCAACGGCAGCAAATATCTGGATATGACGCTGTGCGACCGCACGGGGGAGATCAACGCCAAAATGTGGGATGGCACGGTAACGCCGCCCAAGGCAGGCGGCGTGGTCAAGGTGCGGGCGCAGGTGACCGAGTATAACGGCCGCCTGCAGCTGCGGGTCAATAAGGTGCGGGAAGCCGAGGAGGGCGAATACGATCTGAGCTTCCTGGTGCCCTGCGCGCCTTATCCTGCCGAACAGATGATGCGCGAGATCACCGATACCGTGGCCGCCATGAAAAACGAGACGCTTAAGAAAACGGTGGAGGAAATGCTGCGCATGGCGGGGGACAGGCTGATGTATTATCCCGCCGCCCAGCGGCTGCACCATGCTGAGCGCAGCGGGCTGCTGCACCATACCAGCACCATGCTGAAAACGGCCAAGGCCGTCATGCAGGTGTATCCCTGGCTGGATGCCGATCTGCTTTGCGCCGGCGTGATCGTGCATGACCTGAGCAAGATCCGTGAAATGAAGTCGGACGAATCGGGCAATGTGAACGATTATACCGTGGAAGGCCTGCTGCTTGGCCATCTCGTGCGCGGCGTGACCCAAGTGCGGGAGGCCGCCCGGCGCATGGAGATCCCCGAGGACGATGAATACGTGCTGCTGCTGGAGCACATGGTGATCAGCCATCATGGCGAGGCGGAGTACGGAAGCCCGCGTCCGCCCATGTTCCCCGAGGCCGAGATGCTCCACTGGATCGATCTGGTGGACGCGCGCATGAACGAGATGAACGGCATTGTCCGCCGGACGCCCGCCGGCGCTTTCAGCGAAAAAATCTGGTCGCTGGACAGGCGCGTGTATCATCCGCGCTATACCGCCGAGGCCGAAGAGAAGCCGGCGCTTCAGGCGGCTGCTAAGCCGGCGCGCCCCCGGCCCGATGCCGAGACGGCCTATCAGGGGCTTTTGTGATATGCGGACGGCTTACCCAAACGATACCATTGCGGCGCTGGCCACCCCGCCGGGGCAGGGCGGCATCGCCATTGTGCGCGTGAGCGGTGAAGCTGCGCGCACTTGCTTTGAGCGGCTTTTCCGCCCGGCGGGCAAGCAGACGATGGAAAGCCATCGGCTGCTG
>JAFUDW010000067.1 GCA_017464225.1 Clostridia bacterium | reverse complement strand
GCCGCAGGATTATAAGGGCCGCGGAGGCCCTTATCGTTTCTCCTTTTCAAATTCTTTATGTTAAAGTTCAAAAGAAGCGCTTTATCAGGACAAAAGCAGCCGGTCGTTCTCCAGCGCGCCGCCGCTCTTTTCAAATAGCGCGATCAGATCAGCCCGATGCAGTGATTGTTTCTGTTCTCCGGCGATTTCCACGGCGATCTTGCCCTCGTTCATCATGATCAGACGATTGCCCAAACGAATGGCATCGTGCATGTTGTGGGTCACCATCAGCGTAGTCAGATGGTTTTCCTCGATAAGCTTTTGGGTAAGCGAAAGCACCTTGGCAGCGGTTTTGGGATCCAGAGCGGCGGTATGCTCGTCCAGCAGCAGGAGCTTAGGCGCTTTCAGCGTAGCCATCAGCAGCGTCAGCGCTTGGCGCTGACCGCCGGACAGCAGGCCCACTTTATCGGTCAGCCGGTTCTCCAGTCCCAGATCCAGTTCGCGCAATAGCTCCTTGTATTTGGCACGTTCTGCGCTTGATACCCCCCACTTGAGCGTTCTGCGCTGGCCGCGGCGATAGGCCAGAGCCAGATTTTCTTCAATGTTCATATCGGCCGCCGTGCCCATCATGGGATCCTGGAATACCCGCCCCAGATATTGGGCGCGCTTGTGCTCGCTGAGACGGGTCACATCGTGGCCGTCCAGCATGATCTTGCCGCCGTCTGTTGGGAAAACGCCCGCCACGCTGTTCAGCAGCGTGGATTTTCCCGCGCCGTTGCCGCCGATCACGGTAATAAAATCGCCGGGGGCCAGGCGCAAGCTCACGGAGGACAGAGCGATCTTTTCATTGACCGTGCCGCGATTGAACACCTTGGTCAGATTTTCCACCTGCAGCATGTTATTTGTCCTCCTTCGCTATGGATTTCCTGAAGGTGCGCAGCAGCTCCCTGCCCTGGGGCAGCCACAGCGCCAGCGCCACGGTAATGGCGGTGAATACCTTGAGGTCGTTGGGGTTCATGCCCAGCTCCAGCACCAGAGCGATGATCAGGCGGTACACCACCGCGCCCAGGATCAGCGCCACTAGGCGGTGGTAGAAGCTCTTGCCGCCAAAGAGCACCTCGCCGATGATCAGCGATGCCAGGCCGATCACGATGCTGCCCGTGCCCATTTGCACATCGGCAAAGTTCTGGCTCTGGGCGATCAGCGCGCCGGACAGGCCCACCAGCCCGTTGCTGATCACCAGCCCCAGGATCTTCATGGTATCTGTATTGATGCCCTGGGCGCGCACCATGCGCTGGTTGTTGCCGGTGGCGCGGATGGCGCTGCCAAGCTCGGTGCCAAAAAACCAGTACAGGATGCTGATCACGATCAGGGCGCATACGCCGCCCACCACGATGATGGCCACGCTGCTGGCCATACCTGCCCTGATCAGCGGCCGGAAAACGGTGTTCATGCGCAGGATGGACAGGTTTGGCGCGCCCATGATGCGCAGGTTGATGGAATACAGCGCGATCATGGTCAGTATGCCGCTGAGCAGAGCGGGAATCTTGAGCTTGGTATGCAGCACGCCGGTACACAGACCGGCCAGGCAGCCCACCAGCAGCGCGCAAAACGAAGCCAGGTAAGGATTGGCGCCTTTGATGATCATGGAGCAGGCGACGGCTGCCCCCAGGGGAAGCGTGCCTTCCACCGAAAGATCGGCGATATCCAGGATACGGTAGGTGATGTATACCCCAATGGTCATGATGGACCACAGGATACCCAGAGAAACAGCGCCAAGCAAGATCTGCGTCATGGTTCAACCGTCCGTTTCATCAAGAATGTATAAACAGGGGAAAGGCTCCGAAGGGAAAACCTCCCTCCGGAGCGATTTTACGGGAACAAAAATCAGTTGGCTGCGTCCATTTCCACGGCGTACTGCTGATACTTTTCGGGGATTTCAAAGCCGATTTCGTCAGCCATGGTCTTGTTGAAGTAATAGTTGAAGCCGGTGGCGAACTGGATGGGCATTTCAGAAATATCGGCGCCGTTCAGCACGTCGATGGCCATGATGCCGGTCTGGTAACCCAGATCATAATAGCTGATGCCCAGGGTGGCCAGACCGCCGCTGCTGGTCATGCCTTCTTCGGCGCAGATCACGGGCGTTTTGCTTTCGGCTACCACGCCGTACACCATGGCCATGGAGGAGGCGAACACGTTGTCGGTGGGGATGTAGATGACATCGCACTGGCTGACGATGCGCTGCGTGGCCTGCTGTACGTCGTTGGTGTTGGTCACGGTGACCTCGGTGTAAGCCAGGCCCAGCGCTTCAATGGCTTCCTGCGCGATCTTGGCCTGTACGACGCTGTTGGGCTCGGAGGAGGTGTAAAGCACGCCCACCGTTTTGGCATCGGGCACCAGCTCATAAAGCAAAGCGATCTGATCGGCAATGGGGTTCATATCCGACGTGCCGCTGATGTTGTAGCCGGGCTTTTCGTTGGATTCAGCCAGGCGTGCTTCCACATAATCGGTGATGGCGGTGCCCAGGATCGGGATGGTTTCGGTTTTGCTGGCCATCTGCTGAGCGGCGGGAGTGGCGATGGCCAGCGCCAGGGTCACGTTTTCGCCCACAAAGCGATCGGCGATGGTGGCCATGTTGGAGGCTTCGCCCTGGCCGTTCTGGTAGTCGATGGTGATGTTTACGCCGTCTTCATAGCCATTGTCCTTCAGCGCGTCAATAAAGCCGTCGCGGGCGGCGCTCAGGGCCACGTGTTCCATCATCTGAATGATGCCGATGACGGGCTTGTCCTCCGCCAGCACGGAAACACAGGCAAGACAAAGAACGAGGGAAAGGATGATCGCGGTCAGCTTTTTCATGGGGTTCCTCCTGATCAATCGTTTTATTTCATCGCGCGAGCCGCGTGTGAAACGGGAATGACTGCCTCTCCCGCCTTTGAACCATACAAAAACGCCCCCTGCCAATCGCAGAGGGCGGAATCATACGATCCGCTGTACCACCTCAGTTCGCTTTGCAGCGCAAAGCCTCAACGGGCAACCGACATTGCCCTTCCCGAATAACGGCGGGAGTCCGGCGAACCCTACCAGATTTTATCCTTCAGGCCGCAGCTCCTGGGAGGAATTCCCGCATGGCCGCCTGTCCCGCTTCCACCTGTCGGGACTCTCTGTGAGGCGCTTTCTACGCGGCACGTTTCCCAGTCATTGCCTTTGAGTTGAATGGATTATAGCGCCGCTGCGAAGCGGATGTCAAGAGGAGAATGTGTAAAAATACAAATCATGTACAATGTATACCGCTGTATTCTTTGCGTTTTGATACTTGAATATTTGCCTGCCGTCTGCTAAAGTGAGAATAGCAATAATGGATGATGGTGATCTTTGATGAACGGTACGTCCCTGAAAGAACTGCTTGAAAACAACGCGAGGCCTATCCTGGTGGAGCTTGACCCGCCGCGCCAGACCGACCCGGCCACCTTTCTGGCCGGAGCCGAAGATCTTGCGCGGGCCGGGGCCGATGTGATCACGGTGGCGGATTGTCCTGTGGGCCGGGTGGGCATTGACGCAAGCCTGCTTGCCGCCAAGCTCAAACGGGAATACGGCATTGAGGTGCTGCCCCATATGGCCTGCCGCGATCGGAACCTGAACGCGATCCAGGCGCTGCTGCTGGGCCTGGCCATGGAGCGGGTGGGCAGCGTGCTTCTGGTGAC
Source organism: Clostridia bacterium (assembly GCA_017464225.1). The sequence goes on along the minus strand of JAFUDW010000067.1, from coordinate 47,408 downwards.
GGGCGATCCAGTGGCGCAGCGCGATCGGGAGCGCGTCAAAGGCGTTTTTCAGCTCAATTCCCAAACCTTGGCCCGGGCGATCATGGAGAAGGAAAGGGCGGGCGAGCTTCCGGCCTTTTTCCTCTGCGGCGCGCTGAATGTGAACGCGCGTCATTTTGAGGCAGAGCTGGATAAGGCCCTCCGCAAGGAGGACTGCGGCATCCGGGCCTTTTTGACCCAGCCCATCACCAGCCGCCGGGCCGAGGAAAACCTACGCAGGGCCAGGGAGCGGCTGCAGGGATGGCTGCTGGGCGGGCTCTTTCCCATCGTCAGCTATAAAAACGCTTGTTTTTTGCAGGAGAACGTGACGGGTGTGGACATAGATCCCGAGATCATCCGCTCCTATGAAGCGTTGGATCGGCAGCAGGGCGAGGAACGGGCGCGGCAGCTGTGCCTGGAGATCGCCGCGCGGACGGCGGAGGATGTGGACGGCTTTTATATCATGACGCCCTTCCAGCGGGTGGCGCTGGTCAAAAGCGTCATCGCGGGCATCCGGGGACGGGACTGAGATATGATGATCGATATGGATGAAGCGCTGCGCTATCTGGGAGCGTCCGGAGCGAACGACGCGCTCCGCTCCCGGGTGCGGCGAACGGCGGAGGAGCTGGAGGCCAGGCTTGCGCCGCGCTTTATATTTCGGGAATTTCCGCTGGCGCTGGAGGCCGGGGGCGTATCGCTGCCCGGAGCGGGCCTTACGCTGACGGGCAGCCTGGCCCGAAGGATGCTGAAGACCTGCCATCATGCCGCGCTGCTGGTCTGCACGCTGGGCGCGGAGTTTGAAGCCATGCAGCGCGCCTGCCAGGCCAGGGATATGGCGAAGGCTGTGATCCTGGACGCCTGCGGCAGCGCTTATGTGGAGTCCGGCTGCGCCGAAGCCGAAAAAAAACTGGCTTCGCTGCATCCGGGCGCGTACTTTACCGACCGGTTCAGCCCGGGCTATGGCGATCTGCCGCTGGCACTGCAGGAGGGATTGCTGCGGGCGACCGACGCTGCCAGGCGGCTGGGCGTGCAGATGGGAGAATCCTGCCTGCTGATCCCCGCCAAAACGGTGACCGCTGTGATCGGCATTGCCGATGAACCGCAGCGCGCCCGCATTCGCGGCTGCGCGTACTGCGCCCTGCGGGAGAACTGCGCGCTGCGCGAAGGAGGAAAACGCTGTGACGGATAACATACCGCTGCTGCTGGACGGCGCCATGGGCACCATGCTGCAGCGCCTGGGCGTGAAGCCCGGGGAAAACGGCGAACTGCTCAATTTGAGCCATCCCCAATGGATCGAGGAGATCCACCGGGCGTATATCAAGGCCGGAAGCCGGGTGATCTATACCAATACCTTTGGGGCCAATCGCCGGAAGCTGGCGGGCAGCGGCCATACCGTTCGGGAGGTGATCGGCCAGGCTGTCGCCATCGCCCGCAGGGCGGCGGAGGCGTCCGATGCGCGGGTGGCGCTGGATATCGGCCCCATCGGCGCGCTTTTGGCCCCGCTGGGCACGATGGATTTTGCGGAAGCCTATGATATTTTCGCGGAAATGGCCGAATCCGGGAAAGACGCCGATCTGATCGTTATTGAGACCATGACGGATCTGCAGGAGGCACGGGCGGCGCTGCTGGCGGCCAAGGAGCATACCAAACTGCCCGTGTATGTGACCATGAGCTTTGACAACACGGGGCGCACTTTTACGGGTTGCGCTCCGGCGTCCATGGCCCATGTGCTGGAGGGACTCGGGGCCGACGCCATCGGCGTCAACTGCTCGGTGGGCCCGGGGGATATGCTGCCCATGATCGCCGAGCTCAGGCGGCACACCCGCCTGCCGGTCATCGCCAAGCCCAATGCCGGCATGCCTGACCCCGTGGATGGTCATTATGACCTGGACGCGCCTGAATTTGGAAAGATCATGGCCGAGATCGTCCGCGCAGGCGCCGATATGGTGGGCGGCTGCTGCGGCACATCTCCGGAATATGTGGAAACGCTGAAGGGCTTGCGGAAAACAAAAGACGAGGCAAACGCCTTCCGCCCGCAAAGCTTTGTATGCACCGCCACCGTTCCGCTGCCGCTGAACGGCGTGCGGGCGATCGGCGAGCGAATCAACCCCACGGGCAAAAAGCGCTTGCAGCAGGCGCTGCGCGAAGGCGATCTGGATTATATCACTGATCTGGCCATTCAGCAGATGGACGCCGGAGCGGATATCCTGGATGTCAATGTGGGCTGTCCCGGCGTGGATGAGGCCGCGCTGCTGCCCCGGGCGGTTCAGGCCATCCAGGCGGTGGCCGATATCCCGCTGCAGCTGGATTCTTCCAATCCCCAGGCGCTGGAGGCCGCTTTAAGGGTGTACTGCGGCAAGGCGATCATCAATTCGGTCAATGGCAAGGAGGAATCGCTGAACGCCATCCTGCCCCTGGCGAAAAAATACGGGGCCGCGGTGGTGGGCCTGACGCTGGACGACGAGGGCCTGCCCGATACAGGACAGAAGCGCGTTGCCATCGCGGAAAAAATACTGAACCGCGCCCTTGCCCTGGGCATTCCCCGGGAGGATGTGTTCATAGACTGCCTGGCGCTGACCGTATCGGCCCAGCAGGAGCAGGCCCGGGAAACGCTGAGCGCCATCCGGCAGGTGAGCGATGTGCTGGGCTTGAAAACGGTGCTGGGCGTCAGCAATATCTCCTTCGGCCTGCCCGGCCGCGCCGTGATGACGCAAACTTTCCTGGCCGCGGCGCTGCAGTGCGGGCTTGCGCTGCCCATCCTCAACCCCAACCAGCGGGAAATGCTGGATACAGTGGCGGCTTATCGCGTGCTTAGCGGCGAAGATATGGAAAGCCGCGCTTATGTGGCGCGCTTTGCGGAGGACAGACAGCAGACCGCCGCATTGCCGTCAGACGCCGCGCTGACGCTGGAGGAGGCCATTTACCGCGGCCTCAAGGGCGAGGCCGGCAGGCTGGCGCAGCAGGTTTTAGCCCAGGGCGGCGAAATGGAGCTGGTGGAAACCCGGCTGATCCCAGCGCTGGACAGGGTGGGCGCCGATTATGAAAAAGGCCGTGTGTTTTTGCCCCAGCTGCTTTCGGCGGCGCAGGCGGCCCAGGTTGTATTTGAGCAGATCCGGGAATCGCTGTTATCAAAGGGCGAAGCCCGCCTGTCCAAGGGCAAGGTTCTATTGGCCACCGTGCAGGGAGATATACACGATATTGGAAAAAATATTGTAAAGACCGTGCTGGAAAACTATGGCTATACCGTGGTCGATCTTGGGCGGGATGTGCCTCCCGAAAAGGTGGTGCAGGCCGTGCGGCAGGAGGGGATCCGTCTGGTGGGTCTTTCGGCGCTGATGACTACCACGCTGCCCGCCATGGAGGAAACAGTGCGCAGGCTTCGGCTGCTGCCAGATCGTCCCCGCGTGATGGTGGGCGGCGCCGTGGTTACCGCGGAATATGCCCGCCAGATCGGCGCGGATGATTATGCCCGCGACGCCCGGGAATCCGTGAACATCGCGCGGAGTGTATTTGGATAATAGGGTTCATTAATTTTAAACCGATGTATAAAATAAATAGACGAAGTAAAACTGGATTATACTGCGACGGACGAAAGCTTGCCAATATAAATAGCGTAAAATCGACAATTTGGTATTCCGGGATTTTCAATTCTTGCCTTTTATGCTAAAATAATACGATTGATTTTGTTATATTTCGATGGCGCGAAGACTGGAACCATGCGCCGCGGTGCGGTGCTGCGGGATGTCTGAATGTAGGAGGCTTTTGCTGTGAATACCACCATCGCTCGGGTCGCCATGGCGCTTTTGATCGATTATACAAGCGTGTATTATATCGATCTGAAAACCAACAGCTACGAAGGGTATACCACCAATCAGGGCTATAAAAAGCTGGAGCTGCAATCCTCTGGCGCGGATTTTTTTGCCGATTGCCAGCGCGATATCCGCGCCGTCGTATATGACGATGATTGGGAGATGCTTTCGGCTGCGCTGACCCGGGAAGCGCTGCTGCAGAAATTCCGGGATAACGAATCGGTTTCCATCGTTTACCGGCTGCTGATCGACGGAAGGCCGGTCTACCATACCATGCGCATCCTGCACGACGCTTCGGGCGACGATGATTGCATGATCCTGGGCGTGCTCAATGTGGATGAGGCCGTACGGACCGAGCAGGCCACCAAAACCTATAACGATATCGCCAAATCGCTGGCCAACCGGTACGCGACGATCTATTATGTTGATCTGAAAACCAATCATTATGTGGAGTATTCTTCCAGCAATGATTACAAGGATCTGGATATCCCCCAGGAGGGCAGCGATTTCTTTTGTGAGTCCCGGGAAAATATACGGCGGGTCATCCATCCCGACGATCTGGACAGGCTGCTGCAGGTTTTTGACAAGGAGAACATCATTGCCCTTACCGCGAACAGGCGCAAGTACCAGATCGAGTATAAGCTGATCATGAACGGCGAAGCCCATCATGTAAGGCTCATGGCGGTGCGCACGGATAACGATCAGAATCTGATCATCGCGCTGGACAACATTGATGAGGAAGTGAAGCACCGGGAGGAAATGAAGGCCATTTCCGAGCGGAACGTGATCTTCTCCCATATTGCCGAGAGCCTGGCCAACCAGTATGGCATGATCTATTACATCAACACCGAAAACGATGATTATATTGAATTCACCGCCTCCGAGCAGTATAAGGAATTCAATATCAGCCCCACCGGCAGCGATTTCTTTGGCACATCTCAGCGCAACGTGAGCATGATCGTGCATCCCGCGGACAGGGAGCGCGTGTTTGACGCGCTGGATAAAAAGACCATGCTGAAAGCCCTGCGCGAAAACGGCACGTTTACCATGACCTATCAATTGCTCCTGGCGGAAGGCAGCAGCTATACGCGCATGTCGGTGATGTGGGCCAACGACAAAAAGCACTTGATCATGGGCGTGATGAATATCGATCATGAGATCCAGCGCGAAAACGCCCTCAAACAGATGGCGGCCCAGAACGCCGTATTTTCCCAGATCGCCGAAAGCCTGGCCAACCAGTACGACACGATTTATTATGTGGATATGCTCACCGATCACTACCTGGAGTTCTCTTCCACCGACGTGTACAAGAGTTTGGAGGTGCGGCCCTCCGGCGACGATTTCTTTACCGAATCGCTGACCAATATAGAGCGCGTGATCCATCCCGACGACCGTGGAGCCATCCAGCGCATCCTGAACAAACCCACCATGATCCGGATGCTGCAGGGCAAGCATATGATCACCCACAGCTACCGCCTGCTCATCGGCGGCGGCATCATGTACGCGCGGCTGTCCATCATTTGGGCCAACGATAACAAGCATTTGATCGTGGGCGTTATGAATATCGACCAGGAGGTGCGCCGCGAGCGCGAGGTGCAGGAAAAGCTGAACGTTGCCAATGAAAAGGCTTACCGGGACGAACTGACCGGCGTTAAAAACAAGGGCGCGTATAAAGAGGCAGAGGCTGAGCTGCAAACCAGGATCGACGAGGGACGGATGGGTGAGTTTGCCGTGGTGGTCTGCGATGTGAACGGCCTCAAGGGCGTCAACGACCGGCTGGGGCACATCGAGGGCGACGCGTATATCCGCAGCGCCTGCGATCTGATCTGCCATATCTGGGCCCACAGCCCGGTGTTCCGCATCGGCGGGGATGAGTTTACCGTCCTCCTGCAGGGTGAGGATTATAAAAACCGCCATGCGCTGCTGGAGCGCATGACGGAGCAAGTGCAGAGCAATATGCGGACTGGAAAAGTGATCGTGGCGGTGGGCATGTCGGAATACAACGCTGACGGCGACGCCTCGGTGGCGGCCGTGTTCGACCGGGCCGACGCCCTGATGTACGAAAACAAGGCGGCTTTGAAAAACTGAATCGATATGGGCAATTACAGTAAAATTGACGATGGCGGGCTCTGGCAGCTGCTGATCGACCATCAAAACGAGGCGTATACCACGTCGGGACGCGGCTCCCGACCGGGCATTCCCTTTACCTATGCCATCCGGGGCGGGGAGATGTTTGTATCCGCCAAGGAGAAATCCATTACGAAGGCCACTGTGATGACGGCATACCGCAACGCCCTGGCGCTGCAGGCTGCCGAAGGCTGCGTGAAAGGGCCTAAGCGGCTGGGCGTTCCAGGCGCGGCCAGTTACCTGTATCCGGTGTTCATCAGGCTGGGGATCTGCACCGCGCTGCCGGTGGCAATGCTTTCAACCGTAAACGAAGGCTGACGGACGGACGCCGTTTCGGCGCGGCCTGCGCTGGCCATCAGAAAGTAAACCAAAACCAGAAAGCTGATCAGCGTGCCCAGAGCACTTTTCATGGCGGTATCCTCGCTTGTGCAGGATAAGCGGCGCGGTACTGCGCGCTTCCATGCATAAAACGGAGCGTGGATCGGTTTTCTTCCCATTGATTTGAAAAAATTTAAAAAGGCTCCTCGAACGCTGAGTGCGATCGTCCGGAGCCGGAGAGCAGGAAGACCATGATCTTGTTTGATTCCCACTGCCATTTGGATGATGAAAAGTTTGACGGCGACCGGGCGGAAACCATTGCCCGCACAAGGGAGAGCGGCGTGGGCCGCTGCGTGTGCGTGGGCAGCGATCTGCCCTCCTCCAGGCGCTGCGTGGCGCTGGCTGAAAGCCATGATTTTATCTATGCCGCCGCAGGCGTCCACCCCCACGAGGCCAAGGACGCGCCGCCTGATTATCTGGAGCAGCTCCGCATTCTGCTGGCGCATCCTCGGGTGGTGGCGCTGGGGGAGATCGGGCTGGACTATTATTATGATCTTTCTCCCCGGGATGTGCAGAAGCGCGTCATGAACGAGCAGATCGATCTGGCGTTGGAAACCGATATGCCGGTGATTTTCCATATCCGTGACGCTCACGGCGATATGTTTGATCTGCTGCGCGCCCGGGGCGGACGCCTGCCCGCCGGTGTGATCCACTGCTGCTCGGCCAGCGCTGAAATGGTGCGCGAATATCTGAAAATGGGCTTTTATATTTCCTTTGCCGGGCCTATTACCTTTAAAAACGCCGCCGCGCCCATAGCGGCGTCCCAGGCTGTGCCGCTGGACCGTCTGCTGATCGAGACCGACAGCCCGTATCTTGCGCCTGTGCCGCTGCGCGGACGGCGCAACGAGCCCGCCAACGTGCGCTATGTGCTGGAAAAGCAGGCTGAAATCCATGATGTTGACGCCGAAACGCTGGCGGATATCACCTTCCGGAACGCCTGCGCTCTGTATCGCATCCCGGTCTAAACGCATAGGATGAGGCATAAGCTATCCATGCAAGGAGGGGACGCGGATGCGCTGCGAGCCGGAAAACCGTGTCTACAAAGCCAAGTACCCCACGAAAGGGAGCGTGCTCGCCCGGTTGGTGGGCATACTGCTGATCGCGGCAGGTGTGCTGCTGATCGTCCTGTGCGTGCCGATGTGGGCCTGGATGGCGCTGATCGGCACCGCGCTGATTTTCCTGGGCGTGCTGCTGCTTCAAAAGTGACGGGAGGTGCGTTATGTCGGTCAGGGTGATTTGCGTCAAATTGCCGCGTGGGATCAGACAGGTGGTTCGCCTGTTCATCAAAAAGGAAAAGCGGAGCTGAAATGGACGGGATGCTCTATCAGATCAATCCGCATTTCCTGTACAACACACTGGATAATATGTTCATGCTTGCCCGCATCAATGGGGACGAGCGCATGGGTAAGCTCATCCAGGCGCTTTCCTCCATGCTGCGCATCAGCCTGAACAAAGGCGCGGAGTATGTAACCGTCAGGCAGGAGCTGGCCCATGCCCGCGCCTATCTGGATATTCAAAAGATCCGGTACGGTCCGCTGTTTGATTATACCGTTTTCTGCGGCGACGACGCCGGGGATTGCCTGATCACAAAGCTGATCCTGCAGCCCATTGTGAAAAACTGCATCAAGTACGGCTTCTCCGGAATGGCTGCGGGCGGCCGGATCGATATCCGGGCGGAACGGGAAGGCGGCCATATCGCTCTGACGGTCAAAAACAACGGCGCCCCCATCAGCGGGGACGCCGCGGAAAAGCTGAACGCGATGAAGGATATGGAGATCCAGGACATGCGAACGCTGTTTGATTCGCCCAAGGGCGGCTTTGGATTGTATAACGTGGTCAGCCGCTTGAAGCTGCGGTACGGAAAGGATTTTGAACTGCGGTATGAAGCGCTGGAGGAGGGCGGTACGCGCTGCGCGCTGCTGATCCCCATTCGGGACGAAGCTGGATAAAGCGGCATTAATCAAACATGCTCAGCTGCTCATATTCCCGCGGCTGGGGAAATTCATGCAGGTAGGCAAATACGTCGTCCATCCTGTACAGGATCCCTTTTTCTCGGCAGAAATCCGTCAGGATGGCCATCAGCCGGTCGTTATTGTCGCTGGGCAGCTCGTATGCGTTGCCGTATTTTTCACAGTATTTCCGCTTGAGACCGGGAAAATGCCTGTCCAGCGCCTGATAATAATATTCCCGGTCGCCTTCCCGCAAGGTCAGACCGATGCCGAAGCACACGATCCCCTTGACCTGCACTTCGGCGCAGATATCAAGCAGCGCGCGCAGGTTCTCTTCGGTATCGTTGATAAAGGGCAGAAAGGGGCTGAGCCATACCACTGTGGGGATGCCGCTGTCCCTGAAGGCGCGCAGCGCCTGGACCCGGCGGCTGGTGGGGCATACGCCGGGCTCAACGATGCTGCAAAGCCCGTCGTCGGCGGTGGTCAGCGTGATCTGCGCCACGCTTTTTGCGCTGTCGTTGATGGCTTTGAGCAGTTCCAGGTCCCGGAGTATCAGATCGGATTTTGTCTGCACCGCCGCGCCGAAGCCATGGCGATGGATGATTTCCAGGCACCTGCGGGTGAGCTCCAGCTCCTTTTCGCAGGGCATATAGGGATCGCTCATGGCGCCTGTGCCGATCATGCATTTATTTCGTTTGCTCCGGAGCGCTTTTTCCAGCAGCTCCGGGGCGTTCTTTTTGACCTCGATATCCTCAAAGGCATGCTTCATGCCGTATACCCGGCTGCGGCTGTCGCAGTAAATGCAGCCATGGGTGCAGCCCCGGTATACGTTCATCCCATTCTGGGGAGACAGGATGGACTTGGCCTCAACAAAATGCATGGAACCTCTTATTTACATGAACAGCTCAAAGTTTTCTTCAAATTCCTTCTGCACGTTGGCGATATGAAAGCGCATGGCAGCCTCCGCTTCCTCGGGGGAACGCCTGCGGATGGCTTCCACGATGGCGCTGTGCTCGGCAAAGGAATGATCGGCCCGGCCGGGCACCAGGATGGTGCGGGTGTTGTATTTGCGCATCTGCGCTTTTAAATTGGAGGTGATCTCCACAGCCAGGCGGTTGGGGCATACGTCCATGATTTTCTGGTGAAAAAGCTGGTTATTGCGGGAATATTCCACCAATTGTCCGGAGGCTTTGTATTCTTTCATCCTGGCAAGGATGGATTCCAGATCCTCTATATCCTGCGCGGTAAACAGGGGCGCGGCAAGGCGCGCGATATAACCCTCCAATTCCTGCCGGAATTCAAGAAAATCATGCACTTCCTTTTTTGAAAAAGACCGCACCTTGGCGCTTTTGTTGGTTTCCACCGTGACCAGGCCGTCCTGCTCCAGCATCAGGATGGCTTTTTTTGCTGTGGCGCGGCTGACGCTGTATTCCTTGGCCAGCTGGTATTCCACCAGGCTTTCATTGGGGGATAACTGCTGGTTTATGATCTTATCCCGCAGGGCGTGATATACCCGGTCAAAGGGACGTTCTTCCGGCATGCTGGTCATACTCCTTTTCTTGTGTCTGCTTTATTATAACAAAGAACCGGCGGAATGCAAATGGATTGTTCGACAAAAATGTCCACATTTTGTACATTTTTTTCATTTTACCTATTGACAGATTATGATTTATCCCTTATAATGCAATTGTCATTCAAAATTGTTCAACAATTTAGATCAACAAAAAGGAGGAAACCGGATGATCGAAGGGAAAAAGCTTCTGGTTGTCAGCGCCCATGCAGCGGATTATGTTTGGCGCAGCGGCGGCACCATCGCCCACTATCTCAAGCATGGCGCGCAGGTCAAGGTGATCTGCCTCAGCGTGGGCGTGCGGGGCGAAAGCAACGATCTGTGGAAGCAGCCCGGTCAGACCGCCGAAAAGGTGGCGGAGATCCGCACCGGCGAAAGCAAAAGGGCGGCGGCGCTGCTGGGCGTTCAGGATATCGAGTACTGGGGCTTGCAGGATTATCCCATGAACCTTGGGGTGCCGGAGCAGGAACGGCTGCTGGGCGTTATCCGCTCTTTCCGTCCCGATATCATTCTGACCCACGATAAGTTTGACGTGTTGAATCCCGACCATAACCATGTGCATGAATTTGTCTGGCAGGTCGCGATCATGAGCAATTCCAGCGGCGTGGAGACCGAGGGTTTCAAGGCCACCAAACAGATGCGGCTCTATGGCTTTGAACCCCATCAAACCGAACTGAGCGGCTTCGTGCCGGGCAGCTTCATCGACATCAGCGACGTGTATGAGCAGAAGGTGGCCGCCATGCAGTGCTTCCAGGCGCAGAAACACCTGATCAAGTATTATACCGATCGCGCCGCCCTGCGCGGCAACCATGCCCGCCGTATCTCGGGCGACGCTTCTATCCAGTACGCTGAGAGCTTTGCCAACTTCTTCCCTGTGGTGGACACCGAATTCCATTGATCCTGGGCCGCGGGACTTGCGGCTGAAAATAAAAAGGAGGAAATCCCCATGAAAAAGACCCTGAGCATCCTGCTGGCCCTGTGCCTGATGCTGGCCTGCGTCGGCGCTTCCGCGGAAGCTGCCTGGCAGCCCAAAGAAACCATCGTCATCGACGTGGCCTTCGCCGCCGGCGGAGATACCGATTACAACGCCCGCGCCTATGCCGACCGCCTGAGCGCCATCCTGGGCGTGCCCGTCATTGTCAACAACGTCACTGGCAGCAACGGCGCCATCGCTTCCGAGGAAGTCAAGAACGCCAAAGCCGACGGCTACACCGTGCTGTTCACCCAGACCTCTTTTGTGCTCAACGGCGTTTCCGGCATGACCGATTACGGCATTGAGGCCTTCAAGCTGGCCTGCGTTGCCGGCGGAAGCAGCGGCTGGCTGATCATCAGCGAGAAGGATTCCGGCATCAAGACCCTGGAGGATCTGATCAAGGTTTCCAATGAAAAGCTGCTCACCTTCGGCGGCTCCACCGGCGCTTCCGGCTCCGCCATCGGCGAAATGCTGAACCAGCAGGGCGCTAACCTGAACGTGGTGGACTACGGCAGCGCTACCAACAAGGTAGCCGGCGTGCTGAGCGGCGATATCGCTGCCTCCGTCATCCCGATCCTGACCGCCTGGCCTTATGTGGAAAGCGGCGACTTCATCCCCCTGGGCCTGACCGAGTATGAGCGCAACAGCTGCTTCCCCGACGTGCCCACCTGTATTGAGCAGGGCGTGGACGTGGCGCTGCCCACTTATTACTTCTTCGCCTTCCCCGGCGACACTCCCGATGAGATCGTGGAAACCTTTGCCGACGCCTGCCAGCAGATCAACGAGTCCGACGAATATCAGGATCTGCTGCTGAACACTTATTCCCAGATCCCCTTCTTCGCCCGCGGCGAGGAAGCCTATCAGCTGCTGGACAACGTGGCGGCTGCCTGCGAGGGCCTGGACTTCTAATCTGTCCCACAAAGGCCGCGGACGGAACGGCATCCGCCCGCGGCCTTCTCTATGAAGAAAGGAGCCTGTGCCATGAAAAAGCAGGCGAGAACGGATATCATATCCTCTGCCGTCGCGATCCTCTTCGGAGTATTCGTTTACGCCATGAGCGGCAGTATTGTGATCAAGCGCAAGGGCGGCGATATTGGCTCGGCCTTCCTGCCCCGGCTGGTGGCAGGCATCATGATCGGGCTGGGCGTGCTGCTGCTGATCAGTACGCTGATCAAAATGCGCAGGCAGCCCGCATCCGCAGAAGCGGCGGAAAAGAAGGCTGGAAACGCGGAATGGCTGCCCACGCTGCTCAGCTTTGTCAATCTGATCGTCTATGTGCTCATCTTCAAACCCGTGGGCTTCCTGATCAGCACCTTCATTTATCTGATGGCCCAGATGCTCATCATGAGCCCCGTCAAGAAGCCCGACGCCAAGCGGTTGGCGCTGTGGGCGATGATCGCCCTGATCGCCGCGCTGGCCATCTTCTTCCTGTTTACCAAGGCCTTCAGCATGCCCCTGCCAAAGGGCATCCTGGGCTGATGACAATCGCTTGAAAGGAGCATTCTCATGTCCGGCTTTCTGGCAATCTTCAATCCCGGAACGCTGATGCTGATCCTGATCGGCGTGGTCATCGGCATCGTGTTTGGCGCGATTCCGGGCCTCAGCGGCACCATGGCGGTGGCCCTGTGCCTGCCCTTTACCTATTCCATGAACAGCGTGGACAGCATCTCCATGCTGCTGGCGCTGTACTTTGGCGGCGTGTCCGGCGGCCTCATCGCATCGGTGCTGCTGCGCATTCCCGGCACGCCGGGGTCGGTGGCCACCATCTGGGATGGCGGCAAGATGGCCGAAAACGGCCAGCCCCACCGTGCCCTGGGCATCGGCATCACCTATTCGCTGATCGGCAACCTGTTCGGCGTGGCCTGTATGGCCTTCATCGCCCCGCAGATCGCCTCCTTCGCCCGCAAATTCGGTCCCTGCGAGTATGCTGCTGTGATCTTCTTCGCTCTGACGCTGATCTCCAGCCTGTCGGACGGCGATATGCTCAAAGCCCTGATCTCCGGCTGCGCAGGCCTGCTGTTTGCCATGGTGGGCGTGGCTCCCATGGACAACGTGAAGCGTTTCACCTTTGGCAACGCCAACCTGAACAGCGGCTTTGCCCTGATCAGCATGATGATCGGCTTCTTCGCCATCACCGAGGTGGTTTCCGGCGCGGTGGATGCCCGTAAGGGCAGCGGCAAGCAGGCTGAGCTCTCCGGCCGCATCAAGGGTCTGGGCTTTACGCTGAAGGAGTTCATTCAGCAGATCCCCACCACCATCATCGCCTGCGTGGTGGGTTTGGGCATCGGCATCCTGCCTGGCATCGGCGCCTCCTCCGCCAATATCATCGCCTATGTCACATGTAAGTCCACCTCCCGGCATCCTGAGCGCTACGGCACAGGCTCCATGGACGGCATCATCGCTTCCGAAGCTTCCAATAACGCTTGCTGCGGCGGCACGCTGATCCCGCTGATCTCTCTAGGCATCCCCGGCGACGCCTGCACGGCCATCCTGCTGGGCGGCCTGATGATCCACGGCGTGGTGCCTGGCCCGCTGATGTTCCAGAACAACGGCGATCTGATCAATGCCATGATCGGCGCGCTGCTTGTGGCCAGCATCCTGATCTTCGTGCTGCAGATGGGCGCTACCAAGTTCTTCGTTAAAATGCTGGGCCTGCCCAAGAATATCCTCCTGTCCATCGTGGCCTGCCTATGCGTGGTAGGCGCCTTCACCAACAACAGCCGCATCTTTGACGTTTACGCCATCCTGCTCTTCGGCGGTATCGGCTTCGCTTTCCGCAAGCTCAAGATCCCCGCCGCTCCCTTCATGCTGGGTTTTGTGCTGGAAAACTACTTTGAAACCTATTTCCGCCGCGCAATGGCCACGTACGCGGGCGATTTGACCATTTTCTTCCGGCGTCCCATCAGTGCAGTGTTCATCATCATCGGCATCGTGTCCATGATCTGGCGTCTGGTGAGCAACGCCCGCAAGGCCAAGCAGCCTGCCGCGGTCAAAAGCTGAGGAGGGGTGAAGCATGCAAAATCCCTGTGCGCCGCTGCTGAGCGGCGATGTATTGGAACGGGCCCGGCAGCTGGGCGTGGCCTTGCTGCTGGACGGCGTGAAGGCCGCCAAGCTGCCCATCCAGAACGACGGTTGCATGTGCGCAGCCATCAACCCTGTGGATCGGGGCATGACGGTGGTGGGCACGGCTATGACCGTGGAAACGGCAAACGGCGATAACTTCCCCATTCATGTGGCCAGTTACAGCGTGAAGGAAGACGGCTATGTGATGATCATTGACGGTAAGGGCTATGACGGCCGCGCTTATTTCGGCGATCTGATCATGGGCGCTTGCCAGGCCGCCGGCTTTGCCGGCATGGTGGTGGACGGTTATACCCGGGACCGGGACGGCAATATTGCGCTGGGTTTCCCGGTGTACAGCCGCGGATTCATGCCCCGGGGCCCCATCAAAAAAGAGGAGGGGAACATTAACACCGTCATTGAATGCGGCGGCGTGAAGGTAGCTCCCGGCGATCTGGTGATGGGGGACAGCGACGGCGTATGCGTCATTCCCCGGGAGCATATCGAAACAGTATTGGCGGAAGCCGAAAAGAAACAAGCCTATGAGATAAAGCGCCGCGAAACCATCGCCGCTTACCGCAAGGCCAAGGCCGAGGGCGGCGAACTGCCCCAGCTGGCGCCCCAGTGGGTGCTGGATATGCGCAAACAGTAAAAAAAACAGGGAGAGGAGACGTTTCCTTTCCCTGCTTTTGATTTTTGCATGGATCAGGCCTGGCTCAGCATTAGCTTGATGCGGTTCAGCTGGTTCACTTCGCTGGCGCCGGGATCATAGTCCACGGCGGCGATGTTTGCCTGGGGATAGGCTTTTTTGAGCTGCTTGATCACGCCTTTGCCCACCACGTGGTTGGGAAGGCAGCCGAAGGGCTGGATGCATACGATGCTGTTGACGCCTTCCTCCAACAGCTCGGCCATTTCGCCGCACAGGAACCAGCCTTCGCCGTACTGGTTGCCGATGGACAGGAAGGGCTTGGCCAGCTCGGCGATTTTTTCAATGCGCATGGGCGCTTCAAAGCGCTTTGATCCTGCCAGCGCGTCTATGGCCGGCCTGCGGAAGGTGCGGATGATCCTGACGCCCCATTCCGCCGTGTATTTACCTGTCCACCGGGTACCCAGAAATTCTGTCTTGTAGCCTTGGTTGAAGGTGGCGTAATTGACAAAATCCATCAGGTCGGGCACCACGGCTTCGGCGCCTTCCTGCTCCAATACCTCCGCCAGGTGATTGTTGGCCAGGGGCATGTATTTGACCAGGATCTCGCCCACGATGCCCACCCGAGGCTTGCGGGGGATATCCCGCAGGGGCAGGCTGTCAAAATCCCGTACCAGCTCCCGGCAAAGCCGGGCATAGCTTTCGCTGTGCGCGCCGGACAGGGCGGCGTTGATCCTTTCGCGCCATTTGACGCGCAGGGCATCGGCGCTGCCCGCTTCCTTTTCATAGGGACGCACCCGATACAGGCACCGCATCATCAGGTCGCCCAGCACCAGCGCTTTGCCCGCGTCCAGCAGCAGCGGCAGCGTGACGGCAAATCCCCCGTTCTTTTCCATGCCGTTGAAGTTCAGGCTGATCACCGGGATTTGGGGCAGCCCTGCCTTCTCCAGGGCGCGGCGGATGAAGGCAACATAATTGCTGGCGCGGCAGCAGCCGCCTGTCTGGCTCATGATCAGCGCTAACTTGTTCACGTCGTACTTGCCGCTGAGCACGGCTTCCATCAGCTGTCCCACCGTCAGGATGCTGGGATAGCAGGCGTCGTTATTCACATATTGCAGGCCCGTATCGATGACGCTGCGGCCCTCGTTTTGAAGGATCTCCAGATGAAACCCATGCTTTTCAAATACGGGCTTCAGCAGGTCAAAATGGATGGGGCTCATATTGGGCGCCAATATGGTATAGCCCGCCTTCATCTCCCGGGTGAATTCCGTCCGCGCGTAGGGGGCGGGGCTCCCGCTGCCGCAGATACCCTTGCGGCGGCGCATTTCGACGGCGGCCAGCAGGCTGCGCACCCGAATGCGGGCAGCGCCCAGGTTGTTGACCTCGTCGATTTTCAGCACGGTATACAGCCGCCCGCTGCCTTCCAGGATCTCGGCTACCTGATCGCAGGTCACGGCGTCCAGGCCGCAGCCGAAGGAGTTCAGCTGGATCAGTTCCAGGTCTTGCCGCTCCGATACGAACTGGGCGGCGGTGTACAGCCTGGAGTGATACACCCATTGGTCGTTGACGCGGACCGGGCGGATGGGCCGGAAATCGGCGGGGATGCTGTCCTCTGTGAGCACGGCCAGGCCGTAGGAGGCGATCATTTCAGGAATGCCATGGTGGATCTCGGGATCGATATGATAGGGCCGTCCGGCCAGGACGACGCCTCGTCTGTGGTTTTGCGCCATCCAGTCCAGGGCCCGCTGTCCCTCTTTGCGGATATCATCCTTGGCGCGGCGCTGCTCCTGCCAGGCGGCGCGGACGGCGGATCGCACTTCCGGAGCGGGAATGTTCCATTCCTCTTTGCAGAGGCGCGCCAGCCGATCCGCCGTCACCTTTTCATCGGTGAACGCCATAAAAGGGCGGATGTAGCGCACCTTGCCGTCGGCAACGTCTTCCACGTTGTTTTTCAGATTTTCGGGATAAGCGCACACCATGGGGCAGTTGTAGTGATTTTGCGCGCCTTCGACCTCCTGGTGCTCGTAGAACACGCTGGGATGGAAGATCGTTTTGACGCCGCTGTCGATCAGCCATTGCACATGCCCGTGGGCCAGCTTGGCAGGGTAGCATTCGCTTTCCGAGGGGATGCTCTCCATGCCCAGCGCGTATATTTTGCGGCTGGATACGGGAGACAGGATCACCTTGAAGCCGAGGCTGGTAAAAAACGTGTGCCAGAAGGGATAGTTTTCCCACATGTTCAGCACCCGGGGGATGCCGATCTCGCCCCGCGGCGCGTTTTTCAGCGGCGTGTAATCGAACATGCGGCGGAGCTTATAGGCCGACAGATTGGGGCCTTTCTCAGCGGAAATGGTCTTGCCAAGCCCTTTTTCGCAGCGGTTTCCGGTAATGTGACGGCGACCGCCGGGAAATGTGTTCACCGTCAGCATGCAGCGGTTTTCGCAGCCGCCGCAATGGGTTGCGGCCGTTTTCCATTGCAGATCCAACAGCGACTCCAGCGCGGGCATGGACGTTTGCTGGCCGGTATAATGCTCCCTGGCGATCAGCGCGGCGCCGAAAGCGCCCATCATGCCGGCGATATCGGGGCATACGGCCTCCCTGCCGCTGATCTTTTCAAAGGCCCGCAGCACGGCGGGATTATGGAAGGTGCCGCCCTGCACCACCACGTGGCGTCCCAGGGAAGCGGCGTCGGTGAGCTTGATCACCTTGAACAGCGCGTTCCTGATCACCGAATAGGCCAATCCGGCGCTGATATCCTGGATATCCGCGCCTTCCTTTTGGGCCTGCTTTACGTTGCTGTTCATGAACACCGTACAGCGGGTGCCCAGATCCAGAGGGCTCGGGGCAAACAGCGCTTCCTTGGCGAAGGCCGGAGCGGTATAGCCCATGGAATTGGCAAAGTTTTCCAAAAAGCTGCCGCAGCCCGAGGAGCAGGCTTCATTGAGCATGATGCTGTCCACCGAGCCGTTTTTGAGCTTGATGCATTTCATATCCTGGCCGCCGATATCCAGCACGCAGTCCACCTGGGGATCGAAAAAGCTGGCGGCGGTGACGTGGGCGATGGTCTCCACCTCGCCCTCGTCCAGGGAAAAGGCGGATTTGAGCAGTTCCTCGCCGTAGCCGGTGGAACAGCTGCGGGCGATGCGCGCTTCGCTGGGCAGAGCGTCGTGCAGTTCCCGCAATGCGGCAAGGGCCGTTTTGATGGGATTGCCTTGGTTGTTCCGGTAGAAAGACCAGAGCAGCTGGCCTTCATTGCCGATCAGCGCAAGCTTGGTGGTGGTGCTGCCCGCGTCGATCCCCAGGAAGCAGTCGCCCCGGTAACGGCTTATTTCGCCGCGCTTGACCTGCGCTTTGGCGTGCCTGCGGCGGAATTCCTCGTAATCCGCGTTGCTCTCAAACAGCGGTTCCATGCGCTTGAGGGCGAAGGTCAGCATCACGCCCCGGGTCAGCGCGTCGATCAGAGCATCCAGCATTTGTCCGCTGCCTTCGGCGCGCAACGCGGCGCCGTAGGCGGCGAACAGATGGCTGTTTTCAGGCACGATGGCCGTTTGATCGGTGAGCTTCAGCGTGCGGATAAAAGCATTGCGCAGTTCGGGCAGAAAATGCAGCGGTCCGCCCAAGAAGGCCACGCGGCCCCGGATCGGCTTGCCGCAGGCCAGGCCGCTCACCGTCTGGTTGACCACGGCCTGAAAGACCGAGGCGGCCAGATCGGCTTTGGTAGCGCCGTCGTTGATCAGCGGCTGGATATCGGATTTGGCAAACACGCCGCACCGCGCGGCGATGGGATAAATTTCATGGTAATTTGCGGCTTCTGCGTTGAGCCCCGCGGCGTCGGTTTGCATCAGCGCCGCCATTTGGTCGATAAAGCTGCCGGTGCCGCCCGCGCATACGCCGTTCATGCGCTCCTCCAGGCCTCCGGTAAAATAGATGATTTTGGCGTCCTCGCCGCCCAGCTCGATGGCCACGTCGGTCTGCGGGGCGATCTGTTTTACGGCGGCGGCGACTGCCACCACTTCCTGCACAAAGGGGATCTGCATGGCTTTGCCCAGCCCCATGCCGCCGCTGCCCGTGATGGCGCAGGAAATCCGGCAAGGGCCCAGCTTTTCCCTTGCCTCCCTCAGCAGCGCCGCCAGCGTTTCCTGGGTATGGGCGTGGTGCCGCTTGTATTGGCTGTATGACGCCCGCCCCTGATCATCCAGGATCAGCAGTTTCACCGTGGTGCTTCCGATGTCGATTCCCGCTCTGTACTGTTTCAAAGCAATAGAACTCTCCCGATCAATTAATATGAAACAATATATTCTATCGCTGTTTTGACAAAATGTCCATTTTTTTTTGAAAGCGAATTAAAGAAAGTAAATAAAGAAAAAAGCCGGGAAGCAGGCTGTTTTGACGCTTGCTTCCCGGCTGTATCATGATTCCTCTATGCCGTATGGAACGGGATCGCCGTAGCGGTTGGCCGGGCTGCCTGTGATCACCAGTTTCAGGCTTGCGGCCTGGCCGTTGGTCCATTTCCGGCGGACCACAAAGCGGTGCGGCTGCCAGAAGGACACGCCGCGGAAGACGCCGTTGACGTAGAGCTCAGCCATTTCCTCAGCGCGGACGCAGAGCGTGAAATCGCCGCCGCAGGGCGGAAGTACGGCTTCATAGGTCTTGGTGAGCTGATCGGGCGCTTCGGCTTTCAGTTTGAAGTCAGCATGCATTTCCGGCAGCCGTTCGGGCGCCGGCAGCGCTTGCCAGTCCTCTTCGCCGCAGGCAAAGAGCAGCAGGCTGCCGTGGCTGGGCAGCGACAGCGCCAGGCAAACGCCGCCTTCGGTTTCCCGGACGTCGATCCGGGAGGGCGCGCCGCGCCACAGATCATATTGGCCTATTTTTCCGTTCCATGGCAGCGTCAGCTCGGTTTCAATATCGTTTTTCCCCTCGTTGACCAGCAGCCAGCAGCGTTCGCCCCTGTATGTGAGCGGCGCGACGCGCAGATCGGGCTGGGGCGGCCGGCACAGGCAGTCGGCGTCAACTGCGTCGGCGCTGTGGGGCATGGCGGCAAACTGCGTCTCCGGCCCCAGCACGGCGCTGTAAACCCGGCTGCCCAGGCGCAGCTTTCCTTCGGCTTCCCGGCAATCGGCCCACATGCTTTCGGGCAGATACTCAAAGCTTTTGTGCGCTTCAAACAGCGGGGCGGCCAGATCGGGGCGCAGATCGCGGTTCCTGCACAGCAGGGCGATGGGCGCGCTGAACGATGACTCGGCCATCAGGCAGGACAGCCGGGTCATGTAATCGGCCCATAGGCGGTAATGGGGCCACCATATGCTGCCCGGGCCCACGTCCGGCGGCCGCTCCGCGCTGCGCTGTCCCGCCAAGCTGTAGTAGAAAGCGTGGGGGATGAACAGGTTCACGCCGCGGACGGCCAGCCAGTCGATATACCATTTCATATCCTCTCCGGTAAAATACCAGGGATTGCCGTTCCGGTTGCAGGCGCCGAAGCATTCGTTGGAATTGCGCTTCCGGCCCAGCAGGCGAGCCATATCAGCGCTGCATTTGGCCATGGTGCTGTCCAGCGTGGGGGCGTTGCCCTGTTCGGGCGATACCCAGCGGAACACCAGATCCTGGCCCGGCACGCCGAAGAAGCGCTGCACCTCAATGTCGTCGCTCTGATGGGGATGGCCCATGAGGGCGATATTGTGCGCGGAGCACCAGGAGGACAGGGCTGCGTAATATACCCGGCTTTCGCGTTCCAGGATCAGACGGTGATACAGGGCGGTATCGGCGTTTTCTTTTCCTTCAAACAGCGCTGCAAGCCCCTGCAGATGTCCGCCAGCTGCTACAAACAGATCGGCAAAGCCCCGCGTCCAGGGAAACATATCCTGCGTGTTCCGGCCCAGGATGCTGGGCTCGTCGGTGAAAAAGCCAATGACGGTATTGCCGAAGTACCCGGAAAAATGGCGGTAATAAGCTTCGTGGGTCAATTGGATGAAGCGTTCCACGGCCTGCGGGTTCAGGATATCGGCGCTGGGCGGCGCGTAAGGCTCGCCGTCGTCCTCGCCAAAATGAATGCCGCGGATGGTGCCCCCGCTGAACCGCTCTGTCAGGTACATGCCGCCGGTCTCGCACAGCACGGTATCGCCCGCCGCCGGCGTTTTTACCAGCGCGATGCCTCGGCTGGCCAGCTCGGGATGGTCCCGCACCACCTGGCCGCAGGCCGAGCCCGAGGGATACATGCCCTCATCGTAGAATACGATTTTCATATCCAGCGAGGCGGCTGTTTCAACGGCTGTGCGAAGGTAGTCGAAAAACGCCTCGGACAGATAGCCGATATCCTCCCTCAGGCCGATGCGGGGATGCAGCACAACGCCGGAAACGCCATGGCTGAGAAAATCCCGCAGCTGACGCCGGATTTCCGCATGATCCAGATCGCCGTTGAGGAACCAGAAGGGGATAGGCGTATATTCCCGGGAGGGATGATCCAGCAGTTTCAGCAGTTCCATGCGTCAGTCCTCCTGTCCCAGCGCGAAATAATCCGGCAGCAGCAGAAAATTTTGCCCCTCGCTGCCGGGCAGATGGATGAAATGGCTGTCGGGATCGACATCCATCCACTCCTTGATGGCCTGGGATTCGCCTTCCCTGCGAAGGATATTCACCGAGGAGCGCGGCTCCTCAAAGTAGCTGAACAGCACGTCCTCATGCAGGGCGATGGACATGTATTTATCTCCCTTGAGCAGGCCCTCCCGTACGATGGCAAAATGATGGTACACGTATTCAAACATCGTATCATGCTTCAGATAAGCGATGCGTCCCCGGCGGCGAAGAGGCACGGGATCGCGCCGCCAGTCCGCGGCGTCTCTGGGCGCGCAGTGCCAATATATATGATACATTTCGGCCCAGTCCCGCCTTTCCTCCTTCTGAGGCCAGGGCGAAAGCAGCGGGTGCAGCGGCGCCATGAAATCCTCCGGCGGAAGCGGCTGGCCGATGGCTTCATAATACAGGAACAGCTGGCTTCCGTAGTAGTAAAGGGCGGCGGTCATCAAATGGCCCTCGGCGATCAGCTGCCGGGCTCGGCTTTCGCAGTCTGATAAGCGCGATATTTCCATGGGATGGGATAATTGTCCGCGGAAATGGCGGCGGTAAACCGGTTCGTTGTTCACAGGCGGGTTCCTTCCTTTCAGACGTTCGCCCCGTGCGGAGGCGGCTGGGCACATTATAGAGCGCCTGACCGAATTATACAAGCGAAAAAAACCAAATGCGGTTTGATTGCGGGACGGTATTTGTTAAAAATTCATAACTTTTTGAAAAGATGGTTGAAATTTATCACCCAGGGATTGAAATCCACAAGAAGATGAAAACCTTTCGCGGATTTGCAATTGACATAACTTGTCCAAAATCATATAATATTATTTGATAATAGCTACCAGTTTTTACAACTGTCATCAGTTTTATATGCAGGGGGATAACCGCCAATGGACATCCGTGAATACCGTAAAACGGCCGACAAGGTGCTGGACATGCTCAAACGCGCCGACGGCAACGACCCGTCCCGGGGACATCTGACCATGAACAACTGGGAGTGGCCCACCGGAGTAGCGCTGTACGGCATCTATAAAACCTATCTGCAGAGCGGCGACCGCGCCATCCTGGATTATCTGGTGGGCTGGTACGACGATATGCTGCACAGGGCGCAGCAGCCCCACCGCAACGTGAATACCGTAGCGCCCGTGCTGACCCTCACCTGCCTGTACGACGAAACCAAAAACGCGGAATATCTGCCGGTGATCGAAAGCTGGATCGACTGGGTGATGAAGGAAATGCCCCGCACCGAGTACGAGGGGCTGCAGCATTGCACGGTATGGAACAAGCATTACCAGCAGCTCTGGTGCGATACGTTGTTCATGGTCTGCCTGTTCCTGGCCAAGGCCGGCGTGGTGCTGAACCGTCCCGAACTCATTGAGGAATCGGAATACCAGTTTCTGATGCATATCCGCTATTTGCAGAACAAGGTCAACGGCCTGTTCTACCACGGCTGGAGCTTCGACAGGCGACATAACTTTGCCGAGGCCTTCTGGGCCCGGGGCAACGCCTGGTTCACGGCGGCGGCGGTGGAGCTCTACGATATCACCAAACGCGATAACGCCGCCATGCGCATGATCCATTCCGCCTGGCGCGACCAGGTGCTGGGGCTGTGGAAGTACCAGCGGGTCAACGGATTGTATACCACGCTGATCGACGTGGAGGAAACCTACTGCGAAACCAGCGCCACCGCCGCCATTGCCTACGGCGTTTTGAAGGGCGTGCGCCTGGGCTGGCTGCCCAAGGAGCCCTATCAGGCCATGGGCAAGCTAAGCGCCGACGCCGTGATCGGCCAGATCGACGAGACCGGCGCCGTGCAGGGCGTCTCCGGCGGCACCGGCCTGGGACACAATCTGCAGCATTACAAGGATATCATCGTGACGCCCACGGCCTACGGCCAGGGCCTCACCTTCCTGATGCTTACCGAGCTCATGGAGGAGTGCGGCGACTGACAGGCGCGCTGCCGAACAGGGGCGCCCCTGTTCCTCCTTTCCCAGGGGAAAGGAGGAAAGAAGATCTTCAATACTGATTAAGGAGGGGATTGCGTGAGCACAAAAACGGCGAGCAAAGGATCGCTGAACGGAAAAAGCAAAAACTATTGGTCGAAGCTGGGCAAGGACATCCTGAAAAACAAATGGCTGTATATCATGCTCATTCCCGGCGTGATCTACTTTTTGGTGTTCAAGTATCTGCCCATGTGGGGCGTCATCATCGCCTTTGAGGATTATTCCCCATTCCTGGGCCCGCTCAAGAGCAGCTGGAAGGGACTTTATTGGTTCCAGCGCTTCTTCTCCACCAAAAAGTGGGTGGATTACCTGTCCAATACGCTGATCCTGTCCTTTATGAGCATCGTTTTCACCTTCCCCGCGCCCATCATCCTGGCGCTGATGCTCAACGAGATCCGCAGCATCCATTATAAGAAGATCACCCAAACGCTTCTGTACGTGCCGCACTTCATCTCCATCGTGATCGTGGTTTCGATCACTTACGTGATTTTCGGCGCCAACGGCATCATCTATAAGCTGACCACCCAGATGTTAGGGCATTCCATCGACTATTTGGGCGATCCCAAGGTGTTCCGCTGGATGATCGTGGGCCAGAATATCTGGAAGGAAACGGGCTGGGGCACCATCATCTTCCTGGCGGCGCTGACCAACGTGGATACCCAGCTCTATGAGGCTGCCATGATCGACGGCGCCAACCGCGCACAGCGCCTCTGGCATATCACCCTGCCCGCTATCCGTTCCACCATCGTGCTGATGCTGGTGCTGCGCATGGGCAGCGTGCTGGATACCGGGTACGAGCATCTGATCCTGATGTCCAACGCCCTGAACCGCTCGGTTTCCCAGACGCTGGACGTGTTCGTATACCAAAATGGTATCAAGGGCGGCCAATACTCCTATACCACCGCCGTGGGCTTGATGAAGAGTCTGGTTTCAGTGGTCATGGTGGTATCGGCCAACAAGATCGCCCATGCCTTGGGCGAAGACGGCTTGTACTGATGGGAGGCGGATCATATGGCAAAAGAAAAGAAAGAAATCACCTCCGTACAGCTGAACGGCAAAACCGTTACCGTTCATTCCGGCCCTGTGGGCGTGTATCGAACGGCCGGCAGCGTAGCGTTTGATATATTCAACTACCTTGTCATCGGCCTGGTAGCGCTCACCACCGTGCTGCCCATCATTTACATCATCTTCAATTCCTTCGCCACAGAGCTGGAATTGCAGACCCGTCCGATGTTCCTGATCCCCAACACCTGGTCCACCGACGCGTATAAATACATCTTCGCGTCAAGCAAGCTGCTGCGCGCCTTTGGCAACTCCATCTTTATTACCGTCTGCGGCACAGCCATCAACCTGTTCTTCACCGTTACCATGGCTTACCCGCTGAGCAAAAAATTCCTGCGCGGCCGCACCGGGCTGCTGAATATGGTGATCATCTCCATGTTCTTCTCCGGCGGCATGATCCCGGGCTACATCGTGGTGGCCAGCTGGCTGGGCATGCGCGGCACCTATTGGGCCTTGCTGCTGCCCGGCGCCATCAGCGCTTACAACATGATGATCGTCAAAAACTTCTTCCAGGGCATCCCGCAGGATCTGGAGGAATCGGCTTCGCTGGACGGCTGCAACGATATGGGCATCCTATGGAAGATCGTGCTGCCTCTGAGCCTGCCTGTGCTTGCCACCTTCGGCCTGTTCTATGCCGTGGGTCACTGGAACGCCTACTTTGGCGCCATGATCTACCTGACCGATGATAAAATGTATCCTCTGCAGCTGATCCTGCGCAACATCATTGTGACGGCGGAAGCCGCCGCGGGCGATATGAGCCTGATGGATCCAAACTTCGTGGAGCCTCCCAAGGAATCCATCAAGATGGCCGTGATCGTGGTGGCCACAGTGCCCATCATGTGCGTATATCCCTTCCTGCAGAAGTATTTCGTCAAGGGCGTCATGGTTGGCGCGTTGAAAGGCTAAAGCCTTCGGCAAAAGATGCGATTGCGTCTTTTACCGTCTGCGTCAATTGTCTTGTGCGGCTTTGCCGCACGGCCGGGCAATGACGTTAGTCTGCTTTCTTTTCTGAAGTCATTCGTTGAAATGATCGGTTATCTGCGGCTTTGGCCGCTCAAGCGATAACAAATTAAAAAGGAGGAACTACCCATGAAGAAACTCGTTTCCCTGTTCCTGGCTCTGGTCATGGTTCTGAGCGTGTGCAGCTTTGCCGCCGCCGAAGAAGAAATGACCCTGAACGTTCTGCTGCCGGATTTCTATTCTGACAGCGACTGGATGTCCCTGGAGGACGGCAACCCCATCCTGCAGGCCATCTATGAGGCCACCGGCGTCAAGCTGAATATCACCTGGACGCCCGACTCCGGCTATGGCGAGATGACCTCCCTGACCTTGGCTGACGCCAAGAACATGCCCGAAGTCATGGTCATGCAGGGCCCCCGCGACGCCATCACCATCCAGTCCGCCCGCGCCGGCGCTTTCTGGGATCTGACCGATTACATCAAGGATGCTGAAAACTATCCCAACCTGGCTGCCGGTCCCGAATCCACCTATGCCAACACCGCTGTTGACGGCCGCATCTACGGCATCTTCCGCGCCCGTCCCTACGCCCGCGCCGGTATCTACTACCGCAACGATTACGCCGCCAAAGCCGGTTGGGACAAGGTGCCCGAGACCGTGCAGGAGTTCAAGGATATGTGCCTGGCCATGGCCGGTCTGGGCGAAGCCTATGTCATCAACATGTGCAAGTATGTTGCCGGCACCATCGGCATTATGACCGTTATGAGCGGCGCTCCCTTCACCTACGGCGTGGACGCCGAAGGCAAGATCTATCCCGCTTTCGAGGATGCCAAGTTCCAGGAAGGCCTGGACTTCCTGCGTGAGCTCTATGCCGCCGGCGGCATCGACCCCAACTTCATGACCATCGAGTCCGGCAACTGGAACGATCCTGAGCGCGCCAATCCTCCCACCGCCCTGATGCGTCTGGACTGCCTGGATAACGGCTATCGCTATCAGGAATGGCTGGAGCAGAACCTGGGCTTCTCCTCTGCGGAGGGTGAAGAGGTTGTGACCCTGCTGACCGCCCTGAAGGACGACGAGGGCAATATCCAGATCTGGCCTCAGAACACCGGTGCTTCCGGCGAGATCGTGATCACCAAGACCGTTACCGAGGATAAGCTGCCCCAGGTGCTGAAGTTCCTGGATTGGTGCAACAGCGCTGAAGGCCAGACCCTGCTGAACTGCGGCGTTGAGGGCAAGACCTATTGGATCCATGAGGATGGCTGGCGCTACACCTATCCCGAAGGCTCCGAGACCGATACCGCCCAGTATGACAACTACACCCACAATGTGCTGCACAGCCTGAACCAGCTGGGCATGAACGTGAACGGCGATCTGACCCCGCCCACCGCTCAGACCAAGCTGCGCGCCTGGTACAACAATAACCTGATCGAGAACGCCAAGTACGTTATCGCCAACCCCTGCCTGACCCTGGACAGCGAGACCAACACCCTGATGGGCACCACGCTGGCCACCGACGTGGAAGACGCTCAGGTGCAGTATATCGCCGGCAAGATCGACCTGGCGGGCCTGCAGGCTGCTTATGCCGATTGGCATGACATGGGCGGCGACGACATCCTGGCCGAATACCAGGCTGCCTACGACGCTCAGTGATCTGAATACCCCAAATCATTCGGGGCTGCCGCTTCGGCGGCAGCCCCATCCTTCTGCGGAGGCAAAATGAACAGAGTGTACTGCTGCTTTCCCGGCGGGAAGCATAAAGCGCTGACCATGAGCTATGACGATGGCCGCACCCAAGACAGGCGGCTGATCGAAATCTTCAACAAGTACGGCATCCGCGGCACCTTCCACCTGAACAGCGGCCTCTTTGAGCGGGGCGATCGGGTGCTGCCGGAGGAAATCAAAACGCTCTACCGCGGTCATGAGGTGGCCTGCCATACCGTGACCCATCCCACCATCGCCCGCTGCCCGCTGCCGGAGGTGGCCCAGGAAGTGCTGAACGACCGCATCTTCCTGGAAAAACAGACGGGCGCGCCTGTGCGCGGCCTCAGCTATCCCAACGGCTCTTTGAGCCCGGAGATCGAAGCGCTGCTGCCGGGCCTTGGCATCCGCTATTCCCGGGTAGTGGGCTCCAGCGACGGCTTTGCCCTGCCCGAGGATCCCTACCGCTGGCAGGCTACCTGCCATCATAATCACTGCCTGATGGAATTGGGCGAGCAATTCCTGGGCCTCCATAAAAAGCAATATCTGTATCTGATGTACGTATGGGGCCACAGCTATGAGTTTGACGATAAGGACAACTGGGACTTGATGGAGGATTTTTGCCGCATGATGGGCGGTAAGGACGATATCTGGTACTGCACCAACATCGAGCTTCTGGATTGTTTGGACGATTATAAACGCCTGCAGTTTGCGGCGGACAACAGCTTTGTATATAATCCCAACGCGCGGGATTGTTATATTTCTATCAACGACCAGCCGGCGGTCTGCGTGCCCGCCGGACAGCAGATTGATCTGTAAGGAGGCAAAAGTAAAATGATTGAGTACCGCGATCCCATCACCGGATATATGGTGCGCCGCTATACCGAAGGGCCGGAGCGCAATGCCAAATTGTATTTCACCTGCGAAAACTTTTCCACTGACGACCGCTATTTCTTCTTTATGAAACAGCAGCTGGAGGGCAAAACCGACGGCGGGTGCTACCGGGCCAACGTTGAGACAGGGGCGCTCGACCGGGTGACCGACGACAGGTTCCGCGGCTTCGCCACCGACAGGGAAAAGAATATCGGCTACACCTGCAAAAACGAGACCGAAGTATACGCCGTGGATCTGAACACCAATGAAATGACCAAGATCGGCGATCTTCCCAAGGGCGGCCAGATCACCGGGCACCTGACGGCGGCGGATACCGGGCGCATCGCATGCAGCTATCATCTGGCCAACAAGTATTATGCCCTGGTGATCATGGACCCCGGCAAGGAGGCCGAGGTGGTGTACCAGAGCGATTATCGCCTGGGCCACGCCCAAATCTGCCCCACCGATGAAAACCTGATCTTCTACATCCATGAAACCGAGGGCGACGCCTTCCAGCGCACCTGGATGTTTGACGTGAAGGAGCGCTATGTGCGTCCCTATTATGTGGAGCATCCCAGCGAGTGGATCACCCATGAGGTCTGGAGCGCCGACGGCACCGAAATGGCCCTCATGAAGCTCGATCCCGCGGGCTTTGTGGACGGTGAAAAGGGCGAGACCCATACCGGCAATATCATCATCGCCGATAAGGACGGGCGGCATTTCGATATCGCCGCCACCAGCACGCAGCTCCTGCATCCCTGCATCAGCCGGGATCACAAATGGCTGTGCGCCGATCGTATCAGCTATCTGGGCACAGAAATCCAGGAAGGCGTGGTGCTCATCGAGCGCGCCACCAAGAAATGCAAGCTGATCGCCACCACAGGGCATTGCAAGACAGGCGCTGATCACCAGCATCCCTCCTTTAACCGCAGGGGCGATATGATCCTGTTCTCCAACCCCAATGAAAACGGCATCGCGCAGGTCTGCACCATTGATCTGAAACAAGTGATGAAGGACTGGTAAACCAAAATGCCCACCATTTTTATCATTGGGGATTCCACCGTTGAGGATAATAAGCCGCCCTTCCGTGGGTGGGGCTGGGCGCTGAAAAAACATGTGAAACCCGGCGTTCAGGTGAAAAACTGCGCCCTCAGCGGCCGCAGCAGCCTGAGCTTCCGCAATGAGGGGCTGTTTGCCCCGGTGGAAAAGGAGATTGCAGCAGATGATATGCTGCTGATCCAGTTTGGCCATAACGATGAAAAGGACGACGCCGAGCGCCATACCGATCCGGATACCACCTTTCCCGAAAACCTGTGGTATTACTGTAAATTTGCCCTGGATCGCGGCGCTCAGCCCGTGCTGATCACGCCGGTGGCCCGCAGGTTTTTTACCGGCGATCACAGCGTGCTTTATACCCACGGCGAATATCCGGCCGCCGTGCGGAAGCTGGCGGCGGAAAAGGGCATCCCGCTCTGCGATCTCAAGGCGGACAGCCGCGCCCTGTATTTGAAGCTGGGCGAGGAGAAAACCGCCGAGCTGTTCGTGCGCCTCGCTCCGGGCGAGAACCCGGATTTCCCCGAAGGGCACGACGATAAAACGCATTTCAATGCATACGGGGCCGAGGTGATGGCGGGCCTTGTGGCGGAGGAGCTCAGGGCCTATCCGACCTGTGCCGCTTATTTGGCATGACCGAAAGAAAGGAAAAGAGAATGGAACGTTTTGCTTGGAAAGGGCGCATCAAGCCCGGGATGCAGGCGGAGTATAAGCGCCGTCATGACGAGATCTGGCCTGAAATGCTGGAGCTGCTCAAGGCCGCCGGGATCAAAAATTACTCCATCTGGAGCGATGGCAGCGACGTGTTTGGCTATTATGAGTGCGAAAAAGGCATCGTATTTGCCGAGGAGACCCAGGCCGGCAGCCCCGTCGTGGATCGCTGGAACGCCTATATGGACGACGTGCTGGAGCTGGTGATGGATCCCGAAACCGGAGCCCAGCCCAAGCTCAGCATGCAGTTTTTGATGGAATGAGACGGGGTGAGCCTGTGAATATCGGCATTCGTCTGCATGATACACTGCCCGGCACGCTGAACGAGCGGCTGTGCTATGCCCAAAGCCAGGGCTTTACCTGTGCCCATTTGGCGCTGAGCAAAACGATCGCGGGCTTTGATATGGAAAAGGCCCCGGTGCTTTTGACCGACGCTTTGGCTGAAGAGGTTCGCTGCGCTTTTGCCGCCCGCCGGATGCAGTGCGCAGTGCTGGGCTGCTATCTGAACCTGGCCGATCCCGATCCGGAGGGCATGGCCCGCACCCAGGAAATCTATAAAGCCCATCTGCGTTTCGCGCCTAAAATGGGCGCGCTGATGGTGGGCACCGAAACCTACGCCAATGCCGCTTCCCGTTTTCCCGAAGGCCCTGGCGCCAGCGAGGAAGCCTTTCAGCTGTTCCTGAAGGGGCTGCGGCCCGTGGTGCGCTGCGCCGAGGAGTGCGGCGCGATCCTGGCGGTGGAGCCTGTGAGCAGCCATATCATTGCCACGCCCGAGCGCGCCCAGCGCATGCTGGAGGAGGTGCCCTCGGAGAATTTGAAGATCATCCTGGACGCTGTGAACCTGCTGACCGTTGAAAACGCCGGTCAGGCCAACGCCATCGTGGAGGACGCCATCAGCCGGTTGGGGGATAAGATCATCATGCTGCATATGAAGGATTACGAGCTGCGGCCCGGACAGGTGTTTTCAAAGGCCTGCGGTACGGGCGATATGTCCTTTGAGCGGCTGCTGTCTTTCGCCAAGACGCGCGCGCTGCCCATGACGCTGGAGGATACGCTGCCCGATAACGCCGAAGCCGCCAGGCTGCATTTGGAAAAAGTGGCGGCAGGGCTGTGAGCCTGCAATATGTTTGGATGGAGATCGCGCGGTTTTCAGCGATAAAATGGCAGTAAGCAGCATTGAGCCGCGCGTTTTTGCGTGTTAAGATCAAATTGATTTTCAGTAAAACGGGCGGCGCGTGTTTCCATTCGTTTTCCGCGGTCGAAGGAGATGAAATATGGAGCTATTGGAGCTTTCGGGCATATGGACATGTGAAGCAGCGGGCAGGCGCGCCGAAATGCGCTTGCCCGGAACGCTGGATGAAAGCGGCATCGGATTTCGGGACGATCCTGCTTGCCAATGGCATCGGGATAACGCCGAGCGTATCGGGTTTTGGAAGCCTGGTGATCCCATCGTGACCCGGCTCACCCGAAAATTCACATTTGAAGGCGAGGCTGTTATTTCCCGCGCCTTCGATTGGACGGTGCCGGAAGGCATGCGCGTATTCGTGGACGTGGAACGCGCAAGACAGCTTCGTCTTCGCATAAACGGCGCGGAAGCGCCGCTGTGCCGTCCGGAAAGTCTTTCCACGCCCTGCTGTTTTGAAGCCACCGGGCTGGTCAACGGTCATGACTCGTTCACCTTCTTATCGGACAACAGCTATCCCGGCTGGCCCCGGAAAGCCATCCTGCAATCCTCGGCGGCCACCGATGAAACCCAGACCAATTGGAACGGGCTGCTGGGCCATATTCGCCTGCGCGCGGAGCGGCGGGTATTTATTTCCCATACGCGGGTATATCCGCATGGACAGGCGATCGACGTTTGTGTGGAGATCGATGCCACCGCGCCCTGGCGCGGAACGGTCGAGGTCTTTTCAGACGCCT
The DNA here is from genome assembly GCA_017464225.1 of Clostridia bacterium. Next base: position 16,040 of record JAFUDW010000067.1, on the reverse strand, counting down.
TGACAGCCCCTGCTCACGCGGACGCCGATCTTCCGCAGGGCCAACATCAGATCTGGTTCCGGAATTTGAACGTCAGGCCGGAGGTGCGGCGCTGGGATCTGGAGGAAGGCCGGCTTTGCGCACTGACCGTGTCCGGCGACGGGCTGGAGAAAAAGGAATACAGCTTCGGTCTTCGGGATTTCAAGGCCGAAAACGGATGCCTGACCCTGAACGGCCGCCGCGTTTTCCTGCGCTGCGAGGCCAATTGCGCCGTATTCCCGGAAACCGGGTATATCCCCATGGACGAAAAGGCATGGAAAGAGATCCTGCAAAAATACCGCGCTTACGGCGTCAACTGCCTGCGCTTTCACAGCCATTGCCCGCCGGAGGCCGCTTTTGCTGCCGCCGATGAAATGGGCATGCTGATGCAGCCCGAATTATCCCATTGGGATCCGGAAAACGCCTTCATGTCGGAGGAGTCTCAGCGGTATTACCGGACGGAATTGTTGCTGATCCTTCGGCAGCTTGCCAACCATCCCTCCTTTGTGATGCTTTCGCTGGGCAACGAGCTGCACGCCGACGCGGCGGGCCACGCTTTTATGGACGCGATGCTGCGGGAGGCCCGGGATTACGATTCCACGCGGCTGTATGCCAACGGCTCCAACGCGCATTACGGAGCCGTTGGCGCCGATCCCGCCAGCGATTTCTATACCGCCATGATGTATTTTGACCATGATACTCGGGCTACCTGCGACGGGCCTAAGGGCTGGCTGAATCACGCGTATCCCGATGGACGCCGCAATTATGATGCCACTGTAAAAGCCCTGCGGCAAAAGACCGATCAGCCTGTCTTTTCCTTTGAGGTAGGGCAGTACGAGGTGCTGCCGGACTTTGGCGAAATCGCCAAATACAAAGGCGTCACCAGTCCGGATAATCTGCGGCAAATGCAAAACAAAATGCGGCGGAACGGGCTTGAAAAGGAATGGGCACGCATGGTCGAGGCCACGGGAGAAAGCAGTCTGTTGTGCTATCGGGCCGAAGCGGAAGCGGCGCTGCGCACCGAGGGATACAGCGGCATTTCGCTGCTGGGCTTGCAGGATTTTCCCGGTCAGGGAACGGCGCTGGTGGGCATGATGGACGCCCATTTTGAGGCGAAGCCCTATGATTTTGCCAAGCCGGAGCGGTTCGCCGCCTTTTTCCGGGACGCGCTTCCCCTGGTGCTGCTGGAAAAATATACCTATACCGCGGGGGAAAGCTGCAAAGCGCAAGTCAAAATGGCCAATTACGGAAAGCGTGATCTTTCCGGCAGCCTTGCGTGGACGCTGCGCGGCGAGGATTATGAGAGGCATGGAACGCTGCCGCAAACGACGGCCCCGGCAGGCGGCCTGACCGGACTGGGCGAGCTCGATATCCTGTTGGACGGTATCATTAAGCCGATCAAGCTGACGCTGACGGCGGAATTCTGCGGGATTGAAAACACATATCCGATCTGGGTTTATCCGGAGGAGCGCCCCGTATGTCCGGACGGGGTTTATGAATGCCGCGCCATAGACGAAACTGCCGAGCGCATCCTGAAGGAGGGCGGCGCCGTTTATCTGGCTCCGGACAGCACGGCGGAGGCGCTGCCAAATTCCATTCAGGCCCAGTTCAGCCCTGATTTCTGGTCGGTGTGCACCTTCCCGCATCAGGCGGGCGGCATGGGCCAGCTGATCGACGCGCGGCACCCCATATTCCGGGATTTTCCCACGGAAAGCTACAGCGAATGGCAGTGGTGGCCCATGGCGGTTCAGCGGGCCATGATATTGCCTGAGCGCATCGATTGTATCATCGCTGAAATGGATTCCTGCGTCCTGCTGCGGCCTATGGCGAAGCTGTTTGAATGCCGCTGCGGCAATGGCCGTCTGCTGGTATCCTCCCTGGGCCTTCATCAGCTGACGCAGTATCCCGAAGCTCGGGCGCTGCAGGCCGCCATTTACCGCTATTTGGCCTCCGATCAATTTGCGCCTTTATGTCAAATTGACCCTCAATGGGTGAAAAATATGTTTGAAACTGAAATAAAGTAATTCCTATATGGTTGAAATCCATCGGTATTCTATCGAATTGTATTTGAAGGAATATGCAAAAAAAGCTATAATTTTTTATGAAAAGCTGACAAATGACTGCATGAGCGAAAAGGGGAAAGGAGGCGGCATATATGCCCAGAACAAAACAGGCCGTGCTGGAATACAGGACGTATGAGCTGCCGCCTGATTTTCCGCTGCTCGTGCTGACCGGTGAAAACTGGCGCATCAGCCCCATCCCCAGCAAGCGATTGCATATCCATAACTGCCTGGAGATCGGCATCTGCCATTCGGACGGCGGCGCTATGCTGATGGGCGATCAGGAAATACCCTTTGAAAAGGATTGCGTGACCTTTGTCGCCCGCAACGTACCCCATACCACCTGGTCGTCCCCCAATACCTACAGCCTGTGGAGCTATCTTTATGTGGATATCGCGGCCGTTCTGGGCGATTACGGCTGGGCGCAGATCCCTGATATCAACACCTTTTACAAGATGGTGACCAACTGGCACTGCATATTGACGCCCCAGAAGTATCCCTGGGCACGGTATGTTGTGCAGAGCATCCTGGATGAATTTGCCGCCCAAAAGCCAGGCTACCGAGGCGCCATCCGGGGACTGCTGTTGTTTCTGTCGGCGAACCTGCTGCGCATCTATTCGGACGATGAGCAGAGCGCCAGGGATAAAAACCTGTCGGCCATCGGCCCGGCGCTGGAATATATGCACACCAGCTATGATCAGGCGTTTTCCATGGAAAAGCTGGCTGAAATCTGCCATATCAGCCCAACCCATTTCCGGCGGCTTTTCAGCGCCCAAATGGGTACCAATCCGCTGCACTTCCTCCATCAGCTCAGAGTCATCCAGAGCTGCCGCCTGCTGCGGAGCACCGATAAAACCATTGCCGAAATCGCCACCCAGGTGGGCTACTCCTCGCTGTGCTGCTACAACCAGCATTTCAGGCGGTTTATGGGCTGCACGCCCTCGGCCTGGCGCAAATCGGGTGGGGAGAACAAACCCTCGCTGATCACCTATACCGGCTGGATGGAAGCCGAGGAACCGCCGAATACCCCTTGATATGGTTGAAATTCATCATGATTTGAACATTTTTGATTTGATTATCCCGTCTGAATGATCTAAAATGATCATGATAATGCAAAGAAAATAAAAAACGGCTGTTTTGTTCTTATCCGAATATATCTTCATAATTCCATCGGCGTTTTATGATCGCGCGACGGACAAAGGGGGAATCGGTTTCATGAAAACAAAATCGGTAAAAGCGCCCAGCCTGCGGGAAAAGACGCGCTGGTCTGTGGCGCTGAAACGGGACTGGCATCTTTATCTGCTGCTGCTTTTGCCGGTGGCGCTGGTGATCGTTTTCAACTATGCCGCATATCCTGGCCTTCGCATGGTGTTTATGGATTATAAACCCGCCAAGGGCTACGCCGGAAGCAAATGGGTGGGCTGGGAAACCTTCGCCAAGGTGTTCAAGGATAAGGATTTCAAGCGCGCCCTGTCCAACTCCATCGTGTTTAACCTGTTGGATCTGCTGGTCAGCTTCCCCATGCCTATCATCCTGGCGCTGATGCTGAACGAATTGCGTTTCCCGCGGTTCAAAAAAGTCACCCAAACCGTATTGTATCTGCCGCACTTCCTTTCCTGGGTCATCATCGGCTCGGTGGCCTACCAGCTGTTCAAGCCTTCCACCGGCATCATCAACGTGCTCATGATGAACTGGGGGTGGATCAAGGAGGGCATTCCCTTCCTGACCGAAAAGACCCATTGGGCCGTTACCTACCTGCTCATCGGCGTATGGCAGGGCATGGGCTGGGGCACCATCATTTACCTGGCCGCCATCACCGGCATCAGCGGCGAGCTCTATGAGGCCGCCATGATCGACGGCGCCAGCCGCCTGCAGCGCATCTGGCATATCACCCTGCCCGGCATCCGTTCCACCATCGTGGTGCTGCTGATCATGAACCTGGGCAAGGTGATGGGCAGCAACTTTGAGCGCTTGGACGTTTTCGGCAACACCCAGGTGCGCGATTATCAATATCAATTGGCCATCTATATCTATGAAAAGGGCCTTGCCAACGCCAAATTCAGCATGGCCACCGCCGTTGGTTTGTTCCAGTCCCTGGTGGGCCTGATGCTGGTGCTGCTCAGCGACCGCTTCGCCAAAGCCTTGGGCGAAGACGGCCTGCTGTAAGGGGGTGGACGAAATGGCAAAGGAAAAAGTAAAGGAATTTGATACCGTCAACGACGGTTCCCACGCGATCAGAAAGTTCTCCATCGGCGACGCCGTCATCATCTTCGTGTTGGTGGTGCTGTGCCTCACCTGTATCCTGCCCTTCATTCACCTTGCGGCCAAATCGATTTCCAGCAATACCGCCGTGATGCAAAAATCGGTGGTGCTTTGGCCCAAGGGCATCAACTTTGACGCCTACAAGTCCATCTTCCAGGATGGCACGCTGGTGCATTCCTTCGTATACAGCGTGGGCGTGGTGCTGCTGTTCACGGCCCTGGGCATGATCGTCTGTACCTGCGCCGCCTATCCGCTTTCCAAAAAGCGCCTGAAGGGCCGTACATTCTTTACCTTCCTGCTCATGATCCCCATGTATTTCAGCGCCGGTCTGATTCCCACCTATCTGCTGTATAAAAATCTGCGCCTGCTCAACACCATGTGGGTGCTGGTGCTGCCGCTGATCTACTCCAGCTATAACATGCTGATCATGAAGAACTTCTTCCAGAGCACCATCCCCGACAGCCTGGAGGAGGCGGCTTTCCTGGACGGCGCCAACAACTTCCAGATCCTCTTCCGCATCGTGCTGCCGCTTTCGATGCCCATCATCGCCACGCTGAGCCTGTTCTACGCCGTGGGCCGCTGGAACGCCTACGCCGATAACAAGTATTACATCACCAAGGAAGCGCTCAAGATGATCCAGTACAAGCTGTATCAGCTGGTCGCTTCCGCCACCGAGGCCCAAACCGCCACGCTGAGCGAAGCCATCGAGGTCACCAGCACGCCCGAGGTGCTGCAAGCTGCCTGTATCATGTTTGCTACCTTGCCTATCATCTGCATCTATCCCTTCCTGCAGAAGTACTTTGTGAAGGGCGTTATGGTGGGCGCTGTGAAAGGGTAAAAATCCATTTTCCCCCAGTGGGGGAAGTAAAATGGATTTTTATAGAGCCCGCACAGGGGTTGGGATTTGTGATCCGCCAGTGGCGGATACTATCACAAATCCCAACAGAGCGCATACAGAGCAAAGGGCGCATGAAGCGCCGTTTGCGACAATATGCGCGACCGGGTAGGGCGGCATAAAGCCGCGTCCGCGACAATGCGGGCGACCGGAGAAAAACATTCTCCATCATATTTAAATTCGTTCCTTTGGGCGGAATGCCCTGAAAAATAAAAGGAGGAAAAAACCATGAAGAAGATCCTTGCCCTGGCTCTGGCGGCTATGATGCTGCTGGCGCTCATGCCCACTGTGCTGGCCGAAGCGCCCGCCTGGGAGCCCTTTGCCGAGAACGTGTCCATCACCATCCCGGTGTATGACCGCGGTCAGGCCGGCGTTCCCAACGTGGAGAGCAACTACTGGACCCAGTGGATCCAGGAGAACTTTGGCGACAAGTACAACATCACCGTGAACTATGTGGCCATTCCCCGTACCGACGTAATGACCAAGTATTCCATGCTGGCGGCTGCCGAAGATCTGCCCACCGTGCTGATGGAATACGACTATCCCAAGGTTGCCCAGTGGGCTGCCGACGGCTATATGACTGAGTTCAATATGGACGATTTCGCCGCCGTCGCTCCTACCTACTACAACCGTATGGTGGAAAACAACCAGCTGGGCTTCACCAAGCTGAACGGCGAAACCTATCTGGTGGCCGCTCTGCGCCCCTACTATGACACCGCCTACACCTTCCAGACCTTCGTGCGTATGGACTGGCTGAAGCAGGTTGGCTATGATCATGTGCCCGTCACCACCACCGAATTCAACGATGCCATGCAGAAGATCAAGGATGCCGGCATTGCGGCGCATCCTGCCGGCGGCGTTATGGTGACCGGCGTGGGCTCCGACCAGAACTATGCTTGGCGCACCTGGCCTTTGGATGAGACCGAATGGGCTATGTACGGCGATTACAACATCCCCTCCCTGGGATGGGATCCCAACTATCGCCTGCTGAAGAATGAGAACGACAAGTACAATTCCGGCTTGCTGAATCCCGAATACTACCTGACCGGCACCGAGGATGAAAAGACCAATTTCATCAACGGAGAGTATTATCAGTACGCGGCTTATATTTCCTCCAGCATGGACTGGCTGAACGCCTTCTATGAGGCCAATCCCGATGCCGAGCTGGCCATCGCTCCCGTGTCCGGCGCCATCGATGAAGCTTATGGCACCACCCCCGGCTATCGCACCGATAACCCCTTCGGCATGATGGTGGGCTTCTCCGCCTTCGCCAGCGAAGATCAGATCAAGGCTGCCTGGATGTACATGGAATGGCTGACCCAGCCTGAAAACCTGTTCGCCTTCCAGTGGGGCGTTGAGGGCGAGAACTTCAACTACGATGAGAATGGCCTGCCCGTGGCTGTCAGCGACTATGACGGACAGTATAAGCAGGGCTTCTCCAACAACAAGGACTATTGGTGCATCACCATTGAAGCCCGCAATGCCGGTTCCATTGAGGACATGATCAAGAACAATCTGCCTCATGACCTGCCCCAGGACTTCACCGAGGATGTCATCCAGTGGTACTATGACAAGGTCGCCGTGAAGAACGCCGGCTGGGCCATCGACAACGCCAAATGGTCTGTGACCATGGAAGCTGAGGGCGAGTATCAGACCGCTCTGGTCAACCTGTATAAGGAATACCGCGATAAGCTGACCATGTGCGCTCCCGAGGAGTTCGATGCTCTGTATGCCCAGTATGCCCAGGAATACCTGGACGCCGGCTATCAGGAGATCATTGACGAGCGTGCTGAGCAGTTTGCCGCCGGCAACTCCACCAGCATTCTGAACGTTACCGCCGAGCCCGTGGACCTTGGCAAATAATATACCCGCAAATGAGGGGGCTGTCCCGAAAGGGTAGCCCCCTTTCTTCTTCCGGCCATCAAAAAACGAAAAGGCAGGGTAACTGCATGGCGGATTTTGTTTTGAGCCTTTCCACCCGGATCGACGCGCCTCTGACCTGCAAACCCATTGAGCACGCCGTGCACATCCTGCAGCGGGATATGCGGGAGACGCTGACGGAGCATGGGCAAGAAAATGTGATCCGCGTCGTGCTGTCTCCCTCGCTTCCGGCGGAGCGCTACGTCATCAGCGTCGATGAAAATGAGGCGCTGCTGACCTGCGGCGACGACCTGGGTGCGGTTTATGCCTTGCTCTCCGTCAGCGAAAGGTGCCTGGGCATCCCGCCGCTGGGCTGGTGGCTGGGCAAGGTTCCGGAAAGGCGCGGTGCCGTTTCCGTTCCCTGTCAGAGCTGGCGCTCCCCGGAATACAAGGTGCGTTATCGCTGCTGGTTTGCTAACGACGAGGTGCTCTTTACCGGCTGGCATATCGAGGAGGCCGCCCGGGTGAACGTGTGGCGCAGGGTTTTTGAAACCATCCTGCGCTGCGGCGGCAATATGGTGATCGCGGGCACCGACCGGGAATACGATGGGCGCGTGCTCAACGATATCGCCCTGGATATGGGATTGTGGCTTACCCAGCATCATACCGAGCTGCTGGGGGCCAGGATGTTCGCCCGGGTATATCCCCGGCTGCAGCCCTCCTATACGCTGTATCCCCAGCTGTTTGAAGGGCTTTGGCGGGAGGCTGCGGAGCATTATAAGGGCCGCAGAGTGGTGTATGCCATAGGCTTTCGCGGCCAGGGCGACCGGGCCTTCTGGCATGATGAGGGCGGATATGATACCGACGCTGCTCGGGGCGATATGATCTCCCGGGTGATGGCGCGGCAGATGGAAATCGTGCGGGAGGTTGATCCGAACGCGGTGTTCGCCACCAACCTGTACGGCGAAATGATGGCGCTGTACCGCAAGGGCTGTCTGAAAATCCCATCTGATGTGATCAAGATCTGGGGAGACAACGGCTACGGACGCATGGTTTCCCGCCGGCAGGGCAATGAAAACCCGCGCACCGACGCCATGCCTGCCGCTGACGAGCCCGGCGAAAACGGCATTTACTATCATGTGAGTTTTTACGATCTGCAGGCGGCCAACCATATTACGATGCTGCAAAATCCTCCGCAGATGATCGCGGATGAATTGCGCGCCGTTCTGGACCGGAACGGCGGCGCGCTGTGGAATGTCAACGTGGGCTCAGTAAAGCCCCATGTGTTCATGCTCGATCTCATTCGCCGCATGTGGAGCGAGGGACGCTGTGATGCCGATGCCGCCGCCCGGGAGTTTTCGCGGACTTACTTTGGCAGCGAAGCGGCCGCGCCGCTGCTCACGGAGTACGCCCGGTGCGCGGTGAGGTACGGTCCCAACGCCGACGACCGGGCGGGAGACCAGTATTATCATTTTCCGCTCAGGGCGCTGGCTGGAGCGCTGCTGCGGGGCGAAACCGGAAAGGCTGTGGAATCGCTGTATTGGGCGGCGGGTACGGGATCCTTCCGGGACCAGGCGATGCGCCTGGCTCGGGCTGCGGAGCCCGGCATGGCTTCCTGGGGCCGATATGAGGCGGCATGCCGACAGGTGATCGCATCCCAGACGGAGGAGGCGGCAACGGCGATTCGGGAAACGCTGCTGCTGCCCGCGATCATCCACCGCGCGGGCTGCGAGGGACTGTATGCTTTTTGCCAGGCCTGCGTCCATGCGCTGGAAGGGGATGCGCTGCAGGGTTATCTTTGGACGGACCGGGCGCTGGAGAGAGCCAGGGAAGCGCTAAATGCCATGAAGCGGGTTCGCGGGCGCTTTGCCCACGTGTATGATAACGATTGCTTTGTGGGCGTGGGGCTGACGGCGCAGGTGCTGGAAGGTGTTCGCGCCTGGCTGCGCATCCGCGGCGACGGCGAAATGCTCTATGACTGGGAAAAGCGGTATCTGATCGCACCGGAGGAAACCCGGGTGCTGCTGCAGACTCACCGCACGGTGCAGCTCAGCGATGATGAGCTCTGCCTGCGCCTGCGAGGCGAAATAAAGCTGAAGAAAGCGTTTTAAGGAGGGCGGTTATGGAGATTTACAGCGCGGCGACGGCTGATGCGCTCACCCTTTGGTGGGAAAAGCCGGAGGAAGCCGGGGATCAAACGCTGTATGCTGTGCTTGCGGACGGCAAAAAGGTATGGGAAGGCAAAGAGACGCACTGCACGCTGAGGGGGCTGGAGCCCGAAACCTCATGCCGTGCGCGGGTATTGATGGACGGCCGGGAGCTGGGCTGCGCCGAGGCGTCGACCGCTGCGCCCAGAAAGCCGATCAACGTTGCCGAGCGCGGCGCTGTGGGAGACGGAGCAACCATGAATACGCGGGTGCTGCAAGCGCTTATCGATGCCTGCGGAGCGGATGAGGAGCTGTATTTCCCCGCGGGCGTTTACCTGACGGGCGCCCTTCGCCTGCACAGCGATATGGCCATCCGCCTGGAGAAGGACGCCGTGCTCCAGGGAACAGCGGAGCCCGCGGATTATCTGCCCAAGATCAAAAGCCGCTTTGAGGGCACCGAAATGCTGTGCTACCAGAGCTTGCTCAATATGGGCGAACTGGATCATAGCGCCGGGCCCAATTGCCGCAATATCCTGATTTACGGCGAAGGGACGATCTGCGGCGGAGGTCAGCAGCTGGCGCTGAACATTATTGAAAAAGAAAAGGAAGCGCTCAGGGAATATATCGCCTCCCTGGGGGAGAAGGTCAAGGAGTACGAAAACGACCATACCATCCCTGGCAGGGCGCGGGGACGGCTGCTCAACATCAGCAATTGCGAAAATATCCGCATCACCGGTTTGACGCTACAAAACGGCGCCAGCTGGAACGTGCATATGGTTTATTCCCGCGGCATTGTAACCGATCATTGCGTGTTCCGCTCAGAGAACGTTTGGAATGGCGATGGCTGGGATCCCGATTCCAGCGAGGATTGCACCTTGTTTGCCAGCGAATTCCATACCGGGGACGATTCGGTGGCCATCAAGAGCGGCAAAAACCCCGAGGGCAACCTGATCAACCGTCCCACGTGCCATATCCGCATTTTCGACTGCAAAAGCGAATACGGCCTGGGCATTGCCATCGGCAGTGAAATGAGCGGCGGCGTGGAGGATGTGAGGATCTGGGATTGCGACCTGGAGCACTCGCTCTACGGCGTGCAGATCAAGGCCACCAAAAAGCGGGGCGGCTATGTGAAGGACGTGCGGGTGACGGACTGCGTGCTGCCTCGGTTCCTGATCTGCGCCGTGCTGTACAACGACGACGGCGAAGGGGCCAAGGAGCCGCCTATATTCAGCGATTGCGCCTGCCGCCGGGTACGTTTTACCGGCTGGGCGCGCAATTACTGGGAGAAAGAGGATCACGCCATGCCTGTTGTTGAAATCTCCGGATTCCCCGGATATCCGGCCAGGAACGTCGTTTTTATCCGCTGCTCCGGGCCGGAAAACGCTGAAATCAAGCTTTCCCACGCGAAGGATATACAGATCGATATAGCACATGCTGAATAAAAAGGAGGGGATATGCCATGAAACGAACCGAAGGCCGGGACTTCACGCTTCCGGGCGAAGCGGGATATGAAAAGCTGACGCTTGAGCTGGCTGAAAAATGGGGCGCCGACGTTATCCGGGACAGCGACGGCACCAAGCTGTCCGATGAGATCGTCCGGGCGGGCTACGGCATTTATTCCACCATCTGCATCATCCGCCAGCATAACGCCTTTGCCGAGGCGCATCCGGACGCTCAGCAGCAGACCTTTCTGTGCTCTGATCCCGTAACGGCAAGCGGTACCTCGCTGCGCATCGATCCGCTGAACGGCTATTTTGATCAGCAGTTTGTTCTGAACGATTCTCCCGAGGCGCTGGAATACTGGCAGGTATACGACCGCACGGCCAACCGGGAGGTTCCCCGGGCACAGTGGTCGTACAGCGGCGGCGCGGTGACGATATCGCCCTGCGTCCCCTGGCATGAGTATACCGTTTCCTTCCTGGCCTGGCGCATCTGGGAGGAAATCAACATGTACAACCATACCACCAACAACTGGCAAAGCGAGCATCTGCGCCAGCTTGACCCGCGCCATGCGTTGGCGTGGGAATACCTGCAGGGGTGGCTGGAGGATTGGTGCCGCCAGAATCCCGATACCACGGTGGTTCGTTTTACATCGCTGTTCTATAACTTTGTCTGGATCTTCGGCAGCGATATGCGCCGCCGCACCCGCTACTGCGACTGGGCCAGCTATGATTTTACCGTGAGCCCGGCGGCGTTAAAGGCATTTGAACAGGAATACGGCTACGCGCTGACAGCGGAGGATTTCATCAATCAGGGCAAGCTGCAGGTCACCCATATGCCGCCCACCGATCACAAGCGGGATTATATGGATTTCATCCAGCGCTTTGTGGCGGAAAAAGCCAAAACGCTGGTGGAGATCGTGCATCGATACGGCAAAAAAGCCTATGTGTTTTATGACGACAGCTGGGTGGGCATGGAGCCCTACGGCAAGTATTTCCCCGGCGTTGGCTTTGACGGCCTGATCAAGTGCATCTTCTCGGGCTTTGAGTGCCGCCTGTGCGCCGGCGCCCAGGTGCCCACCCACGAGATCCGCCTGCATCCTTATCTTTTCCCTGTGGGGCTGGGTGGATTGCCCACCTTTTCGGAGGGCGGCCATCCCGAGCGCGACGCCATGCAGTATTGGCGCAGTGCGCGCCGTGCGTTGATGCGGCAGACGGTGGACAGGATCGGTCTGGGCGGATACCTGCATCTGACCCAGGGCTATCCTGCCTTTGTGGACGCCATAGAGCAGATTGGACGGGAGTTCAGGCGGATCAAAGCGCTGCAGCGTCCGGAGGGGCCCGCTGTGCTGCCCGTTCGCGTGGCTGTGCTGCATACCTGGGGCGCCCTGCGCTCCTGGACGCTGTCCGGCCATTTCCACGAGACCTATATGCATTCTCTGATCCATATCAACGAGGCGCTCTCCGGCCTGCCGGTGGACGTGCGGTTCATTAGCTTTGAGGAGGCCGCGAACGGCTCGCTGGATGCGTATGACGTGATCATCAACGCCGGCCGGGCAGGCGACGCCTGGAGCGGCGGTGATGCTTGGCGGAGCGAAGCGCTGGTGGAAAAAATCACCGCCTTTGTGTATAATGGCGGCGCTTTCATCGGCGTGGACGAGCCTTCAGCAGTTCAAGGCTATTCCACGTATTTCCGGCTGGCCAATGTGCTGGGGATCGATCTGGATACCGGGGCGCGGGTATGCCATGGAAAATGGGAATATACCGTGGAAAACGAGCCTGCCATCGGCGTGTGCAGGGAAGCCCTCGGGAAAAAGGCCGGGCTGTACCTGACAGACGGCAAGGCAAGGGTGCTGTCTGAGCATGACGGCGTGCCGCAGATGACGGTGCATGCCTTCGGCAAGGGGCTGGGCGTATACCTCAGCGGCTTTGCCTGCACCGCCGAGGGCAACCGGATGCTGCTGGATATCCTGCTCTACGCCGCGGGACAGACGGAAACGGCACTCTATATCTCTGACGACGCCCGGGTGGAGGCTGCTTTCTATCCTGCCAGCAGCACGCTGGCGGTGGTCAATAACGCGGAGGAGACCGTCAGCGCCCATATCCGCCTGCCTGGAGACTCGCTGGCTGTGACGCTTGCGCCCATGGAAACCAGATTTATCGAGCTTGCGTAAAAGAAGGGGATCGTCATGGAGAAATACCGCAAAGCAATGCTGGATGGATGGCGTTTTTGCCTGACTTCCGATGCGAACGCTGTTTGCCGTGGATATGACGACGGTGCGTGGCGCGTCCTTGATCTGCCCCATGATTGGCAGATTGAGCAGCCTCGGCATCCCGACGCTGTGGATCATCAGGGCTTCTTTCCCAGGGAGCATGTGGGCGTGTACAGGCTGCATTTCACCCCGGAGGAAGGCTGGCGCGGCATGCAGGTGCGCGTGCTGTTTGACGGCGTGCAGCGTTTTTCCGCCGTTTTCCTGAACGATACGCCGGTGGGCGGCCGCCCTTACGGCTATGTGCCTTTCCTGTGCGATCTCACTGCGGCGCTGCGCTTTGGCGAGGATAACGTGCTGGCCGTCCGGGTGGACAATACCGACCTGTCGGATGGAAAATGGACGGCCCGGGGCGGCGATCGATGGTATTCCGGCGCGGGCATCTACCGAAACGTATGGCTGCTTGTACAGCCCAGAACGCATATTGCTCATGACGGCATCCGCGTCTGCGCCGAGCCGGTCAATCATGGGCCCAACGGTGATATGCCTGATGTGGCGGGCATCCGCTGTGACCGCGCCCGCGTTTCCGTCCGCGTCAACGTGGAAAATCCTCATCCCGGTGTTTCGCTGCAAACGGCGATTTATGACTGCGAGGGAAATCAGGTATACGCTTCGGAGACCGATGCCGCGGAGGAAAACGCCTGGGAGCTGGCGCTTCAAAAGCCGCTTCTGTGGACGCTTGAAAAGCCCGCGCTCTACCGGGCGGAATTCATACTGCGGGATCAATCGGGCGTCCTGGACGAGCATACCGTCCGTTTTGGCGTCCGCACCGCCGTGTTTGACGAGGAAGACGGCTTTGTGCTTAATGGTCAAAAGGTGAAAATGTGGGGCGTCAATCTGCACCATGACGGCGGCATGGTTGGCGCGGCCGTGCCCGTCGAAATCTGGAAGCGCAGGCTGAAAACGCTCAAATCTCTGGGCGTCAACACCATCCGCGCCTCCCATAATCCCATGGCTGAGGAGCTTTACGATCTGTGCGACGAGATGGGATTCCTGGTGGTGGACGAGCTCTATGATAAATGGAACGGCAGCACCATGTATTACGATGCCTTCTTTGAGGAATGGCATGAGAAAGACCTGACCGCCATGATCGAGCGGGACGCCAATCATCCCAGCATCGTGCTATGGAGCGTGGGCAATGAGGTGCGCGGACAGTACAGCGAGCAGTATTTCAGTAATCTCAAAACGCTGTGCGATCTGACCCGCAGGCTGGATCCCACCCGGGCGGTGACCGCCGTGCTGATCATGTTTGTGCTGCCGGAATACAACGATACCACGCCCTTGGGCAAGCGTTTAGCCGTGGCCCGCCGCTATGCCGAGATCGTGGATGTGTTCTCCTGCAACTACATGGAGCATTACTATGAAAAGCTGCGGGAATCGGGCATGCGCAAGCCCATCCTGGGCGCCGAGGTGCGCATGTATTACAGGCATGATGACCGGTTCCAGGATAGCGTGACCGTATCGCTCACATCGCCCTATGAGATTGCCAAAAAACATGATTGGGTCTGCGGATCGCTGGTATGGGCGGGGATCGATTATCTGGGCGAGGCGCCCTTCTGGCCGGTGCGCGGCTGGACGGGCAACCTGCTGGATTCCACGGGGGATATTAAGACCCGGGCCTGGTACTGCGCTGCGCAATGGAAAAAGGAGCCCGTGCTCAAGCTTGCGGTATATGATGAAACAGAGCCTTGGGACGGCTGCCGCGGCATGTGGGGATTTCCCCAGATGCGGCGGCACTGGAAATATAATCAGTTTGAAAAGGTGCTTCATGTAGCCGTAATGACCAATTGCGATACCGTGAAGCTCTATCAGAACAGCCAGACGGTGCGAACTGCTTATCTGTCGGATTCCCGAGATGGCATGATCCACTTCTACCTGCCTTATATCCCGGGACAGCTGCGCGCCGAAGGCTGGCGAAATGGAATGCCAGTAGCCGAGGATACGCTGTATTCCGATCATATGCCGCAAAACCTGACGGCGGAGGCTGACAGAACGGCGCTCCCTGCCGACGGACACAGCGTCGCTCTTGTGGATGTGACGCTGACCGATGGGCACGGCATCCGGTACGAACTGGAGGACAGGCTGCTTTCCTGGCGGATAGAGGGCGTGCCCTGTCAGGTTCGGCTGGATAACGGCAACGCATGCTCTACGCAGCCCTTTGACGCTTCGAAAATGCCTTTGCACAACGGCCATCTGCTGCTGATGCTTCGCGCGGGACATGAAGCGGGCAAGGTTCTGCTGCAACTGCGCGTGGAGGGCTTTGAAGAAAAGGAGATTGCCTTCGATCTTGAATAAAAGTGGAAACGCTTCGGCCATCCGGTGAACGGATGGCCGTTTTCATGCGATGCGGTCTGGCGCGAAAATGTTAAAAATGTGTGCGATAACAGAAGGATCAAAGGGGAAACGTGGGGAATAGCGCTTGAAAAACAAACGAAAAGCATGTAATAATTTAGAAATATATATAAAATTATATATGTAGCTATTCCTATTCGGAATTTCCTTTTTCCAGCGCTGCGTAATAAGATGTATTTGGTGAGAGTTGGTTTTTTTACAGAAGACCACCCGCCGTATATCTTATTTTTTATGTGCGGCACGATTGGCGTTTGCCAAGGCCGCGACATATATAAAAGGGAGGAAAACGATGGGAGCATTCATCCTGAATGCCGGCGCGGAGACGCTGGAAGCCGCTGAGGCGGCAGCGCAGGCCGCGGCCGGCAAAGACATCCCCACCTGGTTTGTGGTGGTGATGGGCATGGGCATCGTGTTCATCGGACTGATCTGCCTGATCCTGCTGATCAGCGCCATGGGCGCGATCATGAAGCGCGTCAACGCCAAGCAGGAAGCGCAGCAGGCCGCCGCGCGCGCCGCAATGCCCGCCGCGCCGTCCATTGCGCCCGCGAACGCCGCCATCCCCAACCGCAGCGAGCTTGTGGCCGCCATCTCGGTGGCTCTGGCCGAGGAGCTGGGCAAGGATGTGAAGGCCATTCGCATTCACAGCATCAAACGCGTCTGACAGTTTAACAGAACGAAAGGAATAAAATCGCCATGAAAAAGTATCGCGTAAACGTAAACGGAACGCAGTATGACAT
>JAFUDW010000066.1 GCA_017464225.1 Clostridia bacterium | reverse complement strand
TGCAGCCCAACCAGGATGTGACCGATTATGTAAGCAAGCGCGCCGTGCGGCCCTATGCGATCCAGTATACCGATCCCGGCTATCAGTACGCTGAAAGCTATGTTTTTGACGTGTCTGCGCTGGAGCCCGAGTTGGCCTGCCCCAGCAGCGTGGAGAACGTGCACCCGCTGTCTCAGGTGGTTGCTCAGGGCGAGGTAAAGCTGGATCAGGGCTATATCGGCTCCTGCACCGGCGGCAGAACGGAGGATATCGCCATCGCAGCCAGGATCCTCAAGGGCAGGCATATCCCGCCCTATACGCGCCTCGTCATCGTGCCCGCCTCTCGGGAGGTCATGCAGGAGTGCATGGCGAAGGGCTATATTCAGGATCTGATGGACGCGGGCGCTACCATTACCACGCCTGGCTGCGGGGCCTGCCTGGGCGCGCACGAGGGCATCCTGGCCCCCGGCGAAACCTGCATCACCAGCACCAACCGCAATTTCCCGGGCCGCATGGGCTCCACCGAGGCCCTCATGTATCTGGCCAGCCCGGCCACTGTGGCGGCCAGCATGATCAACGGCCGCATCACCGATCCGCGACCCTATCTGGACTGAGAGGAGGACGCAGGCATGAATACAAAAATCACCGGTAAAATCATCGTGGTGGGCGATAATATCGATACCGATCAGATCTATCCCGGCCGTTTCCTGGCCATCACCGATCCCAAAGAGATCGGAAGCCATTGCCTTTGCGGCGTCAGCGAGGAGATCGCGCCCAACTTCCCTCAGGGCGGCATCGTGGTGGCCGGACGCAATTTCGGCTGCGGATCCAGCCGGGAGCACGCGCCCATCGCCCTGCTCAATATGGGCGCTTCCGCCGTACTGGCTGATTCCTTCGCCCGTATTTTCTTCCGTAACGCCGTCAACCTGGGCCTGCTGCCCGTGATCTGCAAGGGCATCAGCCAGCGCGTGAAGGATGGACAGACGCTGACGCTGGATCTGGACGCAGGCACCGTGACCGTACTGAAAACAGGCGAAGTTTTGCCCTGCGAGCAGCTGGGCGACCAGGCCATGAAGATCCTGGAGGCGGGCGGCATCAAGCCCCTGATGCGGAAAAGATTCGGCAAGCAAAATGCGTGAAAAAAATAAAACAACAGAATCGGTAAAAATGGGCTTGATTTTTCCATATGTTGCATATAAAATATTGTTATAAAAATATTAATATCGGGAGGTGTCCGCGTTGAACTACGCAGAAGAATCTCTTCGCCTGCACGGCGAATGGCAAGGAAAAATCGAAGTCGTTTCCCGCGTGCCCGTAAAGAATAAGGAAGACCTTTCCCTGGCATATACGCCCGGCGTGGCCCAGCCTTGTCTGGAGATCCAGAAGGACTATGAAAAATCCTTCACCCTGACCCGCCGTCATAACCTGGTGGCCGTGGTCACCGACGGCACCGCCGTGCTGGGCCTGGGCGATATCGGCCCTGAAGCCGGCATGCCGGTCATGGAGGGCAAATGCGCCCTGTTCAAGGCCTTTGGCGACGTGGACGCCTTCCCCATCTGCGTGCGCAGCAAGGATGTGGATGAGATCGTCCGCACCATTTACCTGATCTCGGGCTCCTTTGGCGGCATCAATCTGGAGGATATCGCCGCGCCCCGGTGCTTTGAGATCGAGCGCAAGCTGAAAGAGCTTTGCGATATCCCGGTGTTCCATGACGACCAGCACGGCACCGCCGTGGTGGTGGGCGCAGCGCTGATCAACGCTCTGCGCGTTGTGGGCAAGGAAATCGGCGAGGCCAAGGTGGTCATCAACGGCGCGGGCTCGGCGGGCATTGCCATCGGCAAGCACCTGATGAACCTGGGCGTGAAGCACCTGAAAATGGTGGATCGCTTCGGCGTGCTCTGCGAAGGCGTGCAGATGAACCCGGCCCAGGAGGAAATGGCCAGGATCACCAACCCCGAAAAGTTCGGCGGCAAGCTGGCCGACGCGCTGAAGGGCGCCGACGTGTTCATCGGCGTCAGCGCACCGCACATCGTCAGCAAGGAAATGATCCAGTCCATGGCCCCCGGCGCCATCGTATTCCCCATGGCCAACCCGGTGCCCGAGATCGAGCCCGACGAGGCGCTGGAAGCCGGCGCCGCCGTGGTGGGCACGGGCCGCAGCGACCATCCCAACCAGATCAACAACGTGCTTTGCTTCCCCGGCCTGTTCCGCGGAGCGCTGGACGTGCGCGCTACCGATATCAACGAGGAAATGAAGCGCGCGGCCTCCTTCGCCCTGGCCGACCTGGTGTCTCCCGAGGAGCTGAACGCCCAGTATATCCTGCCGCTGGCCTTCGATAAGCGCGTCGGTCCCGCCGTGGCCAAAGCCGTAGCCCAAGCCGCAAGGGACAGCGGCGTCGCCCGCTTGTAAGCGCCATACTTTAACGACTAAAGAACGGAGAGAGCATATATGAGCAATAAAGCGAAAAAGCCGTTGACTTTCTTTACGCTCCCCTGGCCCATTTTCCTGGTGCTGACCGTCGTGACTTTGATCGCTACCTATCTGGGCGTGCTGCCCAAGGGGATGACCGGCTGCTTCCTGTTCATGATGGTGCTGGGCGAGATCCTGGCCTGGATCGGCGATCATACGCCCATCATTAAGGACTACCTGGGCGGCGGCGCCATCGTCTGCATCTTCGGCTCGGGCCTGCTGGTTTACTTTGGCCTGCTGCCCAATGCCGATATGAAGCTGCCCCTGGGCTCCATGGATCTGGTGGGCAACATCGGCACCTTCTTTAAAACCACCGGCGGCTTCCTGGATTGGTACATCGCCGCGCTGATCACCGGCTCCATCCTGGGCATGAACCGCAAGCTGCTGGTCAAGGCTGCGGCCCGCTACTTCCCGGCTATCTTCGGCGGCCTGATCCTGGCCTTCGGCCTGTGCATGGGCGTGGCCGCCATCATGGGCTATCCCGTGATGAACGCGCTGCTGCTCGTGGCCCTGCCCATCATGGGCGGCGGCATGGGCGCCGGCGCGACCCCGCTTTCCAAGATCTTTGAGGCCAGCTCCTCCATGAGCGCGGCCGAAGCGCTGTCGGTCATGACCCCCGCCGTGGCCATCGGCAACGCCATCTCCATTGTGCTGGCCGGCGTGCTGGTGAAGGTCATCAAGGGCAAAATGAACGGCAACGGCAGCCTGATGAAGGCCGGCAGCATCGATCCCAAGGAGCTGGAGATCAGCCCTGAGATGCAGGCCAAGCGCGACCATATCGACCTGAAAGCCATGGGCATCGGCCTCCTGGTTTCTGGCGCATTCTTCGCCTGGGGCTTCATCCTGCAGGGCCTCTGGAACGCGCTGGGTACCGGCATCACCATCCACGCTTACGCCTGGATGATCATTACCGTGGCCATCTGCAAGATCGCCAATATCATTCCCGAGCGCATCGAGGTCGCCTGCTATCAGTGGTTCCAGTTCGTGATGAAGAACCTCACCAACATGCTGCTGGTGGGCATCGGTATCTGCTATCTGGATATCGGCACCGTGATCGCCAGCTTCTCCGTCACCTATCTGCTGCTGTGCCTGGCCACCTGCGTGGGCGCTTTCGCCGGCGCTGCCCTCATCGGCCGTCTGGTGGGCTTCTATCCCTTTGAGGCGGGCGTTACCGCCGGCCTGTGCATGACCAACATGGGCGGCACCGGCGACGTGGCAGTGCTTTCCGCCGCTGACCGCATGGAGCTCATGCCCTTCGCGCAGATCTCCTCCCGTCTGGGCGGCGCCATCATCCTGCTGCTGGCCAGCCTGATGCTCTCGCTGCTGGCCCAGTTCATCGTTACCGGCAATCCCGACGCGGCGCGCCAGGTGCTGGAGACGGTACAGACCGCCGCGGCCGCCGTACCGCTGGGATAATGCGGTTTTTGCCCGATCGGTTTTGAACATATGCTGCCGCCCTGCCGGGTTTCCGGCCGGGCGGCTGTTTGCACCGAAAGGTCTGCACAAAAATATCTTGCCATATTGAAGGAAACAGGGTAAAATAGAGGTACATGAATCGTATCAACACTGAATGGAGGAAATACCATGCCTGAGTACAAGGATATTATCAAGGACGCCCAAGAGCGCATGGGCAAGACCCGCGAGGGCTTTCGGCGCGATATGCAGTCTCTTCGCGCCGGCCGCGCCAATCCTCAGATCCTGGATCGCATCACCGTGGATTATTACGGTACCCAGACGCCGCTGAACCAGATGGGCAATATTTCTGCGCCCGAACCTCGCATGCTGGTGATCAGCCTGTGGGATACCAAGGCCATTCCCCTGGTGGAAAAGGCCATCCAGAAGAGCGATCTGGGCATGAACCCCTCAAACGACGGCAAGGTGATCCGCCTGATCGTGCCCGAGCTCAATGAGGAGCGCCGCCGGGAGCTGACAAAGGTTGTGCGCAAGACCGCCGAGGAAGCCAAGGTGGCCAGCCGCAACATCCGCCGCGACGCCATGGAGCAGTTCAAGAAAATGAAAAAGGACAGCCTGATCACCGAGGATGATCAGCGCAAGGCCGAGGACGAAATGCAGAAGGCCACCGACAACGCCATCAAGGAGATCGATAAGATTGCCGGCGACAAGGAAAAGGAGATCATGGAGGTTTGACGGCCGCTGCTGATCATATGTCCCTTGGGCGCAGCTGTCTGGGCCTGCCGCTTGCGCAGGCCTTGGCGCTTTGCCGCTCCGGGGGTTGGGAACCGCAAATCATATATACCGGGGAACGCGCGGCGGAGGAAGGTCTGACGCCGCGCGTCATTGCATTTCGGGAAGGTGCGCTGATCGCGGCCCTTTTCCGCGACGGCGACCCCAGGGAGGAAACATGAGCGAACAGAAGAAGCTGCCCCGCCACGTGGCGATCATCATGGATGGCAATGGCCGCTGGGCCAAGGCCCATGCCCTGCAGGTGGCCCAGGGGCACCGGCGCGGCACCGAAACGCTGCGCGCCATCATTCGCGAGAGCAGCGATATCGGGATCGAAGCGCTGTCGCTCTATGCCTTTTCCACCGAAAACTGGAAGCGCTCCGCCGCGGAGGTAGGCGCGCTGATGGGGCTGCTGCTGGAATACTTTACCAGCGAGATCGACGAGCTGGATGAAAAAAACGTCTGCATCCGCATCCTGGGGGATAAGGACGGCCTGCCCGGCCCCCAGCGGGAAGCGCTGATCGAAGCCGAACGCCGCACCCGCGAAAATACCGGGCTCAAGCTCAACATCGCCATCAATTACGGAGCGCGGGACGAAATACTGCGCGCAGTGCGCGCGCTGGCCCGGCAGGCAAAGGGTGGCGAAATCGCTCCGGAGGATATTACAGCGGCTGATTTTGAGGCGCAGCTGTATACCCATGATTTGCCAGATGTGGATCTGCTGATCCGCACCAGCGGGGAGATGCGTTTGAGCAACTTCCTTTTGTATCAGTGCGCCTATGCGGAAATGACCTTCCCCACGGTGCTGTGGCCGGATTTTTCACTGGAGGATTATCACAGCGCGCTGGATGCCTTTGGAAAGCGCGACCGCAGGTTTGGAGGCCGGAACGGATGAAAAACAATATGAAAACCCGCATCATTACGGGCGCGGTGCTGATCTGCGCTCTGGCTTTCGCCGTATGGATGGGCGGCTGGGTGGCCTCGGTGATTTGCGTTGTCGCCGTGGGCGTTGCGCAGTATGAGATGATGCGCGCGCTTCGCGCCCGGGGGCATCAAAACGTGCGCTGGCCCATCTGGGTGGCCACTGTGGTCAGCATCCCCATCTTTCTTCTGTGGGATAACAGGCTGCTGCTGCCCATCGTGGTGGTCACGTCGCTGATCACCACCACCTATGTGCTGTTCCACGGCGAGCCGCACCTGGACGATATCCTGGTATCGGTGATGCCGCTGTTTACCGTGGCCTTCCCCGGCATGTGCCTGCTGGCCCAGGTGAACGCGCCTTACCGGTGGCTGGAGGTCATGCTGTTGTGCACCACTTTCCTGGTGCCCAATATGGGGGATATGTTCGCTCTGTTTGTGGGCAGCAGGTTTGGCAAGCGCAAGCTGATCCCTGCCGTGAGCCCCAATAAAACGGTGGCGGGAGCTGTGGGCGGTCTGATGGGCAGCGAGATCACGGCGCTGATCATCTGGGGATTGGTATACGCGCTGAACGGCGCGGATGTCCGCGCCATGATGCCGCCGCTTTGGCATTTTGCGCTGATCGGCGCGATTTGCGGCGTTGTGGGGCAGATCGGCGATCTTTACGCGTCGCTGATCAAGCGCCACTGCGGCATCAAGGATTATGGCTCCATTTTTCCGGGCCATGGCGGCATGATGGATCGGCTGGACAGCACGCTGCCGGTAGCGGTGATCATTTACCTGTATCAGACCATGATGATGTGGTAAAGGAAGACCATGAGGACGATCAATATTCTGGGCAGCACGGGTTCCATCGGCACCCAAGCGCTGCAGATCGCGGCGCTGCATCCTGAACGCTTCAAAGTCAACGCACTTACAGCGCACCGCCAGGCCGATGCGCTTTTTGCGCAGGTGAGGCAATTCCGTCCGGCCATGGCCGGACTCACCGGCATGACGGCCGATGAGGCGAGCATTCCCGAAGACCTCGGCTTTTGCGATTGGCATTTTGGCCGGGAAGCGCTGCTGTGCGCCGCTGAGAACGTGCCCTGCGACGATGTGCTAATATCGGTGGTGGGCATGGTGGGCCTGCCCGCTGTGATGGCCGCTCGACAAGCCGGGCGGCGGGTGCTACTGGCCAACAAGGAAGCGCTGGTTGCCGGCGGTCAGATCGTCATGGCCGCCTGCGCCGACGGCGAAAACGGCCCCACGCTGATCCCTGTGGACAGCGAGCACAGCGCCATTTACCAGTGCCTTCGGGCGGCGAACAGCAATCCTTATGACAAGATCCTGCTGACCGCCTCGGGCGGAGCGTTTCGCGATTATACGCTGGAGCAGCTTCAAAACGCCACCCTGGCCCAGGCGCTCACCCATCCCAATTGGAGCATGGGCGCCAAGATCACCGTGGACAGCGCCAGCATGTTCAATAAAGCGCTGGAAATCATCGAAGCGCGCTGGCTGTTTGACGCTGCTCCCCAGCAGATCCAGGTGGTCATCCATCCCCAGAGCATCGTTCATTCCATGGTGCAGTTCAGGGACGGCGCCGTGCTGGCCCAATTGGGCGCGCCCGATATGCGGGTGCCCATCGCCTATGCCATGGCCTATCCGGAACGCGTTGAAACCGCCGCTCCCCGGGTGGATTTTGCCGCGCTGAAGCAATGCACGTTTTTTGACGTTGATCCGCTGCGCTTTCCGGCCATTGGCATGGCATATGAAGCGCTCAAAGCCGGAGGCGCGGCCTGCTGCATGCTCAATGCCGCCAACGAGGAGGCCAACGCCGCGTTCCGGGCAGGCAGACTGCGCTTTACGCAGATCGGCGATACGGTGGCTGAAACGCTGCAGCGCATAGGAAATATGCCTGCGCATACCATAGAAGAGGTGTACGCGGCGGATGCCGCTGCCCGCGGTGAAGCGCGGCACGTGATGGAAAAACTGTAACAGGAGCAGATTATGTCAACCATTCTCTATGTTTTGCTGGCGCTGGTGATGCTGGGTATCATGGTGGCTGTGCATGAGGCCGGGCATTATTTTGCCGCCCGTGCCTGCGGCATTGCTGTGCGCGCCTTCGGTATCGGCTTTGGGCCCAAGCTTTTTGGCTGGACGGGCAAAAAGAACGGCACGGAATACGTGTTCCGGCTGATCCCCGGGGGCGGTTACTGCGCCTTTTATGGAGAGGACGATACCCAAACCGAGCCGGGCAAGGAGGATCCGCGCTCGCTGCAGCTGCAGGCGCCCTGGAAGCGGCTGATCGTGCTGTTTGCCGGTCCCTTTATGAATTTTGTGCTTGCCTTTGTGGTGGCGCTGGCCTTTTATACCGGCTATGGCCTGCCCTATGCCGGGGATCAGATCGAAACCGAAATCATATCGGTGCAGGCGGGATCGCCCGCCGACGTGGGCGGCATGAAGGCCGGCGATATCGTGCTGGCCATGGATGGCCAGCCGGTGACCGATAACTTCATAGCGCTGATGGAAGCCTGGGACGGAAAGCAGCCCATTGAGCTGATCGTGCAGCGGGGCGAGGAGCAGACCGCGCTTTATGTGACGCCTGATTATATCTCCACCGAGAACCGTTACATGATGGGCGTCACGCTGACCATGCAGGCCGAAACGGTGTGGATCCGGGAAAGCTTCGGCAAAACGGTGAATCATACCTTCAATGTGTGCGTTTCGGCGGGCGGCGCTATACTGAACGCCATTAAAAACCTGGTGACCCGGGGCGAGGGACTGGATCAAATGAGCGGCCCGGTGGGCGTGATCAGCATCATCGCCAAGGAAACCCAAACCTATCAGCTGATGGGCTATCTGAATATGCTGATCATGATTTCCATCAACCTGGGGCTGGTGAACCTGCTGCCCATCCCCGGGCTGGACGGCTGCCGGATCCTGTTTGTGATCTATGAAATGATCTTCCGCAAGCCCGTCAACCGCCGCACGGAAGCCTACATCCATCTGGTGGGCTACGGCTTTTTGATGCTGGTGATGATTTACTTTACCTTCCACGATGTGCTGAGCATATTTGGTTAAACGAGAGGGAAATCCATGAAAACACGATCGATGCGTGTGGGCGGCGTCCTCCTGGGCGGAGGCGCGCCCATTTCGGTGCAGAGCATGACCAATACCGATACCCGGGACGTGGAGGCCACGCTGACCCAGATCAGGGCGCTGGCCGATGCCGGATGCGATATCGTGCGCGTTTCGGTGTATGACGAGGACTGCGTCAGGGCCGTTCGCGCGCTGGTGGACGGCAGCCCGGTGCCGCTGGTGGCCGATATCCATTTTGATCACAGGCTGGCTGTCGGGGCCATCGAAAACGGCATATCAAAGCTGCGCATCAATCCCGGCAACATCGGCGGCGAAGCCAACGTAAAGCGCGTGGCCGATGCGGCGAAGGCCCATCATATCCCCATCCGCATCGGCGTCAACTGCGGCTCGCTGGAAAAGGATATCCTGGCAAAATACGGCGGCCCCACGGCGGAGGGCATGGTGGAAAGCGCCCTGCGTCACGCCCAAATGCTGGAGGATCAGCGCTTTCATGATATCGTGCTGTCGCTCAAAAGCAGCGACGTGCGCCTGACGGTGGAGGCTTATCGCCTGGCGGCATCCCGGTGTGATTATCCGCTGCACGTGGGTGTAACCGAGGCCGGCCTGCCGGGCAGCGGCAACATCAAAAGCGCCATTGGCATCGGCGCGCTGCTGCTGGACGGCATTGGCGATACCATACGCGTTTCGCTGACCGGTTCGCCCACCCCCGAAGCCCAGGCCGCCATCGATATCCTGCGGGCCGTCGGCCTGAGAGGCGGCGCGCGCTTTGTATCCTGTCCCACCTGCGGGCGGACCCGCATCGACGTGCAGGGCGTGGCCCAGGCGGTGGAAAAGGAATTCAAAAACCTGGACCGGGATATCACCATCGCCGTCATGGGATGCGTGGTCAACGGTCCCGGCGAAGCTCGGGACGCCGATATCGCCCTGTGCGGCGGCGATCATTGCGGCGCGCTGTATGTCAAGGGAAAATACGTGAAAAAGCTGACGGGCGATCTGACGGCGGCTTTCATCGATGCCGTAAAGGAAAGCATGCATGAGCTATGAGGAACTGATCACCAGAATAGAAAATGCCGTGCCCGATATGAAGGGAAAACTGACCATCGATCGGGTGATCTATAAGCGTGAGAGCAGGCACGCTTATTTTTACCTGCTCAGCGATATGGTGGCAGGCGATCGGGAATACCTGGCGGTACAGAAAATATTAAAGGCCGCCTTTCCCGGCGTACGGCTGTCGCTGCGCATCGCCAGCCCTTCCCTGAAGGATGACTTTCTGAGCGATCCCGATAAATATTCCCACGTGATCAACAACATCCTCCTGCGTCAGCATCCCGCCCTGTCGGCCTGGGAATTTGATATGCGGTATAAGGCCGAGGACGGCCGCATTGTGCTGGAATTGCCCGACGCCTTTTCTATGCAGTACCTTCGGGACAGGCAGTTGACCGATAAAATCAACCGGGCCATCCACGATATCTTCTGCGTGGAAACCGAGGTGCTTTGCCGGGTGGCGGGCGTCAGGGAGGAGACCGCCGCGCGCCTGGAGCGCGAGCGCAGGGCCGAGGAGGCCATGCTGGAGCAGCGCAGAGAAGCCGCCCGCAGGCGCGAGGAGGAAATAGAAAAACGCCGCCAGGCTGCCGAGGAAAGAAAGCGCCGCCTGGTATACGGCAAAGCCATCACCGATCCGCTTTCCAGCATTTGCGATCTGAATAACGATTCGGGCGCCGTGGTCATCGCGGGTCGCCGCCTGGACTATGAGGAAAAGGAGATCAGCCACGGTGAAATGCTGCTGGTTTCCTTTAATGTGACCGATTATACAGGCACCATCAAATGCAAAATGTTCCTGCGCTACCGTCCGCGTTTCCGCAGCGAGGAGGCGGACGATATGCCGCCCATCACCGAGGAACAGCGCAAGGCTGTGCTGGACGTGTGCGACGCCCTGAAAAAGTGCGAGGGCGTCACCGTCAAAGGCGAGTGCCGCTATGATAATTTTTCGCATGAGTGCACGCTGATGGTCAACGCCATCAACCGTTATGACTTACCCAAGCGCACGGATAACGCCAAGGAAAAGCGCATCGAATTGCATATGCACACCCAGATGAGCAGCATGGACGCCGTAGCGTCGGCCAGCGCGCTGATCGCCCGGGCCGCCAGTTGGGGCCACCCCGCCGTAGCCATCACCGATCACGGCGTGGTGCAGGCCTATCCCGAGGCTTTTGGCGCGGCCAAGAAAAACGGCATCAAGCTCATTCCCGGCGTTGAGGGCTATTTGACCGACGAGGATCAGGTGGTGCGCTGCGAAGGGGAGGATCCCCGTCCGCTTTCCACGCCCATCGTGGTGCTGGACTTTGAAACCACGGGCCTGGATACCCGGAACGACCGCATCATCGAAATAGGCGCGGTCAAACTGGAGGATGGCCATGTCACCGAGGATTTGAGCGTCCTGGTCAATCCGGAACAGCTGCTCAAGCCCAAGATCACCGAAATTACCGGCATCACCGATCAGATGCTGCGCGATCAGCCGCCCATCACCGAAGCTTTGCCAAAGCTGCTGGAATTCATCGGCGACTGTCCCATCGCCGCCCATAACGCCGATTTTGACTACAATATCCTGCAAAGCGAACTGAAACGGCAGGGCATTCAGCGGGAATGGACGGTCATCGATACCCTGACCTTTGCCCGAAAGCTCTATCCGGATATGAAGTCCCATCGCCTGGGCGTATTGTGCAAACGGCTTGGCGTTTCGCTCAAAAACGCCCACCGCGCCGTGCACGACGCCACCGCTACGGCTCACTGCCTCCGGCAGATGCTGGACGAGGTGGCGAAGAAAGGCGCGGATGATCTGGACAAGATCAACGACGTGGCCAGCGGCTATACCCTGGGCAGCAGCTTCCATATCGTGCTCTTGGCAGCAACCCAGCAGGGACTCTGGAATATCAATCATCTGGTCAGCGACGGCCACCTCAAATATTTCAAACGCCGTCCCCATATGCCCCGGGCCAATATCCAGAAATACCGGGAGGGGATCCTGGTGGGAAGCGCCTGCGAAGCGGGCGAACTGTACCGTGCCGTGCTGGAGGGCGCCGACGAAAAGAAGCTCAGCCGCATCGCCAGATTTTATGATTATCTGGAGATCCAGCCCATCGGCAACAATGCCTTTTTGATCCGGGAGGGCCGGGTGAAGGACGAGGAGGAGCTGCGGGAGCTCAACCGCGTGATCGTGCGGCTGGGCGAAAAGCTGGGCATCCCTGTGGTGGCCACGGGCGACGTGCACTTCCTGGACCCCCAGGACGCCGTGTTCCGCGCCATACTGCAGGACGGCCTGGGATACAGCGATTGCGATGAGCAGCCGCCCCTGTACCTGAAAACCACCGATGAAATGCTGGAGGAATTCAGCTATCTGGGCCCGGAAAAAGCCCATGAGGTGGTGATCGACAATCCCCGGAAGATCATGGAGCGCGTGGGGGATATCACGCTGTTCCCCAAGCATCCCGAAGGCAAAACCACCTTCTCCCCGGTGTGGGATTACGCGCCGGACGATATCAAGCGCATGGTGGAGGAGACCAGCCATCAGATGTATGGCGACGTGCTGCCCGATGTGGTGCAGAAGCGCCTGGATAAGGAGTTGAACTCGATCATCGGCTATGGCTATGCCACGCTGTATGATATTGCAAGCAAGCTGGTGAAAAAATCCAATGCCGATGGCTATCTGGTAGGCAGCCGCGGCTCGGTGGGCTCGTCGCTTGTGGCCACCATGTGCGGCATCACGGAGGTCAACGCACTGCCGCCGCACTATCGCTGCAAGCACTGCCGGCAGGCCTGGTTCGATATCCCGGAGGGCTATACCATGGGCGTTGACCTGCCCAACCGGGATTGTCCCATCTGCGGCAGGCCCTTGACCAAGGACGGCTTTGATATCCCCTTTGAGGTTTTTCTGGGCTTCAAGGGTGATAAGGTGCCCGATATCGACCTGAACTTCTCCGGTGAATATCAGCCCCAGGCCCGCGCCTACGTGGAGGAGCTGTTTGGCACAGGCTATGTATTCCGCGCGGGCACCATCGGCACACTGGCTGATAAAACGGCTTACGGCTTCGTGATGAAGTATCTGGAAAAACGGGGCATAGTGGCGACGGAAGCCGAAAAAGACCGCCTTGTGGCAGGTTGTGTGGGGGTTAAGCGCACTACGGGCCAGCATCCTGGCGGCATGGTGGTGCTTCCCCGCGCTTACGATATCTGTCAGTTCACTGCTGTGCAGCATCCGGCGGACGATGAAAACAGCAGCATCATCACCACCCATTACGATTTCAACTCCATGCACGATATCCTGGTCAAATTGGATATCCTGGGCCACGACGATCCCACCATGATGCATATGCTGGAGCGCATCACCGGCGTGGATTATAAGGAGATCCCGCTGGATGATAAGGAGGTCATGTCCATCTTCCAGTCGCCCAAGGCCCTGGGCGTCACCGAAGAGGATATCAACTGCACCACGGGCACGCTGGGCATTCCGGAATTTGGCACGGCCTTTGTGCGCGGCATGCTGGATGATACGAAACCCAGCACCATGGAGGAGCTGATCCGCATCTCCGGCCTTTCCCACGGCACCGACGTGTGGCTGGGCAACGCCAAAGATCTGATCAACAGCGGCACGGCTACGCTGAAGGAGTGCATTTGCTGCCGCGACGATATCATGAATTATCTGATCTCCAAGGGCGTGGACAGCAAAATGAGCTTCGATACCATGGAGAGCGTGCGCAAGGGCAGAGGTCTGAAACCCGAAATGGAAGAGGCCATGGCCAAGGCCAACGTGCCGCAATGGTTTGTGGACAGCTGCAAAAAAATCAAATATATGTTCCCCAAAGGCCATGCAGTGGCTTACGTGACCATGGCGCTGCGCGTGGCATGGTTCAAAGTCCATATGCCTTTGGCGTATTACGCCGCCTATTTTACCATCCGCGCCACAGGATTTGACGCTGCCACCATGATCACCACGCCCGATATCGTCCGCGCCCGCATCAAGGAACTGGACAGCATGGAAAAGGCCACCGCCAAGGATAAAGATACCCAGAACGCCCTGGAGATGGTACTGGAATTCTATATGCGCGGCTTCAAATTTCTGCCGCCCGACCTGTACAGGAGCGACGTGAAGGACTTTGTGATGGAGGACGGCTGCCTGCGCGTGCCCTTCACCGCGATCGGCGGCTTGGGCGAAGCGGCGGCTCAGGGCCTTGTGGAAGCCCGCAGCCAGCCCTTCCTGTCCATTGAGGATCTGCGCAACCGGGGCAAGGTGTCCAGCGCCGTTATCGAAATGCTGCGCTCCGCCGGAGCGCTGGAGGGGCTCAAGGATACCAACCAGGTTTCTATGCTGGAAATGATGGGCTTTGACATGGGCTGACAGACAATGCTATAATAAATAGTATCATATAAAGGAGGATGCTTCTATGAAGGTCATGATTGACGGAATGATGTGCATGCATTGTGCCGGACGGGTGAAGAAAGCGCTGGAGGCCATCGGCGTAAAGGCCGAGATCGATCTGGAAAACAAATGCGCCCAGGTGCCGGACGGCGCTGACGAAGCGGCGCTCACAAAGGCCGTGGAGGACGCGGGATATACCTTCGTTTCGGCGCAAAAGGCGTAACAGCCGATTTCTGCGCCGCTTGCGGGGCATTTTCGGCCTGACAAAAGGCGAAAAGAGCCAAAACCTCCAAAAAACCCTTGTATTCCGGGGAAGTCTGTGGTATACTAACCCAGTATTCCGTTTACAACATGTCTTTTTCAGGAAAGAAGGGTTTAACGAAGAGTGGGAAGCAGCTTGAGGGAGAAGCCGATGCACAGCCTCTTTCTGTGCGGACGCTTTGGAACCCTCGGACTGCCTATGCCCGCTCTTTGCGCTTGTTAAGGAGAGTTTATGCCGAAAAAAGCCGGTTCCCCCATTGCGGAGATCACCGCCCTTGCCGAAAAGCTGGCCGACCAGATGGGGTATGAGCTGATCGAAGCCGCCTTTGAAAAGGAAAACACGGGCATGTACCTGCGCTTTTACCTGGACAAGGAGGGCGGCATCACCCTGGATGACTGCGAGGCGTTTCACCGCGCGCTGCAGCCCGGGCTGGAGCGCTTCGATTACGACTTCATGGAGGTTTGCTCTCCGGGCGTCGACCGCCCCATCAAAAACCAGCGGGATGCCGACCGCTGTCTGGGCTCGGAGATCGAAGTGCGGCTCTATAAGCCCGTTGATGGGCAGAAGGCATTCTGCGGCCTGTTCACCGGCTGGCAGGATGGGGATATTACGATCAGGATCGGCGAGACCGAGCGCACCTTTTTGAAAAAAGAAATTGCGGTGGCGCGCTGCACCATCGATATGGACGAAGTAGAAAACGCGGATCTTTCCTGATCCGGAAAGGATGAATTCTGATTATGGCAAACGCTGCAAATAACCGCCCGGATATCGTGGAAGCCATCAGCGCTCTGGCGCGCGAACGCGATATCAGCGAGGAAATGCTGATTTCCACCGTGGAGGAAGCCTGCAAGGCCGCTTTCCGCAAAAGCGGGAAGCAGCACGCCGGCGCGCCCATGAACCTGAGCGTGGTCATCGCCCGTAAAAAGCCCGTGCAGGTCATCGCCCGCAAGGTGGTGGTGGAGGAAGTGGAGGACGATAATATCCAGATTTCACTGGAGGACGCCCGCGCCATCCGCCCCGATTTTCAGCTGGACGATATCGTGGAAATCGATGTGACGCCTGATGATTTCGGACGCGTGGCTGCCCAGACCGCCAAGCAGGTCATCGTGCAGCGCATCCGGGAGGCCGAGCGCGGCAAGATCTACGATGAATACGTGGAGAAGGAAAACGAGATCCTCACCGCCATCGTGCAGCGCGTGGATCAGCACTGCGTGTATGTTGAGCTGGGCCTCACCGAAGGCGTCATGGAGGAGAGCGAATACATGCCCGGCGAGGAATACCGGGAGGGCGATCATATCAAGGTTTACGTTTTGCAGGTGCACCGCAACCGCGGCGACGTTCAGCGTGTGCCGCAGGTTTATGTGAGCCGTATTCATCCCGGCCTGGTCAAGCGCCTGTTTGAAATGGAAGTGCCTGAGATCGCCAGCGGCATCGTGCAGATCAAATCCATCGCCCGCGAGGCCGGAAGCCGCACCAAGATGGCCGTTTACTCCAACGAGGTCATGATCGATCCCGTGGGCGCCTGCGTGGGTCCCCGGGGCAGCCGCGTGGAAAAGGTCATCGCCGAGCTGCGCAACGAAAAGATCGATATCATCAAGTGGTCGCCCGATCCCGCGGAATTTGTGGCCAACGCCCTGAATCCGGCGCACGTGGTCAGCGTGTTTATTTCCGAAGCTGAAAAGATCTGCCGCGTGGTGGTGCCCGACAGCCAGCTTTCCCTGGCCATCGGCAAGGAGGGGCAGAACGCCCGTCTGGCCGCCAAGCTCACCGGCTGGAAGATCGATATCAAGTCTGAAACCCAGTTCCAGGAGAGCCTGGCCGCGCAGGGCATGTCCTCCGCCGAGGAAGCCATGGGCGATCTGCCGGAGGATGATCTGGGCATGGATGCCTACTACGGACAGGACGACGGCTACGAAGGCTGACGGAAAGAAGACCGATGAAGCAGAGAAAGATCCCCATGCGCATGTGCGTGGGATGCCGCGAAATGAAGCCCAAGCGCGAGCTTTTGCGCGTGGTGCGCAGCCCTGAGGGCGATATTTCCTTTGACCTGACGGGCCGCAAGCCGGGCCGCGGCGCTTACGTGTGCCGCAGCGCTGAATGTCTGAGCCTGGCCGTCAGGAAAAAGCAGCTGGAG
Source organism: Clostridia bacterium (assembly GCA_017464225.1). Next base: position 868 of record JAFUDW010000066.1, on the reverse strand, counting down.
CGCGCTTTTTCCGCAGCCATATCCGACGAGGTGCGAGACAGCCTGATGGCGCAGATCGCTGATCTGCCCGCTGTGGCGGAGGAGCAGACCGATGGATGAAACCCGCCTGCGCGGGCTGCTGGGGCTTTGCCAGCGGGCCGGAAAGCTGCGGAGCGGAGCGGATCAGGCGGAGAAAGCGATCAGGAACGGGTCTTGCCGCCTTGCGCTGATCGACGGCGAAGCCGCGCCAAACACGGTGAAGAAAATCACCGACAGCTGCATATATTACCATGTGCCGTATCTGCTTTTGCCCAAAGGACTCCTCCAGGATGCCTGCGGCAGGGAAGGCCGCATGACAGCCGCTGTGCTGGACGCGGGCTTCGCGGACAGGATCAAGGCGCTGGGAGAGCAAAGCCAATGAGCTTTTTACATTACGATAAAGAAAGTCAAGTATCAAAATCCGGGGGTGCAAGCGTCGAATGACGAAGGTTAAGCTGAAGGAAGCCACCAAAGAACTCAATCAGAAGGCAAACGCGATTCTGGAGGAATCCGCACGGATCCGCCGCAGCGCCGAGCAGCTGTTCCAGCAGCTGCAGCGTCAGCGTACCCAGATGCTGCGCGAGGAGGAAGAGGCCCAAAAGCGCCTGCAAGCCGAACAGCATACCAAGGCATGGACGATGCCCGACGACGAGGAGAGCGTGCAGGAACCTGTTCAGGAGCTTGCCCCCGCCCCCGAAAAGGAAGAAAAGAAAAAGCCAGAGCCTGTTGAGACGCCCAAGGTTGAAGCGCCTGCGCCCGCGCCCGAAGCGCCCAAGGCCGAAAAGCCTGCCGCTGAGCCTGTGCCCGCGCCTGCGCCTGAAGCGCCCAAGGCCGAAAAGCCAGCCCCTGC
>JAFUDW010000065.1 GCA_017464225.1 Clostridia bacterium | reverse complement strand
GTCTGCAGAGAAGCCAGTTGGGTTTCAGTCGCCTGCCGAGTTCCCGGGCATAAGAAAGCGGCGGAAATTTCTGAAAAATGAGCTCGCTCATTTTACCAGGAATTTCCGTCGCTTTTCCTGTGCGCATGGCGCACAGGTTAGCCAGCTTTGCTGGCCTGCCCGGGAGCGGCTCTTTGCGTCCTGATTGCCTGGCCGGGGCGATTGCTTGATTGCGCCCAACAGGCTGTCGCCGCCGAGGTCCAGGAGATGAAATCTCCTGGTGCGGGGTCTTAGGGGCCGCACAGGCCCCTATCGTTTTCCTCCCCTTTAGCTTGCAGGGATACCGCTTGCCTGGCCTTACGCTTTCTCGCTCACCTTGGCAGCGATCCTGTAGCTGTTGGCGATGAACTGGCTCAGTTCCTCTTTTTCCAGGGGACGGCTGCTCATGCGCGCGATATCAAAATACTGCTTTGCAAGAAGCTGCTGCAGCTCCTTATCCTCCAAGGCGGCCAGGCTGCGCACAGCAGGGCAGGCGGTATTGAGCACCACCTCAGGCTTTTCAGGCAGGGCGAAGCCCTGGCCATAGATCTGCGCCATTTCGCGGTAGCGCCGCATCTGTTCATCCTCCAGCAGCATCAGGGGCAGGTCGTGATCCTTGAGCGCCTGGGTCTTCACGGTAAGGTTTTCATCGCCCACGGCATCCCGGAACAGCTTTTGCAGTTCCTCCTGGGGCAGGTCGGCAGCCTCGGCCTCGGTATCGGTGAGCCCATCGGCATCGGCATCCACCCGGGCGAAGGAAATGGCCTTGTCCTCCTCGCCCATGTTCTCCAAATGCTGCATGAAGCTGATATCGATCACCGAATCCATGATCACCACATCCATGCCCCGGTCGGTATACAGCTTGACGCTGGCGGCCTGGCGGGCGGCATCGGAGGTGTAATACACCTTCTTTTCGGTCTTCCCCTCGTTGCGGGATTTGTATTCGTCCAGCGTCAGGTATTCGCCCGCCGTGGTCTTGAACAGCAGACTGCCCTTGACGGCCTCATAAAACTTTTCGTCCCGCAGGCAACCGTACTTGACAAAGGGATGAATATCGTCCCAATAGGTCTGGTAGGTTTCGCGCTCGGTGTTCATGAGCGCGTTCAGCTTATCCGCCACCTTTTTTGTGATATGGGCGCTGAGCTTCTTCACATAGCCATCGTTCTGAAGGAAACTGCGGCTCACGTTCAGCGGCAGGTCAGGGCAGTCCAGCACGCCGCGGAGCAGCAGCAGGAACTCGGGAATGATCTCCTTGATGTTATCAGCCACAAACACCTGACGGTTAAACAGCTTAATTTCACCCTCCTGGCCGCCGAAGTCCTTGCGGATGCGGGGGAAGTACAGGATGCCCTTCAGGTTAAAGGGATAATCCACATTCAGGTGGATCCAGAACAGGGGCTCTTCAAAGGTGTTGAACAGCTTGTGATAGCAGTCCTTGTACTCCTGCTCAGTGCAGTCCTTGGGTGCCTTAAGCCACAGCGGATGGGTTTCGTTAATGGGCTGGGGCGCTTTGGGTTCCTCGCCCTCCTTGGGCGCCTCAGGCTTGTCAGCAGTATCCTCCAGATAAATGGGCACGGCCATATAACCGCAGTAGCGACTGAGCACCTGGCGCACCCGATAGGTATCCAGGAATTCCTTTTCCTCCTCGCTGATGTGCAGCGTAATGGTGGTGCCGCGGTCAGGCCGATCGCTTTCGCTCATTTCATAGGCCATGCCGTCTTCACTCTCCCAGCGCACGGCCCGGGCGCCCTCCTGATAGCTCAGGGTATCGATGATCACCTTGTCGGCAGGCATAAAGGCGCTGTAAAAGCCCAGGCCAAAATGACCAATGATGCCGCCCTCGGCATCGCCCTGGTACTTTTTGAGAAATTCCTCAGCGCTGGAGAAGGCCACCTGGTTGATATACTTGTCCAGCTCCTCAGCGGTCATGCCAATGCCGTTATCGGTAAAGCGCAGCTCACCCTTTTCCTTATCCACGGTCACGGTAACCTTCAGGCCTTCCTCGCCGCTGCCTGTGGCCATGCGGTATTTGGTCACGGCGTCGCAGCCGTTGGCCACCAGCTCACGAATGAAAATATCCTTATCGGAATACAGCCAGCGTTTGATCACCGGCATAATGTTCTGCGCATGAATGGAAATATTGCCCTTTTTGATTTCAGACATATCGCTTGCCTCCCTGTGGCGGTTTTTCGTTCTTTCTTGTTAGCACTCATTTGTATTGAGTGCTAACAACATATACAGCATATCACCGGCGGGGAATTTTGTCAATAGTAATGGGAAAATATTGATGCAATAAAAGAAAAACAGCTCCTGAAAACCAGTATTTTCGGGGGAAGGAAGGGGCGCTTTCTTTCAAGAGAAAGAAGGCGCGCACCCCTTCCCTGTCAAATTCAAATTTTCCCCGCACCCAAAAATAAACAAATCCCCCGCCGCTGGATTACAGCCAGCTGGGCGGGAGATGCTGCTTTAATACTTGAAAAGCATTTTTACAAGTCCTGAGGGCTTAAAGCCCTTCACCAGGTGCTTACTGGCGTAGCAATAGGGGCAATCTTCATTGGAATACACATAAAATACATCCTTGCGCCTGAGATTAACCCCAAATTCCCGGTTTATGCAATCGCGGCACAGCAGCGATCCAAAGCGTTTTTTTACAGGCCTGGTGGTCAGCAACTTGATTTCCCTCTCCTCCGTCCATTTGTGCGGATAAAATTCAATCCGTAGTAATGCAGTGGCAGGGGCACACAGCAGCGCAGGCGCCGCAGCGGGTGCATTTGCTGGGATCAATACGGGCAAAGCCGTTTTCCACAGTAATGGCCTCGTACTGGCATTCCTTCTTGCAGCGGCCGCAGCCAATGCAGGCATCCATGCACACGGCACGGGCCACACGGGCCACGTCGCTGTTGCGGCAGCGGACGATCACATTGGAGCTGGCAGGCAGCAGGCGGATCACGTTCCGGGGACAGGCGTTGACGCATGCGCCGCAGGCGGTGCATTTGGTATCGTCAATGCAGGCCACGCCATCCTTCATGGTGATGGCGCCAAAGGCGCAGTGCGCTTCGCAGTCGCCCATGCCGATGCAGGCAAAGCGGCAATCCTTGGGACCGCCGGCAACGCTGGCAGCGGCAGCGCAGCTCTTGTAGCCGTCATAGATATAGCGTTCCTTGGCAACGCCCTTGTAGCCCTGGCACAGCACCCGGGCCACCTGGCG
>JAFUDW010000064.1 GCA_017464225.1 Clostridia bacterium | reverse complement strand
GCCGCGAAGGCCGCCGAGGACGCCGCCGCCAATCTGAAGGCCACCCGCGACGAAGCCGCCAAAGCTGCCGAGATCTCCGCCAAGGAGCTCAGCACCGTGAAGGCTGATGCCGCGAAGGCTGCCGAGGAGGCCGCCGCCAATCTGAAAGCCACCCAGGCCGCCGCCGCCAATGCCGCGGAGATTTCCGCCGCCGAATTGAAGGCCGCCAAAGACGCCGCCGCCAAGGCCGCCGAAACCGCTGCCGCCGAGCTGGAAGCCGCCAAGGCCGAAACCGCCGCCATCGCCAAAGAGCTGGAAGCCGCTAAAGCTGAGAGCACCAGCGTTGTGGACGCTCTGAAGGCCGAGGCCGCGAAGACCGCCGAGGAGGCCGCCGCCAAGCTGGAAGCCGCCAAGGCTGAAGCCGCGAAGGCTGCCGAGGAAGCCGCCGCCAAGCTGGAAGCCGCCAAGGCTGAAGCCGCAAAGGCCGCCCAGGAAGCCGCCAAAACCGCTCAGGAGCAGATCACGAAGCTGACCGCTGATTTGGAAGCCAAGACCCGCGAGCTGCTGGACACCGACGCATTGAAGGAAAAAGCCGAGACCAAGCTGACCGAAATCAGCGACCAGCTGACCGCCCTCACCGAAAGCGAGGAAGCCGCCTCCATCAAGGAAGGCCTGAGCGATTTCCTGTCCGATCTGCTGTCCAAGCTGAACGGTGAGACCGAGGAAACCGAAGAAACCAAATAATATACGCAAAAAGATCCCCGGAATCGACAAGCCTGTCGGTTTCGGGGATTTGTTTTGCTGTTGCGGGAAAATCAGCGAAGTTTCCTTTACCCATTCTGGAGTCGATGGCGGATATCCTCCATCAATGCGCCCAGACTTTCAGAGGTGCGAAGGTCCTCGGCCACCTTATCGCAGCCGTGGAGCACAGTGGTATGATCGCGACCGCCCATGGCGTCGCCGATGCGGGACATGGAATTATCGGTCAGCTCACGGCAGAGATACATGGCGATCTGCCGCGGCACGGTGATCTCCCGGTTGCGGCGGGGGCCCTTTAGATCCTCCGGCGTTACATTGTAATAGGAAGATACCACCCGCATCACATCCTCGCAGGTGATGTTATGAGGCTCATGGCTGGCGAACACCTCGCGCAGGGCCTCCTCCGCCAGGGCGGCATCGATCCTGCGCCCCGTCAGCGAGGCATAGGCCGAGAGCCTGGTCAGGCTGCCCTCCAGCTCGCGGATGTTGCTCTCCACCCGGGCGGCGATCATCTGCAGTACCTCGTCGTCGCACTGAATCATCTCATCCTGCGCCCTGCGCCGCAGGATGGCGATGCGGGTCTCCAGATCGGGCCGCTGGATATCGGCGATCAGACCCCATTCAAAGCGGCTGCGCAGCCGCTCCTCCAGGCGCGGGATCTCCCGGGGCGGACGGTCGCTGGATACGATGATCTGTTTGCCTGCCGTGTGCAGGGCGTTGAAGGTATGGAAGAATTCCTCCTGGGTGCTGGTGGTGCCGGCGATGAACTGAATATCATCGATCAGCAGCACATCCACCTTGCGGTATTTATCCCGGAAATCGGCGGTCTGTCCGGTTTGGATGGCCGAGATCAGCTCGTTCATGAAGGCTTCGCTGGTCACATAATTGATTTTGATTTTGGGATTCTCCGCCAGCAGATAATGGCCGATGGCATGCATCAGATGGGTTTTGCCCAATCCCACGCCGCCGTATATGAACAGCGGATTATAGGCTTCGGCGGGCGATTCGGCCACCGCCAGACAGGCGGCGTGCGCAAACCGGTTGCTGGAGCCCACCACAAAGGAATCAAAGGTATATTTGGGGTTCAGGAAGGAGGGCTTCTCCACCGTTTCGGCGGGATGGAGATATCCTTCGGCCTCTTCGGGCGTCAGAAACTTGGCGCGGATGGGCTGCCGGGCGATCTGGGTCAGCGCGCCTTCGATGGTGCCGGCATAACGGGAAACCACGTTTTTCTTATAAAAATCGGTGGCCGCCTGCAGCACAAAAAGATCGCCCTCCAGCGCGATCGGCTTGAGCGTTTTGATCCACGTATCAAACGTCACTTTCATCATGTCGGCGCTCAAAAGCTGACATGCCTGGTCCCATAGCTGCGTCGTATCCAAGGAAATGGCCCCCATTTGTAATCAGAGAATGTATATTGAAGCGCATGCTTTCGTGCTGCGAAAAGGGCGAAAAAAATAAGCCCACCCGTCTCTTTTCATTTGATCGGTGGATAACTGCCTGTGGATAAAACCATCGACCTGTTCTGAAAACGCCTTTATCATAGCAGATTTTCGGAAAAAAGGCAAGAGTTATCCACCGTCCGCCCATTTGCATGCTTTGTCCTTGGTGGAAAACAACCGCTTGTGTAGTCTCGGTCTCGCCAACACAAGCGGTATGTCCCGGGCTCCAAATCTGCGAATAAATATTCCGATTTTTAATTTTATTGTAATAATCTTCAATAAAATTTCTTTTTTTATCCTCAAAGCCGCCTTTGCCGCCCCGGGCGGTGGACAAATCGGCGCAAATGTGGTATTTTGGTAGGGCATGAAAGGAGAGGCCGTCATGGTGCGTGAGGAAACGGTTGCGGCGGTGCTGCGCCCCTGGCTGGGAGCAGCCTTTCTTGACGCCTGCGATATCCGCCGAAACGCCTGCGAAGCGCTGAACGCCTTTCCCATCGAGGAGGAGGACCCCGCCGCGCTGTACGCCCAGCTGAGCACGCTGCTGTTCCAGCAGGCCCGCAGCCTGACCGAAGGCGATATGCGCGTGCTGCTGGACGATGGGCGCGTGATCCGCATCCACGTGGACGATATCGATCAGATGGCGGACGAGCTTCTCTATCTTGCGCTGTGCCGCCTGCCGCATAACGCCTGGCAGTATGGGCGGCTCCGGCAATACGCCATGTCTCACGAAAGCCTTGCCGCCCTTCGGGCGCTGTATCAGCCCTTCGCCGCCTTTCAAACCGAGGATGAGCTGTCGCTGATCGCCCGCACGGTAAGGACCTGCTATCCCCCGTACCGCTGGCGCGGCTGGCTGCCTGACGAAAGAAAACAGTAAACAAAGAAGGAATCACATTGGCCAAAATCATTGCCGTTACCAATCAGAAGGGCGGCGTGGGCAAAACCACTACGTCCGTCAATTTGAGCGCCTGCTTGGCCGAGCTGGGTAAAAAGGTGCTCCTGATCGACGCCGATCCCCAGGGCAACGCCTCCAGCGGCTCGGGCGCTCCCGCGGGCGATATCACGCTGTACGAGGTGCTGCTGGGGATCGCCACAGCCGAAAAGGCCGTCATATCCACCGACACCTCCGGCATGGATGTGCTGCCCTCCGATATCCGCCTGGCCGGGGCCGAAATCGAAATGGTGGGGCTGGATCGCCGGGAATACCGCCTGCGGGCCGCTCTGCGCGGTCTGGCCGACGCTTACGATTATATCCTGATCGATTGCCCGCCCTCCCTGGGACTGCTGACCGTGAACGCCCTGACGGCGGCGGGCAGCGTACTGATCCCCATCCAATGCGAATACTATGCCCTGGAGGGCGTGCGCAGCCTGACCGACACCGTAAACCGGGTCAAGCGCGGCTTGAATCCTTCGCTGGAGATCGAAGGCGTGCTTTTGACCATGTTCGACGGGCGCACTAACCTGAGCCTGCAGGTGGTGGCGCAGGTAAAAAAGCATTTTAAATCCAAGGTATTCGCCACCACCGTACCCCGCAACGTGCGCCTGGGCGAAGCGCCCAGCCACGCGCTGCCCATCAACCGCTACGATCCGCGTTCCACCGGGGCGGAGGCTTACCGGTCCCTGGCCCGGGAGGTGCTGGCCCGCAACGGCGAACGCGTAAAATAAACCGATCAACCAAAGAAATGAGGAATGAACCATGGCTTCCAAAAAAGGACTGGGGCGCGGGCTGGATATCCTGCTGCCGGAAAGCGACGAGCCCTCCGGCTCCACCGAGATCGCCCTCAATGAAATAGATCCCAATCCCGATCAGCCCCGGCGCGTTTTTGAAAAGGAAGCGCTGGAAACGCTGGCCGAGAGCATCCGCCAGACAGGCGTTTTGCAGCCGCTGCTGGTGGCGCCCGAGGGCAACCGTTACCGCATCATCGCCGGCGAGCGCCGCTACCGGGCCGCCCGGATGGCCGGCCTGCAGAGCGTACCCTGTATCGTGCGCGAAATGAACGCCCAGGAGCGCATGGAAGCCGCGCTGATCGAAAACCTGCAGCGCGAGGATCTGAATCCCATGGAGGAGGCCGCCGGCATCCGCGAGCTGATGGACGCCTGCGGCTATACGCAGGAATTAGCCGCCCGGCGCGTAGGCCGTTCGCGCCCGGCCGTGGCCAACCTGCTGCGCCTGCTGACGCTTCCCGAGGATATTCAGCAATTGGTAAAGGACGGCAGCCTGTCCGCCGGGCACGCCCGGGTGCTGGCCGGCATGAACGGCGCGCATACTCAGCGCGCCCTGGCCCAGCGTATCGTGCGGGAAGGGCTCAGCGTGCGCGAGGCCGAAAAGCTGGCCGCCATGCCCGAAAAGCCCGCCGAACGCCGCGAAAAAAAGCCCATCGCCGTGGAACTGGAGGATATGCGGGCGCGGCTGCAAAACGTGATCGGCGTGCGCACGCTGCTCACCGGCAGCCTGAAACGCGGCAAGGTGGTATTGCAGTACAGCACCGAGGAGGAGCTGGAGGCCATCTACGCCGCCATGGAACGGCTTGAAAACCAATAAGGGAGATCGTTTATGCTTTTCAATCTGCTCAAATCCGCCCTGATGGGGCTTGTGCAGGGCATCACCGAATGGCTGCCCGTCAGCTCGGGCGGCCATCTGCTGATCCTGAACGCATTGCTGCCCTTAAAGGGCATCACTGAGGATTTTTGGAATCTCTATGATGTGGTGATCCAGCTGGGATCCATCCTGGCCGTGGTTGTGCTCTATTTCCGGCGGCTCAATCCCTTCGCTCCGTCAAAATCCCCCGCGGAAAAGCGCGATACCTGGTCGCTGTGGTTCAAGATCATCGTGGCGGTGATCCCCAGCGGCATCGTGGGCGTGCTGTTGAACGATTGGATCGAAGCTCGCCTGAACGGCGCGGTCACGGTTGCCGTCGCGCTGATCGTATACGGCGTGATCTTTCTGCTGCTGGATCGTCTGGAAGGCGGCAAGCACGCAAGGCGCATCGGCAGCATCCAGGGCGTCAGCTACAAAACAGCCTTCCTGATCGGCTGTTTTCAGGTGCTGGCCCTGATCCCCGGTACCTCCCGCAGCGGGAGCACCATCATCGGCGCGCTGCTGCTGGGCCTTGGCCGCACCGCGGCGGTGGAATTCAGCTTTTTTATGGCCATCCCCACCATGGCGGGCGCAAGTCTTTTAAAATGCGTCAAATTTGTGATGAACGGCGGCGCCATGACCGGCAGCGAAGCCGCCATCCTGGCCGTGGGCTTTGTGATGGCCTTCGCGGTATCGATTGTCGCCATCCGCGCACTGGTCAATTATATCCGCACCCATTCCTTCCGTGTGTTCGGCATCTACCGCATTATTTTAGGCGCGGCGGTGCTGGCGCTGGCGGCATCTGGGCTTCTGTGATCAACAACGCGGCGGCAGGCTTGGCCTGCCGCTTTTTATAAGGAGGATACGTTATGGCTGTTTATGCGATCATCGGCACCGGAAACATGGGCGGCGCGCTGGCAAAGGGCCTTTGCAAAAAGGTGCATCCCGCCCAGGTCATCCTGTTCAACCGCACGCCCGAGAAGGCGCGGAAGCTGGCCGACGCCCTGGGCTGCCAAACGGCGGGCTCGGCACAGGAAGCCGTTCAGGCCGCCGACTATATCTTGCTGGGCGTCAAACCCTATATGATGGCGGGCGTCATCGCCGACATCGCTCCGGCGCTGTATGGCGGCTCGGTACTGGTATCCATGGCCCCTGGCATCACCATGGATCAGGTGCGCGGCATGGCGGGCGGCGAATACCCGGTGATCCGCATCATGCCCAACACGCCGGTGGCCGTTGGCGCGGGCATGACGCTGTACGCGGCGGATGGGCACGTGCCGGACGCCGTGCTGGAGGAATTTTTGAATGATCTTTCAGCTTCGGGCCGATTCGTGCGCATGGACGAGCACCTGTTTGAGGCCGGCAGCGCGGTGTCGGGCTGCGGCCCGGCCTTCGCGGCGCTCTTTTTGGAGGCGCTCTCCGACGGCGGCGTGGCCTGCGGCCTGCCCCGCGCACAAGCGCTGGAGCTGGCGGCCCAAATGATGGCGGGCACGGCGCAGCTGGCGCTTTCCGGCCTGCATCCCGGCCCGCTCAAGGATCAGGTTTGCTCTCCCGGCGGCACTACCATTCAGGGTGTTCGCGCGCTGGAGGCCGGCGGGATGCGCGGCGCCGTGATGGAAGCCGTGATCGCCGCCTACGAGAAATCCATCGGAAAATAAAAGAATTGGGATAATCAATACAATAAAAATTCATTTCAAAGGGTTGTAATCGGGAATGAAAGGGTATATAATGCAACTGCAACTCAGCAATCCTGCATTCCGAAAGGAGCCTTTTCATGCCGCTGGAACTTTCCGATATCGCCAAATCCATTACGCCCTCCGCAACCCTGGGGCTCAACGCCATCGTGGCCCAGCTCAAGGAGCAGGGCGAGGATGTGATTTCCATGGGCGTGGGCGAACCTGATTTTGATACGCCCGTCCATATCCGCAAGGCCGCCAAGGAGGCCATCGACGCCGGCAAAACGCGCTATACCGACGTAAAGGGCATTCCCGAGCTTCGCCAAGCCATTGCAAACCATATATTCGCCCATAAATCGCTGCGGTACAGCCCGGATGAGATCATCGTATCCTCGGGCGCCAAACAGGCCATCGTGCTGGCGCTGCAGTCCGTGCTGAACCCCGGCGACGAGGTCATCCTTCCCTCGCCCTACTGGATCAGCTATACCGAAATGATCAAGATCGCGGGCGGCAAACCGGTGATCATCACCACCGATCCCGAAACCGATTTTCTGCCCACCCAAGCCCAGCTGGAGGAGGCCGTTTCCGAACGGACAAAGGCCATCATCATCAACTCTCCCAACAACCCCACGGGCACCATCTGGCCCCGGGAGCTGCTGGCCGCGGCCTGCGAGCTGGCCCGGAAGCATGATTTCTTCATTATCAGCGACGAGATCTACGAGGATCTGTGCTACGACGGCTACACCCAGATTTCCCCCGCCCAAATCAGCGACGACGCCAAGCAGCGCACCATTCTGGTTTCGGGCTTCAGCAAAGCCTACGCCATGACCGGCTGGCGCATGGGTTACGCCTCGGGCCCGCTGTTTGCCATCAAAGCCATGGGCTCCATTCAGAGCCATATGACCGGCAACCCCAACAGCATCACCCAGTACGCCGCCTTGACCGCCCTGACCGCGCCCCAGGACTGCGTGGTGGATATGGCCCATTCCTTTGCCCGCCGCCGCACGCTGCTTTTGTTCCTGCTGGCGCAGAACGCCCTCCGGCCCGGCGTAATGCCCAAAGGCGCATTCTACATGCTGCTGGACGTGCGCCCCTACATCGGCAAAAAATGCGGGGATGAGATCATTGACAGCGACGGTAAATTTGCCGAGCTGCTGCTGAAAAAGGCCTTTGTGGCCGTCATCCCCGGCGCGCCCTTCGGCGCAAATGGCTTTGTACGCCTTTCCTACGCCGTCAACGACGTGCAGATTTCCGAAGCCGTGCGCCGGATGAAGCACTTTGTGGACAGCCTGGAATGATCAAAACATCATTTCAATGAATAGCAAAAACGCCTCCTTGACATAATAACGTTGCAAAGCAAGGAGGTGTTTTGTTATGCTGGACAGAATCGCTCTGCTGCTGGTCATCATCGGCGCGGTGAACTGGGGCCTGATCGGCATTTTCCAGTTTGATCTGGTGGCGTCCATTTTTGGCGGCCAGGCTGCCGTGATCAGCCGCATCATTTATACGCTGGTTGGTGCCGCCGGGCTATGGTGTACCACGCTGCTGTTCCGCGATCGGGTGACCGTAAAGGACTGATACTGATTCTCGATGAAAGATATACACCTGAAAACAGGAATTTGACGGGGATGGGAGACGATAAGGGGCTCGAAGCGCCCGGAAAGGCTGCCGGTGGCAGGCTTTCAGCGTAGAGCGGGCCGGTAGGCCCCGGACGCCGAGGTTCTTATCGTACTCTCGTCAAATCTTTCTGCTTGCAGTATTTTAACCAGCGACCAGTATAAAAAAACTTCGGCGTCAAAATGAAAGCTATCATTTTGACGCCGAAGTTTTTTTCGCTATAGAACCACCATAAATGCCGTACCGGTATTTTCAGCGCTTTCCACCGTGATCTTTCCCTTATGCGCTTCCACGATGCTTTTGGCGATGGCCAGCCCCAGACCGTTGCCCGGGATATCGCTGTTGTGGCTGGAATCCACCCGATAAAAGCGGTCAAAGATCTTGCCTTGCGCCTCCGGCGGAATGGCAGGGCCGGTGTTATGGACTTTCAGCACGCGCTTATCCCCCCTGACTTCCAGGCTCAGGGTGATTTTGCCATGGTCGTCGCCATACTTCTGAGCGTTGCTGAGCAGGATCACGCACAGCTGCTTGATCATTTCCTCATCCCCGGTATACTGCACGCCATCCGGCACCTGAGTATCCAGCGTTTTTCCCGCTTCAAACACCGCGCTTTCAAAGGGCAGCGCCACGCTCAGCACGGCGCGGCTCAAGTCAAAGCGCTTGAGCTCGGCCTTGACCGTGCCCTTCTCCAGCCGCGCCAGCGTGAGCAGGTTTTGAATCAAATGATCGGTGCGCTGCACCTCCGACTGGATGTATTCCAGAGGTTTGCTGTCCGTTACCTCTCCCGCCAGCGCTTCCGCGTTTGCGGAAATCACGGCCAGCGGCGTTTTGAGCTCATGGCTGGCATCCCAGACAAACTGTTTTTGCTTCTCCATGGCCTCGTCCACCGGCTTGACCATGCGGCGGATCAGCAGAACGGCGCCAATAGCCAGCAGCGCGTCCTCCGCAATGGCAAACAGGCAGGTGAGCCGCAGCACGCGCATGGCGTCCTGTATGGCCAGACGCTGATCCACCACGATCAGCAGCCTGCATTCGTTCCGGGGCACAAGCCGGTAAAACTGGGTATCCACCCGGCCCGTTTCCGTTCCCTTTTTCAGCGCGGCGTCAACCACCCCGGCGTTCTGCTCCTCGCTGTACAGTTCGCACCGGTCGCTGTTCCATTCGGTCACGTTTCCATCGGCATCCAGCTCCACAGTATAGGAGCTGATCAGGCTGGCAGCGCTGCGCAGATCATTATTATGCCCCCGGTTTCCCCGGTCGTTTCGCCCGTCAAAACCCATATCATTCCGCGAAAATGGCGGCGGCGTTTCGCCGATGGGCGCAAAGGTCTCCCGTTCCATTGCCAGCGGGCGCTGCCCGTCGTTTTCGGCCAGCATATTCAATACACCGCCTGCCTGACTGACAATGCTCCGCCAGTTGATCCAGTTGACGGCGAACACCAGCCCCGCCGAGGCCAGCAGCAGCCCGCCCAGCACCAGCAGGATCATGCGCTTTTGCAGCCTTTTGATCATACGCCTTCCTCCAGTGAATAGCCGATGCCCCGGGCGGCGCGGATCCTGATATTGGAGCCGATAAAGGCCAGCTTTTTGCGCAGAAAGGAAATATACACCTCCACAGCGCTGATATCGGCTTCGCTTTCATAGCCCCATACCCGATCGAAAATAGTATCCTTGGGCAAGGTCTGTCCTGAGTTGCGCAAAAACAGCTCCATGAGCTGATACTCCTTGGCCCCCAGCTTGACCTCCTGCCCGGTGGCGCGGTGGATCAGCTTGGCCTCCTGCTGGTTCAGCTGTACGTCGCCATAGGCCAGCTCCATCACCGGCGCTTCCTCCCTTCGGCGTGTGATGGCCCGCAGGCAAGCCGCCAGCTCAGCCATCTGAAATGGCTTGGGCAGATAATAATCGGCGCCGCTTTCCAGCCCCCGCACCCTGTCCTCCAGCCCGGATCGGGCGGTGAGCATGCATACCGGCGTGCGAATGCCCTCGCTCCGCAGCTTTTTGAGCACGGTAAAGCCGTCCATGCCGGGCAGCATCACATCCAGCACAATGGCGTCGTAAATATCGCTCTGGGCATAATCATAGCCGTCGGTGCCGGTATACACCGGATCCACGGTAAACTGTTCCCGCCTCAGCACCTGGCAAATGGCAGAGGACAGGGCTTTTTCATCCTCCACAAGCAAAACGCGCATGCAAATCCTCCAAGTCTTTATAACTCTTCCGTCCTGTATCGGGCATATCCCTCGTACCTGTAGCTGGCGTCGGTACCTTGCATAGTTATTATAATACACAGCGCCAAAGAATATCAAGCGCGCTTTCATGAATGCCGCAGCTGCGCCTTTCATCTGTTTTTCTTTTGTTTGTCCCTTGCCAAGTTCACTTTAGTGTGCTAAACTATCATCATTCGATACCGCGCAGAAAAAGCGCGGCGTGGAAAGGAAGCGCCATGGCAAGCAAGAACACCGTCAAGTATTTTTACTTTTACTTTACCATCTGCAAATGAGGTAAAGTAATTTTGCTGCACGCGCTTTTATCCTGAATGGATCAAATCGGGAGGCTCGCAGAATTACTGCGGGCCCTTTTTTATGGAGGATGAGCTGATGATTATTTCGCTGAAAAAAGACGTTCGCAAGGAAGAAATGTCCCATCTGATCGGCTGGCTGGAAAGCTACGGCGTACGCACCCATATTTCCGAGGGTGAATTCCAGACCATCATCGGGCTGATCGGCGATACCACGCGTATCGATACCGATTTGATCAGCGGGCTGGATATCGTGGAAAACGTGACCCGCATTTCCGAGCCCTTCAAAAAGGCCAACCGGAAATTTCATCCCGAGGATACCGTGATCCGGATCGTGGAGGGCGCTGAAATCGGCGGCGGGCATTTTCAGTTCATCGCCGGGCCCTGCTCGGTGGAAAGCGAAAGCCAGATGGAAACGGTGGCCAACGCCGTCAAAGCCAGCGGCGCGGGTCTTCTGCGGGGCGGCGCTTTTAAGCCGCGCACGTCGCCCTATGATTTTCAGGGCCTGCATGAGGAGGGCATCCGCCTGCTGCTGGAAACAAAACGGCGCACCGGCATGCCCATCGTGACCGAAATCATGGATATCGCCCATCTGCCGCTGTTTGAAAACGTGGATGTGATCCAGGTGGGCGCGCGCAACACCCAGAACTTTGAGCTGCTCAAGGAGCTGGGCCATACGCACAAGCCCATCCTGCTCAAGCGCGGCATCGCGGGCACCATCAAGGAGCTGCTGATGAGCGCAGAATACGTCATGGCCGGCGGCAACGAGCAGGTGATCCTGTGCGAGCGCGGCATCCGCTCCTATGAAACCTACACCCGCAATACCCTGGATCTGTCCGCCGTGGCCGTACTGCATGAAATGAGCCATCTGCCGGTGATCGTCGATCCCAGTCATGCCACCGGCGTTGCCCGGTATGTGAAGCCCATGGCGCTGGCGGCGGCGGCCTGCGGCGCGGACGGGCTGATGATCGAGGTGCACAACGATCCGCCCCACGCCAAATGCGACGGCCCGCAATCGCTGACGCCGGCGCAGTTTGACGACGTGGCAAAGGCCGTCCGGGCCGTGCGCGGAGCGATTGGAGGCAACTGATATGGAACAGATCGGCGTGGTGGGGCTGGGGCTCATGGGAGCGTCGCTCTGCAAGGCCTTGAAGGCCGCCGGATATCCGGTACTGGGCCTGGATATTGACGAAAGCACCCAGAAATATGCCGAGCTCACCGGCACGGTGGACGGCAGGCTGGACGGCCAAACGATCGGCGATTGCGATTATCTGTTCATCGCCCTGTACCCCGGGGCGGCGGTGGAATACCTGCGCGCCCAGGCGAGCAGGGTAAAAAAAGGCGCCATCGCGGTCGATCTGTGCGGCGTCAAGCGTGCGGTGTGCGCGCCTTGCCAGCGTTTGGCGGCGGAGAACGGCTTTACTTATGTGGGCGGGCATCCCATGGCCGGGCGGCAATTTTCGGGCATCAAATACGCCAAAGCCGACCTGTACCAGGGCGCCACCATGATCCTGGTGCCCCGGGAGAACGAGGATATGTATGCGCTCAGCCGCCTGCGCGACCTGCTGCACGCCGTGGGCTTTGCCCATGTGACGCTGACCACTGCCGAAAAGCACGACGAAATGATCGCCTTCACCTCCCAATTGGCTCACGTGGTGAGCAACGCCTACATCAAATCGCCCACCGCCAAACAGCACAGGAGCTTTTCAGCGGGCAGCTACCGGGATCTCACCCGGGTGGCCAAGCTCAACGAGACCATGTGGACAGAGCTGTTTCTGGATAACGCCGATTATCTGGGCCGGGAGCTGGACGGGCTGATCGAAGCGCTGTCGGCCTACCGGGACGCGCTGGCGTCCGGGGACGCCGAAACACTCAAAAACCTGCTGCGGGAAGGCCGCGAACGCAAGGAGGAGATCGATACCGAATGGAAAAGCTGACCGTGCGCGTGAAGCCCGCCTATGACGTGCTGCTGAAAAACGGCCTGCTGGCCCAGGCAGGCGCGCTGACCGCTCCGGCTGTACGGGGCCGCCACGTGATGATCGTCACCGACGACGGCGTCGCTCCACTGTATCTGGACGCCGCCCGCGCCTCCTTTGAAGCCGCCGGCTTTGCCGTGGACGCTTTCGTTTTCGCCCATGGGGAGAGCCAGAAATCGCTCCAGACCGTGGAAGCGCTGCTGAACGCCGCCAACAACGCCGAAATCACCCGCGGCGATCTGTTTGCCGCCCTGGGCGGCGGGCTGGTGGGCGATCTTACCGGGCTCAGCGCCGCCCTGTACCTGCGCGGCGTCGATTTTGTGCAGATCCCCACCACGCTGCTGGCCATGGTGGACGCTTCAGTGGGCGGAAAAACGGCGGTGAACCTGCAGGCGGGCAAAAATCTGTGCGGCGCGTTTTACCAGCCGCGTCTGGTGATCTGCGATCCCGATACGCTGTCCACCCTCTCCCCCGCGCTCTTTGCCGAAGGCATGGCCGAGGTGATCAAGTACGGTGCTATCTGCGATGGAGAGCTGCTGCGCCGCATCGCCCGGAAGGAGGATCTGAACGCCATCATCGCTGACTGCATCCGCATCAAAGCCGATATCGTCCGTCAGGACGAGCACGACCGCGGCCAGCGCCAGCTGCTGAACCTGGGGCATACCTTTGGCCACGCGCTGGAAAAGCTGAACGGCTTTGCCATTTACCATGGCGAAGGCGTGGCCGTGGGGATGCTGATCGCGGCCTGGGCGGCGGAAAAGCATGGGTTATGCGAGGGCGGCGTATACGGGGAACTCAAATCCATGCTGGCTGCCCAGCGCTTGCCTGTTTCCACGCCATTTTTCGCCCATGATGTGGCAGCCATCGCCATGAACGATAAAAAGCGCAAGGGCGATACCATCACCCTGGTGCTGCCCGTAAAGCGCGGACAAAGCGCGCTCCATTCCCTGCCCGCCCGGGAGCTGGCGAACTTTATCGCCTGCTGCAACGGGGAGGTGACGGGCGTATGAACGTGATCATTACGCCCCATCCCCTGGCGGGAACGGTCGATCCTGTAATGTCCAGCAAATCCCAGGCCCACCGGCTGCTGATCTGCGCCGCGCTGGCCGGCAGCCCCACAACGCTTCGCCGCATGGGGTATTCCGCGGACGTGCAGGCCACTCTCCGCTGTCTGAAGGCATTGGGAGCCGACTTCGCGCGGGAGGGCGACGATCTGCGGGTCATCCCCATGCAAAGCCCGCGGAAGGGAGCGCTGCTGGACTGCGGCGAAAGCGGTTCCACCCTGCGCTTCCTGCTGCCCGTCGCCGCCGCGCTCCAGGCCGACTGCGCCTTCACCGGACAAGGCAAGCTGAGCCTGCGGCCGCTGTCTCCGCTCTATGAGCAATTACAGGCCCAGGGCGCGGAGCTGTCCCCCCAAGGCAGCTTTCCCCTGCGCTGCGGCGGCGCGCTGCGCCACGGACGGTATACGATCGCGGGCGGCGTATCCTCCCAGTTCGTCAGCGGGCTGCTTCTGGCGCTGCCTTCTCTGCATGGCGACAGCTATTTGACCGTCACGGGCAGGCTTGAATCCAAACCCTATGTGGAAATGACGCTGCAAGCGCTATCCGCCTTTGGCGTCCGCATTGAAAGAACGGCGGATGGATTCTTCATTCCCGGCGATCAGGTTTTCCTCTCCCCCGGAAGTCTCTCTGTAGAAGGCGACTGGTCCGGCGCGGCCTTCTGGCTGGCAGCCGGCGCGCTCAGCCCGGACGGCGTGGCCTGCGGGCCGCTGCGCCTTGACTCCGCCCAGGGCGACCGGGCGATCCTGGGACTGCTGAAACGCTTTGGCGCGCTGACCGAAACGCGGGAGGGAAGCGCCGCTGTCCGCGGAAGCGCGCTGCGCGGGCAGGAGATCGATCTATCCGACATCCCCGACCTGGCGCCCATCCTGGCAGTGGCGGCAGCCTACGCCAAGGGGCGGACCGTTCTGCGTCCCATCGCCCGCCTGCGGCTCAAGGAATCCGACCGGGTGGCCGCCATCCTGGCCATGCTGCGCAGCCTGGGCGTCGATGCCCGATCTGAGGATGACCAGCTGATCATCCAGGGGCAGGGCGGCGTCCGGGGC
>JAFUDW010000063.1 GCA_017464225.1 Clostridia bacterium | reverse complement strand
GGTATACTGCCACGGTGCAAGGCTATGATGTCACCAACAAACATGTGCCGGAGACAGTCACCGTGGAAGGCAGCACGCGCTGGGAGGATGAGAACGACCAAGACGGAAAACGGCCGGAAAGCATCACGGTGAATTTGCTGGCCAATGGAGAAAAAATCGACAGCGCAAGCGTGAAGGCAGAGGATGGCTGGAAGTGGCGCTTTGAGGACCTTCCGAAGTACAGCGGAGGGAAAGAGATCGAATACAGCATCACGGAAGAGCCGGTAGAAGGATATACTGCCACGGTGCAAGGCTATGACGTGATCAACAGCCATGATATCGAGACGATCGACATTCATGTCACCAAGGAATGGAAAGATGGAAACGATAAGGATGCCATTCGTCCGCGCAGTATTGTGATTCATCTGTTGGCTGATGGCAAGGAAACGGCGTCGGCAACACTCGTGCCAGACAAAAAGGGCGTTTGGGAGCATACCTTTACAGGATTGCCAAAGTATCGTGACCATGGTACGGAAATTGCGTACACGGTGACAGAAGAAGCGGTAAAGGGCTATACATCCAAGCTGACCGGTACGGCGCAGAAAGGCTTGATCCTCATCAATGAACATTCTCCCGCGCCTGAACCGGAGCCGTATTATTTCAAGTTCTCCTTCACAAAGCTTTGGCAGGGTGACCATGAGGACAGCATAGATTGGGTGATGTATCATCCGGATGGCACCGTGGCGCATAAAAAGTTCAACAAAAAGGTCGTTTCTGAGAGCGAGTGGCATTATGAAGCCTGGTTTGCCAGCAGCGAGGACTACTACATTATTGAAAATGTCCCGGAGGGATACAAGGTGCGTTATGAAAATGTGGGGGCGCACGCGGGCGAAACGGATCGCTGCTATAATGGCGGAACGATCATCAACTACAAGGTGCCTAAGACCGGCGATCCTGCCGACCTGAAGCTTTGGCTGAGCTATGTGCTGCTGGGCCTTGGCGCTGTATGCAGCGTATGGGCATACAGCAAAAGAAAGCAAACCAAAATATAAATAACACACAGAACTGAACAGGCCATATCAGCCAACTGGTATGGCCTGTTCACGCAGGGGGCAGGCATGAACGAACAGCGAAAGCGAAGCAGGGGCAACCGTTACCGAAACGTGCGTTGGGGACGGGTGCTTGTGGCGCTTTTGGGGATGATCGTAGCGGCATTTGGACTGACAAAACTGATTGGGTATGGCGTTCATTTGCTGTCTTCCCGCCGAACCGCGCAGGATTTGCGAGCGGTGTATCACGCTGATCCTGAGCCGGAATTGATCGCTGAAACGGAGGCTCCCGTTGCGTCTCCTGCC
The DNA here is from genome assembly GCA_017464225.1 of Clostridia bacterium. Next base: position 1,415 of record JAFUDW010000063.1, on the reverse strand, counting down.
TCTACACGGCTGGAAACGCCCACCATCGCGCCCACGGCCGTGGTCATGCCTACGCAGTCGCCGATCCCACGCCTGCCGAGCGTTAGCTATCAGGACAACGCTAAGCTGAATATCACCAGCCGTTTCAAGGCTTTGCGAAAAGAGAATAAGGACATTGTGGGGTGGCTCTCCATCAACCGAATGCTGGATGAAGCCGTGGTGCAGCGGGATAATGTATATTATCTGGATCACGATGCTGCGGGAAACAGCAATGTGAATGGCGCGCTATTTTTGGATTCGGCCATCGACCTGAAAACGCGGCCATACACGTATATCATTTATGGTCACAATATGAAAAGCGGCGCCATGTTTGGCAACTTGCGAAACTACGGAAACAGCACCTTTTATCATAATGATCCTTTTATCACTTTTGATACGATGTATGAAAGGGGCCGATATGTGATTTTTGCCGTGGGGTGTATCAACGTAGAGGAATGGGGCCAGGATTATGTGGATTTCTTCGCCCTGCGCTCTGCCAATATTCAAGAACGACAGGCAACCATCGACACCCTGATTTCTGCCTCTGTGCATACTTGCTCCATTGACGTGCAGGTAGACGATCAGCTGCTTGTTCTGGTGACCTGCGTGGAAAAGGATGAGAATCGACGTGTGGTTGTTGCAAGGCGTATTCGGGATGGAGAGGATGAAACGGAATTGAAAAGGCTGATTGAGCGAAGCCGGAAACGGTGATATATGTACCTTGCGTTGCTGACAGGGTATCAATATGCACGAGCGCCGCTGGCAGAATTGAAAAGGTCCCGCCAGCGGCTGATCTGGTTGTGGGGTGTTGCGGAATTCTTCCATGACGATCGTTTCGATTCGAAAAGAAATGCGGTTTATTTGTTTGAATATGCCTATCCGCCTTATTACTATCTTCAGGAGGGCGTTGGCTGTAACGTGCAGCCACCAGATATCAGCAGCAGCACATATAAAATGAACGGGGCTGTCTCCGCAAATGTGAGGCAGCCCCGTTTCGTTATGCTTCTCAACGCTCCAGGCCCAGGCGCTCCCACTGCTCTTCGGGGGCGTCGTTTTCGTGCGTCGGGCTGGAGATACGCGCCCGACAGCGGGAGATGACGTACAATCAAACAAAGGGAAAAGGGCTGCCGCAAATGCAGGAAGCGTGCTTGCGGCGGCCTTTTTTCTTCTCCAGCCCAGGCGGGAATACCAGTTGCGGCGGGGGGCGGATTCCGCTATAATAAAGGGGAAATCGCGCGGAGGAGAGGCGGAGATCCGGCGCGCTTTGGAGGATGCATGAAGCAGAGCAAGACCCTTTCCCGCGTCGTGGCGGCGCTGACGCTGGCGCTGTGCGCGGCGATTTGCGCCGCGGTGCTGGCGTTGTACTTCGGCGGGCTCAGCCGCCGGGGGCAGACGGG
>JAFUDW010000062.1 GCA_017464225.1 Clostridia bacterium | reverse complement strand
GGGCTTCTTTCTTTGGTGGGACCAGTAGAACTCGAATCTACGACCTCCACGATGTCAACGTGGCGCTCTAACCAACTGAGCTATGATCCCATGCTCGCTCAAGAGCAGAAATACTATAGCATATTTTTAAACAAATTGCAAGCAAAAAATGCAGCTTGGGTCTGATAATTTTGCCGGAATTTTGGCAGACTTTCCATAAAGGGGCTGAAACCGGGCGTTTTCCGGGCCTCCATGGGCCGGGAAAACGATAAGCAGTTGCCAAATTCCATGGAATCTGCTATAATAACCTGTACATCGTAAAGGAGGTGCGTTCCATGGCCAGCAAGAAAGACAATCTGCCTACCAATGTGGATTTCGATCTGGAAAACGGCGGCACCATAAAATATGCAAATGAAGTAATTGCCATTATCGCGGGCGTGGCTGCCAGCGAGGTTGACGGCATTGCCGGTATGTGCACCAGCGGCGGCATTTCTGAATTTATTGGCCGCAACCGCAATATTACCCGGGGCGTCAAGGTGGAAATTGGCGGCGAGGAAGCCAGCGTGGAGCTGTACATCGTTGTGGAGTACGGTTCGCCCATCCAGAAGGTGGCCTCCGAAGTGCAGGAAAACGTGCGCAAGGCCATCGAAACCATGACCGGCCTGCATGTGGTCAATGTGGATGTGCATGTGCAGGGCGTCAGCTTTGAGCGCGAAAAGAAGGCGCTGCAGAGCGGCCTGGAATCGGCCCATCTGACCAGCGAGGAAAATGCCCGCATCCAGGATGAGGCCCGGCAGGCGCAGCGGGAGGAAGAAACCCAGGCGGAGGAAACGCCCGTGACCGAAGCGGAAGAACGAGCAGCCGATGGAAAAACAGAACCGGAGGCGCAGGAGCAGGCCGTGGGGGCCGATGCCGGGGAGGATACGGAGGAATAAAGGGGCTTTCCGGGAGGAAGGGCTTTGTGTTTCTTTGCTTTCTGAAGGAGGCATAATTGATGAAAATGAAACTGTTTGACCGGCTGATCCTGCGCTTTGGCGCGCTGCTCACGCTGGTTACGGGCGGCATTTCGTTGGCCGCCGGTATTCTGCTTACAGGACATGACCTGGGGGAAGGCGTGATCATGCAGTCGCTGCCCGCGGCGCTGATCGCCGCCGGCGCGGTTGCCATCATCATCAGCGCGCTAAATTTTCTGGTGGCACGGCGCAATGCTGCCCGGCGCAAGGCCTTTATCACCCAGCCCAATGAAATGGGTGAGCTGCGCATTGCGGTTTCGGCCATTGAAAACCTGATCCTCAAGTGCGTGGAATCGCATAAAGAGCTGAAGGTGCAGGAGATGAACGTCAGCAATCATCGCGGCGCCATCGATGTTGACTTGCGGGTGTCCATGAACAGCAACGTGTCCATTCCCCATGCCGTGGAGCAGCTGCAATCCCAGATCAAGCGTTACCTGGCGGCCTCCTCCGGCATTGAGGTGCGCAATATTACGGTTTCTGTGGATCGGACGCCCGTGTCTGTGGACGCCTTGCCCCAGGAGCCGCTGGCTGAGCCGGAAAAGATTGAAAGCCGCGCTGAGGAAAAAGAGAAGGAAAAAATTCCCATGCATCAGCGCATTTTTGGCCGCGATCCTGAGAAGCCCGAGGCTGAGCAGGTGGCCGAGGCCGAAATGATCGCGCCGCCTGTGGAGGACGACACCACTGAATCGGAGGAAACGCCTGTCCAAGCGCCGGCTGAAGCGGCTGCCGAAGAACCTGCGGAGGAAGAATCCGCCCAGGAAGCCCCGGCGGAAACGGAGGAGAAGGATGCGTAAACTGTCCGAGGATATCAAGCGGGTGCTGACGCCGGGATCGGCGCTGTGCTCCCTGATTTATGCGCTGATCGGCGCGGCGATTGCCGTGCTGCTGCTCACCATCGGCTTTTGGAAGACGCTGTTTATCCTTGCGTTTGCCGCCGTGGGCGCGCTGGTGGGCGGCATTGGCAATAAGCAGGAAGCCGTGCGCGACGCCGTAAACCGCCGCTTTCCGGCCAAGGATGCGCCCATCAAGGAAACGCCTGTTAAGGACAGGAACTTCAGCAAGAGCGAGATTGACGAAATTACCGAACGGATTGAAAGCGCGATCCGTACCGATAAGGCCGATTCGGCCCAGGATACACAAGAGTAACAGCAACGGGGGATAGCATTTATGGCGCGTTCAACCGCACGGGCTGCAGCCATGCAGCTGGTATACGAAAAACTCATGGGCGGCAGTGGAGAGGATACGCTGGACGCGCTGATTTCTTTTACGCCCGAGGGAGATGACCAGGCCTACATTGACCGCGTACTGGCCGGCGTGGGCGAACATACCCAGGAAATCGACGGCCTGATTTCCCGCTACAGTCCTTCCCGCGAAATCGACCGCATCGCGCGGGTCGACCTGTGCATATTGCGCGTGGCGCTGTATGAAATGCGCTATGACAACGATACGCCGGAATCAGTGGTGATCAACGAGGCGGTGGAATTGGCTAAGCGTTTCAGCGAACCCAGCAGCGCGCGCTTTATTAACGGCGTGTTGGGCGCTGTTTTCCGGGATGAAAATGGAGCGGATACAGCGCCATGACCGTGCTGGGAATCGATACCAGCTGTTATACCACTTCGGTGGCGGCAGCCGGTGAAAACGGTGTGATCTGCTCCCATCGCAGACTGCTGCCCGTACAGCAGGGCG
>JAFUDW010000061.1 GCA_017464225.1 Clostridia bacterium | reverse complement strand
GCCAGGCTGTGCCAGAGGCAGGCGGCCTGCATGGCCGTCATGGGCGGGAGCCCCTGCCCCAGCAGGGAGGCCAGGATGCCGGCCAGCGCGTCGCCGCTGCCGCCCTTGGCCAGGGCGGGGGCCGGCAGGGCGTTGACCGCCAGCTGTCCGTCGGCGCCGCAGATAACGCTCGCGGCGGATTTGAGCACCACGCCGCAGTGGTATTTTTTGACCAAGGCATGCGCCGCCTGGGGCGGGTCCAGGGCGATCTGATCAATGCTCCAGCCCAGCAGCCGGGCGGCCTCGCCCAAGTGAGGCGTGATCACCGCGACCTCGCCCAGCGCCATGGGATGCTTTGCCAGCAGGTTCAGCGCCCCGGCGTCCCATACCTCGCGCTCGCCGTCATGATGCAGGCGCAGGAGCGCCTGCCAGCTTTCCTCGGTTTCGCTCAGGCCGCAGCCAAAAAGCTTGACGTCGCACCGGATCTCGGGCTGCTCCTCCGCGGCCCGGCACATGGCGTTGGGCACCGTTTTCTGGAGAATGGGGATGATCTCCCGGGGACAGACCACGGTCACAAGCCCGCTGCCCGCCCGCAGGCAGGCCGCAGCGGCCATCTGCGCCGCGCCCGCCATGCCCAGATTGCCCGCAAAGATCAGCACCCGGCCGCAGTCGCCCTTATGGGCGTTTGCGCGGCGCGGCGGCAGGAGCTCCGCCAGATCGTCCGCCCAGGAGATCCCCTCCCGGTGGGGCAGGCCGATATCTGCGATCAGGAGCTTACCCACGTTTTCCGGGCAGGGCGTAAAGATGAGCCCGCGCTTTGCGGCGTGAAAGGTCACCGTTTGATCGGCGCGGACGCAGAGCCCCTCGGCCGCGCCGGTGAGGCCGTCCATGCCGCTGGGGATATCCACCGACAGGATCGGGCTTTTCAGGCTATTGGCCCAGGCGATGAGCCTGCCCATGGCGGAATCCCGGTCCACCGCCCCGCGAAAGCCCGTGCCGAACAGCGCGTCCACAATGGCGTCGGCCTCCCCGGGCGACTGATCGAGGATGGGGATGCCGAGCGCCTGAACGTAGCGCAGGTTGACCTGCGCGTCCGGCGTGCGGGGCGGCTCGGGCAGTACCACCGCGGATTGCCCGCCTGCCAGGCGCCACATCCGGGCCATGGCCAGGCCGTCGCCGCCGTTGTTGCCTGGCCCGCAAAGGAAGACCGTTTTGCCGCCTGCCGGGGCCGTTTCCCGCAGCGCTTCAAAGGCTTGCCGGGCTGCCGTTTCCATCAGCAGCAGCGAGGACACGCCCCGGTCGAAGGCCGCCTGCTCGGCGGCGCGCATTTCCTGAGGGGTCACGATATAACGCATGCTCATCCCTCCAGCACTGCCGCCGCCATGGCGATATCGCCGTCATGGGAAATGGATACAAAAGTTGATTTCGCGCCTTTTTTTGTCAAAGCGCCGCTCATGGCTTCGGTGATATCATAATAGGGCGCGCCGTTTTCGTCGTGGCGGACGCTGACCTTGTCCGGCGTCAGACCGGAAAAGCCCGTGCCCAGCGCTTTGACGAAGGCCTCCTTGGCGGCGAAGATGCCCGCCGCCGTCTGGGCAGCGTTTTTGCGCGCGGCAATGTATTCCCGCTCGTAGGGCGTGAACCAGCGCTCCAAAAAGCGCGGATTATTGATCGTTTCGCGCATGCGCGGCACGGCGCATACGTCGCAGCCCAGCCCGCGGATCATGCGTCCAGGCTGAACAGGATGGCGTTGGCGATGGCCCGGGCCATGACCTCGCTGGCGGCGGCGCAGAGCTTGATGAAGTTCACGTCGCTGCTCACCCGGCCCGTGGCCAGGCTGAACACGGTATCGCCGTCCATCTGGGTATGCACCGGGCGGATGGCGCGGGCGTAACCGTCGTGGGCCACGTCGGCCAGACGCTGGCACTGCTCCTTGGTCAGCTTGCAGTCCACCGCCACCACGCCCAGGGTGGTATTGCTGCCCGGAGCCGGGATATGCAGCATCTGCTGAGCGGCGGCCTGGCCCATGAGCAGGCCCTCGGCGGGCACGCGGGTGCCGTCCTCCATGCGGGCGCAGGCAATGCACTCGCCGGTGACCGGATGGTATACGTCGCCCACGGCGTTTACCGCCGCCACCGCGCCCACGGTGACGCCCTCGGGCAGGGTGACGCTGGCGCTTCCCACGCCTCCGGACTGCGGCTGGCCGCCCACCACCAGCTTGCCCACGGTGGCGCCTGTGCCGGCGCCCACGCGGCCCTGGGCCATGCCTTTGCCCGCCGAAACGCAGGCGCTGTAGCCCATGGCGGCGTCGGGACGCACGGCCCCGTCGCCCACGTTCAGGTCGTAGAGCACGGCGGCGGGCACGATGGGCACCCTGTGGCCGCCCATTTCAATGCCCACGCCCATCTGCTCCAGGTATTTCATCACGCCGTCCGCCGCCGCCAGCCCATAGGCGCTGCCGCCCGAGAGCACCACGGCGTGGGCGGATTCCACCAGGTTGCCGGGTTTTAAAAGATCGGTTTCCCGGGTGCCCGGGGCCGCGCCGCGCACCGATACGCCGCCCACGGCCCCCTGGGCCGACGGCAGCACCACCGTAACGCCAGTGAGCGCCTCGGCGTTCTGGGCCTGGCCCACGCGGATGCCGTGCACCTTGGTAATATCCCCGGGGAAGGGACGATAAATATTGGGCATATAAGCTACCTCCCGCTGGATGGCTTTGAGCGTGCTTGTGTCAAATGCATTTTATTATATCATTGTTTTCCCCAAAAGGGAAACCCTTCTATCAAAAAATCGCCGGGTTTCGGCGATTATTAAATGATAAAAATACGGAAGACATTACAGCTTTTGGTCCAGCCATCCAATCAGGTCTGCCGTTACCTCGCCGCGGTTGATCTCGTTGAACATTTCATGGCGGCCGTCCGCATAGAGCTTTACCGTCACATCCTGCATGCCGGCGTCCCTGAACTGCTGCGCCACCGTTTTGACGCCCGCGCTCTGCTGGCCCACGGGGTCCATGGAGCCGGACAGAAAATAGATGGGCAGGGACTTGGGCATGGCGGACAGGCGGGAAAGGCGGCTGATGCCCTGCAGGCCGTCGAACATATCGTAATAGCCCCGGGCGGTGAACAGGAAGCCGCAGAGCGGATCGGCGATGTATTTGTCCACCTCTTTTTCGTCCCGGCTGAGCCAGTCAAAGGGCGTGCGGGCGGGCTTGAAGGCGTTGTTGCTGCTGCCAAAGCCCACGCTGTTCACCAGCGGGGCGGGCTTATGCCAGCCGCCGAACACGCCGCACAGCGAGGACAGGCATTTGGCCGTGGCGCACAGGCCGGGAGCGTACCAGCCCGTGCCGCTGATCACGCAGGCGGACAGCCCGTCGCCGTAGCGCAGCAGGTATTCGCGCACGGCAAAGCTGCCCATGCTGTGGCCCAGTAGCGCCAGCGGCAGGCCGGGGAAGCGCTTTTTGGCGTAATCGGTCACCTGCTTCATATCCTCGATCAGGTTGTTCCAGCCGTTCTTTTCGCCGAACCAGCCGTGATCCTCCGCCTTAGCGATGGGGCCGTGGCCCAGGTGATCATGGCCCACCACGGCGTAGCCCGCGCCGTTCAGCGCCTGGGCCAGCCGATCGTAGCGGCCCATGTGCTCGGCCATGCCGTGCACCAGCTGCACCACCGCCCGGGGATTTTCGGTATTCCATACCCGCACGCAAAGCGGCTTGCCCGATACCGAGGTCAGATCGATCTTTTCCATGAAACGCATTCCCCTTTCAAAAATGCCCCAAAGGCACGGCCTTTGGGGCAAAAAGATTGTTTACAGCTGGTACAGGCCCACCTTTTTATATACCTTGCGCAGCGTGCGGAAGGCCAGGGCGGCGGCGCGCTCCGAGCCGTTCTTGAGCACGTCGTTGATGTACTGCTTGTCGGACATCAGGCGTTTGTGCTCCTGCTGGATGGGGGCGAGCGTGCTGACCACGGCCTCGGTGGCGGCCTCCTTCAAGGCGCCGTAGCCCTTGCCCTGGAGCTCCTGGCAGACCTCCTCCTGCGTTTTGCCGCTCATGGCGGCACAGATGGTGATCAGGTTGGTGACGCCGGGCTTGTTTTCCGGATCCACCCGGATCTCGCCGTCGCTGTCGGTGACGGCGCGGCGCAGCTTGCGGCGGATATCGTCAGGGGTGTCCATCATGCTGATAAAGCTGTCGGCTTCGCCAGACTTGCTCATTTTGCTGGACGGATCGCTCAGACTCATGATACGGGCGGCGGCGGACTTGCTGATGTAGGGCTCGGGAACCTTGAACACATCGCCGTATACGCCGTTGAAGCGCTCGGCGATATCCCGGCAGATTTCCAGATGCTGCTTCTGATCGGCGCCCACGGGCACCACGTCGGTCTGGTACAGCAGGATATCGGCGGCCATCAGCACCGGATAGGTGAACAGGCCGGCGTTGATATTATCGGCGTGTTTGGCCGATTTATCCTTGAACTGGGTCATGCGGCTGAGCTCGCCCATATAGGTGAAGCAGTTCAGGATCCAGGCCAGCTCGGCGTGCATGGGCACGTGGCTTTGGGCATAGATGATATTTTTTTCGGGGTCCAGGCCGCAGGCGATATACAGCGCGGCCAGCTCGGCGGTGCGGCGGCGCAGGGCGGCGGGCTCCTGGCGCACGGTCAGGGCGTGCAGATCGGCCATGCAGAACAGGCAGTCGTAATCCTTTTCCAGCTTGACAAAGTTGCGCAGCGCGCCGATGTAATTGCCGATGGTCAGCGTGCCGCTGGGCTGTACGGCGGAATAAAGTACGGGTTTGCGGATCGTTTCGCTCATAAAAATCCCCTCTCCGGTGATGCTTCGGTTTTATTCGCAACGCGCGTTCGGAAAAAAGCATCTGATCCAAACTGCGAATTATCATCAGTATACAGCAGTCCGGCGTTTTTTTCAACTGAATCCTTCGCTTTATATGGACAAATCGGGGCGAACGCGGAGGATGAAGGGAAAGCCTATCAAAGGGCCCCGTGGCTGCTTGACGCCGAATTTCGATGCGGACATTGCCTGCAAGGCGAAAGCAGCGCCGTTTCGTTCATTTCATGGTGCAGCTGCGACCAGCGGCAGATGCTCTCCAGCAGGGGAACGATGCTGAGCCCCTTTTCGGTCAGCGCGTATTCCACCCGCGGCGGGATCTCGTTATAGGCCGTCCGCGATACGATCCCATGGGCGGACAATTCCCGCAGCGCGCCGGACAGCACCGAGTCGGTGATATCCTCCAGCTCAGCGCGGATCTGCTGAAAGCGCAGCGCTTTCTGCCGGCTGAGCAGACAGATGACGCGAGCGTTCCATTTGCCGCCAAATACATGCAGGCCGTATTCAAACGGGCAGCGCGGGACGCTGTCGATCTTTTTCTGGTATGCCATTGGATGCCTCCTTTCGCGGTGCTGCTTTTATTATAGCTTTTTTCCATGGGAACGGCAAGGCTTACTATGAAATCTATTAGTCGCTATTCATTTTCATAGTAAAGTTGACGCTGCTTATTTCATCGGTATAATAAAGATAACAGCATGTTCGTTCATAGATCGAAAAGGAGGAATAAGTATGGATCAGATGAAAGAGATGAACCGCCGTGATTTCCTGCGCGCTGCCGGCAAGGCTGCGCTGGGCGCCGTGGCCGTGGGCAGCCTGCCGATGGCCGCTTCCGCCGGGGAGGACAAGACCCCCGTATGGCCCTGGAAATACGTGCCGCTGGATAAGGACGCGCTGCTGGAGCGCTGCTATCAGAAGTTTTACGAGTATGGCGGCTGTGGCGGCGGCTGCTTTGGCGGCATCATGGATATCATGAGCGAAGTGACCGGCTATCCCTATAACGAGATCGCGCCCGGCCGCGTATGCTCGCTGATGGCGGGCGGCTTTGGCACGGGTACGCTGTGCGGTTCGCTGGGCTGCGCGCTGGTATTTGTGGGCCTGGTGTGCCAGCCTGCGGACGCGTCCGCCATTCGCGATCAGCTGTTTGCCTGGTACCGCGATCATGAATTCCCGCAGTATCAGCCCGAATACAAGTCCATCACCACCGTGGCGCACTCGGTCAACTGCGTGGATTCGGTGGGCACCTATATGGCGGCTACCGGCTACAAGATGGCCGATCCGGAGCGCAAGGCGCGCTGCGCCGCCGTAACGGCGGAGGTGGCCGTCAAGACTATCGAGCTGCTCAACGTGCTTTACGGCTACGAGGAGGCCGCGCCTGCCGAGGAGCCCGCGCCTGCGGAAGAGACGCTGGCGGCCAATGAGTACATCGGCACGGGCGTCAGCGAGATCGGCGGCGAAATCAAAGTAAAGGTCACCATGGACGGCGATAAGATCGCCAAGATCGAAGTGCTGAGCCATAACGAAACCGCCGGCGTCAGCGATCCCGCGTTCAGTACGATCCCCGACGCGATCGTCGCGGCCAATTCCACCGAGGTGGATACCGTGACCGCCGCCACCAAAACCAGCGAAGCGCTGATCGCCGCCGTGAATGACGCGTTGTCCCAGATCAAATAAGAGCGTGTTCGTTTTCTATGCGGACGGATGATGCGCAGGAAAGACGGAAGTTGAGGGGAGACGTTTAAGGGGCGCTGCCCCTTAAAAACCCTGCTGGGGTGCAAGTTGCACCCCAGACCCCGCCAGTAGCGGATGTAAGTTGGCGCTGTGAACAGGCAACTTCCCGCAGTTGATTGGAATGGGCTTGGCATAAAGAGCGCACCGGAAATACGCCGCAACACAAAAACGACTGGAAACGAGCAAGCTCGATCCAGCCGTTTTGTTTATGCGGCTATGACGCTTTTGCGTCATTGACGTCGGCAAGCCGCCGTCATTTCCGGTGCAGGTGATGCGTAGAAACTTTCGATATCAAGCCCCAGTCTGAGGTCGGCGCGCGGAGCGTGCCCTTTGGCGCAGGTTTGGGCCGCGCAGGCCCAACGTTCTCTCCCTCACGGCCAAATTATAGTTTCACAGATAAAAAACACCAAAACCCCCGCGCCTTTTGACGCGGGGGAGAGGGAAGACTGAAGCGTTATTTCGCCTGCATCGGCAGCAGTCCCAGCGGCGCGATATCCGCTGTTTTGAGCCAATACTCGCTGACGCCGTAGCTGTTGGTATTGATATACCAGCGGATGATGGGATCCTCTTCCAGCGAGCGGATAGCGGTGATAGCGCCGTCCTCCTGCTGGATGAACACCGTATCCTCCGCGATACCGTCGGCAAAGGTGAGACCGGGATTGGGATCGATGACGCATACATACTGGCCGTCCTCGGAGGCGCCGCTCACCAGCGCGGTGACGCCCTGGGCGTTGGTATAGCTGAATACCGCGCCTTCACCCAGCAGCTTGACGATTTCCGCGGCGTCGGTCACGGCGTCGCCGGTCTCAAAGCCGAAGTGTTCGGCGGCCGCCTTGACCAGCTTGACGTTATCCACGCCGTTTTCGGTCAGGCAATCGGTAAAGGTGGAAATGGTGGCTATACGCTCGGGCAGCATATCCTCATGGTCAATGCCGATGCGGTACATGCCGTGGGACAGGGTGAAGACGGCCGAGCCGTTTTCGTCCAGCGAGCTGGTATAGAAGCTCTGATCCAGCCACCAGCCGTCCTTCTGGCTGTAGTAATCATACAGAATACCTTCGATATCAGCGTCGGCCACATTGAAGGTCAGCTCCTGGGCGGCCACGGCGCCATCCTCGTCGGTCACGGTGATCACCGCGGTGTATTCACCGGCGGTGAGGGGGCGGTACGCCGCCATGAAGTGCTTCGTGCTGCCGCTGGAGGTGACCATTTCGCCATCCTTCATGATCACATAATTGGCCTCGTGGTCAGTCCAGGCGCGAATTTCCAGATCCTCCACATCGCCCAGCTCAATATCGCCGGTGTAGGCGATCTCCATATCGGCCTCGGCGGCATCCTGCTCGCCCTCGGCCTCGGGTTCACCGGCGGGCGCTTCAGCGGGCTGCTCGGCAGGTATTTCTGCGGGCTGCTCATCGGGCGTTTCGGCGGGCGTCTGCTCGGGGGCCTCCTCCTGAGCGGGCGTGAGATCGGTGATACCGGGGATCACCAGAGAGAAGCTGTAGCTGGTATTGGCAGGCGCTTCCTGGGCAGGCTCCTGCTCCGCTGCGGGTTCGGGCGCGGCGGTGGGAGCGGGCGTGGGTTCAGGCGTGAGTTCGGGCGTTGCCGTGGGCTCGGGGATGGCGACGGCCGGGGCGGCATAGCTGCTGTAGCGGGCGGTGTACACAACCTTGGCGTTGGCGGCGTTCACCAGCGCGCCATAGGCCAGCGCGCCGTCGTCATGATAGAAGCATACCTGGTAATAGGGCATATCCTGGCCATATACGTTGCGGTATACGCTGACCGCGGCGGTCAGGCTTTCGTTGGCCACGCCCTTGAAGTTTTTATACAGCGCTTCCTGCGCGCGCTCCCGGGAACGCTGAGGAGAGGCTTCGCCGGCTTCCTCATCGCTGTCTTCAACGCCCAGCAGCCGCACGGCGTTCATGGGCAGGAAGCCGCAGCCGTACTCGGTGACCACCAGGCAAAGGTCGTTGAAGGGAACGGTGACGATCACTGGGGTGCCTTCGGGCAGGGAAGCGGCTTCGCCGCCATCCACTTGCAGGGTGCAGTCATAGGCCGTTTCGCCGGAGATCGCCATCCAAGAGAAGGTGGACGGGGCTTCGGTCACCTGCTGGCTGAAAGCGGCGGCATCGGCGTATACCGTGGTCTCCTCATCCAGCTGGATGGAAAGCCAGCCGTTTTCCACGCTGTCTACCGTAACGCCCGTCAGGTTGTCCACCGGCAGCAGGGCGGGGGAGGAAGCGCTGGGCTCCTGGCGGAGCTGCGCCAGCGCGTAGTTATCCGGATATACGGTTTTACCTGCCAGCTGCGATTCGATGCGCAGGAACTTGGTCATCACAAAACCGGTCTTTTCATTATAGGTAGCCTTGGCCCATTCGCCGTCTATGTCCAGGATCTCAATCGTGGTGCCGTTGGGGATGCTGGCAATGCGATTGGAATTGGTGGTGGGCGATTTGCGCAGGTTCAGCGGGCCCTTGGGGGTGACTACCAGGGCGGTATCGGCCAATGCCGAGGCGGTGATCATCATACATGCGACCGCTGCGGCGATCAGGCGCAGGAATTTGACTTTTTTCATTGCAGCCTCCTCCGGTTTCCCTTTGTACTGTTCTATTATCTTAGCACAAATTATTACGGATTTCCATACTGTGTGGCAGAAATCTGTAAAAATATTTTCAAAACTGTTACCAAATCTTTGGATAAAAAAGAAAAAATGCTTCCGCTTTGGAAGGAGTGATACATATAATAATGAAAGAATCGTCCATGAATGAATCTCCCGTCGGAAAGATTTATGGAAAAGTTTAAGCTTTGTTTAAGGATCTGCGGCTATGATGGCTTTGCCGAACGGGACGACCGGTCGGCCTGGAAAG
>JAFUDW010000060.1 GCA_017464225.1 Clostridia bacterium | reverse complement strand
TATGTCGGTATCAAGAAGCTGGATGGCTATATCCTGCATGAGCTGATCAGCGCGATCTATGTGAGCGCGCCTGACAAAAGCAGCGGCCACAGGGAACAGCACATCCGCATTGAGTACAACGGCATCGGTTTTATCCCGATCCATGAACTGATGGCAAAGCAAACGGCGTGACCGAAATCACGCCGTAAGCCTTGAAAACATTACGTTTTCGTCGATTGGCACCTAATACTGTGTTACGGAGCCCGCCGGAACGCGCTCTTTTTTCTTGAGCCGATGATGTTCATTTGAATAGGTAACGATAAGGGCCTCCACGTCCAGGACCTACCGGCCCGCTTCTCGCTGAAAGCCTGCCACCGGCAGCCTTTTCGGGCGATTCGAGCCCCTTATGATCCTGCGGCAGGGGACTTCTCCGGGGCCTTCCGGCCCCGGAATCACTGTCTCCCTGGTAGGAGCTCGAGGGCAAAGCCCTCGAACGTCACCACCTTCAACGCCTCCAATATCAGCCCACTTCGCTGCCGGGGGCGATATCGCCGTCCACGGTGAGCACGCGCAGATATTCGCTGCCGTCCTCTTTTTCTTCCACTGCGGACAGGATCATGCCGTTGCTTTCGATGCCCATCATCTTGCGGGGCGGCAGGTTGGCAATGATCACAAGGTTTTTGCCGATCAGATATTCGGGCTCGTAGAACTTGGCGATGCCGGAAAGGATGGTACGGCGTTCGCTGCCCAGATCGAGCTCAAACTTGAGCAGCTTATCGGACTTCTTCACATGCTCGCAGGAAATCACCTTCGCCACCCGCAGCTTGCATTTGAAAAATTCATCGATGCTGACGCAGCCCTCGGGGATCTCCACCTTCTTGGCTTCTTTCTTTTCTTCCTTTTTAGGAGCGGGCGCGGGCTCTGCCTTCTTTTCTTCCTTTTTATCGGCAGCTAGGGCTTCCAGCTCCTTTTTGATGTCCAGGCGCGGGAACAGGGCGTCGCCCTTGCAAACCTTGGTACCGGCGGGCAGCTTGCCGAAGGTCAGGCTATCCCAGGTCTTAAGACTCTCGTCGCTCAAACCCAGCTGCTCAAAAATACGGGCGGGCGTATGGGGCATCACCGGGCCGATAAGCACGGCCACAAAGCGGATGCACTCGGCCAGGATATACAGCACGTCGCCCAGGCGCGCACGCTTATCCGGATCCTTGCCCAGCACCCAGGGCTGGGTGGCGTCGATGTACTTGTTGCATTCGCCGATGACCTTCCAGATTTCCACCAGCGCCTGGGAAAACTGAAGCTTGTTCATCTGCTCCTCCACCAGGGCGGGCAGGCCGGCGCAGTGGTCGCGCAGCGGAATATCCAGGGCTTCATCAATGGCGGAATCATCAAAGGTCGGCACCACGCCGTCAAAGTATTTTTCGATCATGGCCACGGTGCGGGAAACCAGATTGCCCAGGTCGTTGGCCAGATCGGCGTTGGCGCGGGTCAGGAAGGACTCGTTGGTGTAGTTGCCGTCGGCGCCGAAGGGCATCTCGCGCATCAGGTAATAGCGCAGCGTATCCACGCCATAACGGGCCACGATGGGTTCGGGATAGACCACGTTACCCTTGGATTTGCTCATGCGATCGCCGCCAAACACAAGATAGCCGTGACCAAATACCTGCTTGGGCAGAGGCAGGCCCAGAGCATGCAGCATGATGGGCCAATAGATGGTGTGGAACCGCACGATCTCCTTGCCCACCAGATGAACGTCTGCGGGCCAGTATTTTTGATAAAGCGCATCGTGATCGGTGCCGTAGCCCAGGGCGGTGATATAGTTGGAGAGGGCGTCGATCCACACATACACCGTATGCTTGGGGTCAAAATCCACGGGGATGCCCCATTTTACGCTGGTGCGGCTGACGCACAGATCCTGCAGACCGGGCCTCAGGAAATTGCTCAGCATTTCATTGGCGCGCTTGGCGGGCTGGATAAAGTCGGGATGGGTCTCGATGTAGTCGATCATCCAGTCCTGATACTTGCTCATGCGGAAGAAATAACTTTCCTCCTTCATGGGCTGGCAGGGACGGCCGCAATCCGGGCATACCTTCTGGCCATCCTTGTCTACCAGCTGGGTGGGCGTCCAAAAGCTTTCGCAGGGCGTGCAGTACATGCCCTCATATTCCGCCTTGTAGATATCCCCCTGATCGTAGAACTGCTTGAATATTTTCTGAACGATTTTGGTGTGGCGTTCCTCGGTGGTGCGAATAAAGTCATCATATTCGATGTTCATCAGCTTCCACAGATCCTTGGTTTCCGCCACGATCTTATCCACATACTGAATGGGGGTCACGCCGGCCTCGGCGGCCTTCTTTTCGATCTTCTGCCCGTGCTCATCTGTACCGGTGAGGAAATAGGTATCATATCCCTGCATCTTCTTGAAGCGGGCCATGGTATCGGCGGCCACGGTGGTGTAGGTGTGGCCGATGGTCATATTGCCGCTGGGATAGTAGATGGGGGTGGTGATGTAGTAGGTTTTCTTTTCCGGCATGGGTCTCTCCTCCAAACAGTATAGTTATTGTTTTTCTTCGCGGGCTTTATAGGTGTTTTCCACGCCCCGCAGCTGGCGGATCACCGAGCGCACGTACACCACCAGGGCGGAGTACGCCGCGCCCACGCCGATCCAGAGCAGGGCGGTATGGGGCTGGAAGCTGAGGTTTTCAAATTTATCGGCAAAGAAGCTTAAAATCAGCGCCAGGCACAAACAGGTCTGGGCAAACTTGCCCACGAACAGCGAATGCACCACGATCTTGCGATTATACAGCAGGATGCCGCCCACCAGCATGATGAACTCCTTGAGCGCCAGCAGCGCCAACGCCTCCCAGGAAATGATGCCGCGGATCAGCAGCGTGGCCATCACCGAAAGCGTCATCAGCTTATCGGCCAGGGGATCCATCAGCTTGCCGAAGTCCGTGATCTGGTGATACTTGCGGGCCAGGAAGCCGTCCAGCATATCGGTGCACGCGGCCAGCACAAACACGCCCAACGCCCAGTAGTTCTTTTCATAGCCGATCATCAGTACCCAATATACCGGGATCAGGGCCATGCGGAACATGGTCAGCACGTTGGGAACGGTCCAGATTCGCTTACTGTCCGTCATCGTACACGCTCCTACTTCTTGATTCCATAAAAGCCAACGTCGCTATTATATCAGCAATTCTTGCGGTTTTCAACACGCACCGAAAAAACCGCTTTGTATATCCTAGGGTCGCGGCACCAATATAAATCCATAATTGCGGGCGATGGAGATCATGCTGCTGGTTTCCTCTGCCACGATCACCATTCCCTCCGGGCACTCGGCAAAAGCATCGGCCCGAATGATGCGGGGATTGCCCAGGAAAATCACCTGCTTTAGATTTTCGCAGGCAGCAAACGCACGGGACTGAACGATCACGACGCCTTGCGGGATCACCACGCAGGCGGCATCGGAGCCCTCAAAAGCCGATTCATCTATGCGCTGCAGATCCGTGGGCAGCCGCAGCGCTTGGCTGGGGTTCATATTGACCACCGCGCAGTCTTCCTGAACCTGTGTTTGGACGCGCTCCGCAGCATAATCGCTATAACAATAGACAACCCTCAAGCCATTGCAATTCCGGAAGATATTGCTTCGTATGTCCGTAACTCCCTCCGGCAGTTTGATCACGGACAGGCTGGTGCAGCCGGAAAAAGCATCATCCACGATTTGGTACACGCTGGGAGAGAGCGTCACATCAGTCAGGTTGGTGCAATTCATAAACGCCCGACCCGCAATCGACGATATTCCGTCAGGGATCACAATACGCTGCAGTTGCGTGCAATCCTTAAACGCGCCCTCCATCAGCTTCACAAGCCCCGAGGGCAAATCAATGGCGGTCAAACCGGAACAGCCGGAAAACGCATAGCTCGAAATCTCTTGCAGGCTTTGGGGCAGATTGACTTCCGACAGGCTGGAACAGCCTTCAAACGCACTTAAATTGATGCAAGTAAGCGACGCTGGGAAGGTGACCTTCCGCAGCTTTACGCAATCCTGAAACGCGTTGGGATCTATTGCAGTCAGAGAATCCGGCAAATCCACACGCTCCAGCTCCGTGCAGCCTTCAAAAGCGCTGCTTCTGATCGCAGTTACGCCGGAAGGAATGGCAATGCTCTTCAAATTGGTATTACCGCTGAATGCGAAAATGCCGATCTCGGTGATGCCCATATCGGCTGTCAGCACCAGATGGGCCTCCGTGCCGGAATAGCTTTTCAGTACGCCCTTTTTGATCGTAAAGTCAGCTCCGTTGGTCAGCACGGTACGGTACCCGTTCTGCTTAGCCCAGCTATAGGCCGCGCTGCCGCTGCCGCAGTACACCGTGGTCAGCCCATCGCAGCCGCTGAACGCATTGACGCTGATCGACGTTACGGAAGCGGGAATGGCAACGCTGGACAGGCCGCTGCAATTGCAAAAAACGCCATCCGTCAGAGCCTGCAGACCGGCGGGCAGGGTGACCATATCCAGGTTATCACAATAAGCAAACGCAAATTCCTGCAGCGCAGACAAAGCGGCGGGCAGGGTGACCGAAGTCAGCGCGTGGCAGCTGGCAAACGCGGCGTTTCCGATATAGCTCACCCGGCTGGGGATTTTCACCTCCCGCAAGGCCATACAGCCGTTAAAGGCATCATCGGAAATCCTGGTCAGGGTGCTGGGAAGCGTCAGTCTTTCCAGATTGCTGCAGTTCCAGAACACGCCTTCATACATATAGGTCATGCCCTCGGGGATCACAATGCTTTGCAGGGCCTCGCAATCGTAAAACGCGTATTCGCCGATATCCACAGCCTTGGGAGGCAAATCGATCTCCTGCAGCGAGTAGCATTTTCTGAAAGCATAGGCGCCAATGGTGACAAGGCTTTGGGGAAGGCCTACATGCTGAAGAGAGGTGCATTGATCGAACATATACGGGCCGATCTGAACGGTCCCTTCCGGCAGGTCCACGGAAAAGAGCCATCCGCAATTTGCAAATACGCCGCTGCCATAGCTTGTCAGCGTTTCCGGTATCTCCACCTTTTCCAGATTATTGCAATCGCAGAAAGCGGAATTGCCCACGGAAAGGACGCCTTCGGGAATCGCTACGCTGCGCAGCATCGTTTTGCCGCGAAACACCTCCGCGCCAATGGCGGTGATGCCCAGGCTGTCCGGGATCACCAGGTCGGAGACCGTACCTTCATAGGCTTCCAGCACACCGTTATTCACCGTAAAGTCCGTATGGTCCTCCAGCGCCACCACAGGCAGTCCCTTTTTGGTCGCCCAGGTATAGGCATAGCTGTCCGCATAGCAATAAACGCTTTCCAAAGCGGTACAGCCGTTCAGCGCGCTATCCACTATATAAACGATGCTGCGCGGCAGCGTTATTTCCCGCAGGTTTTCACAACCCGCAAAAGCGTTTCCATATATCCAGGCCGGGCCATACAGAATATTCACCGTTTCCAGGCCACTGTTTTCAAAAGCGGATTTGCCAATGCTGTTCACCTTGGCGGGAATGGTGACACCGGTCAGGGAGGAACAGGAGAAAAAGGCGCGTTCGCCAATGCTTATGACCTCCTGCGGGATGGTGATGCTCCGCAGGCTGCTGCAATACGCAAATGCCTCGCTGCCGATCGCTTTCACATTGGAGGGCAGGCCCACCGTCTCCAGCGCCGTGCAGCCATAGAAGACACGGCTTCCCAGCTCGTACAGGCTTGCAGGCATCGTCGCCCAAGAAATGCCCGTGCAGCCTTCAAAAGCCGAATCATTGATATAACTCACGTCATCCCGGTCAAACACCATCGCGGTGATTAGCGTATTATTCTGAAAAGCGCTGGCCGCCACTGTATGAACGGGCAGACTGTAAGGAATATGAACCTCGTCATCGGCGCCATGATACCCCGTCAGCACGCCGTCGCTGATATCAAAATCGCTATTGCTTACCGCCAGAGCGCCCGCCGCGGCTGCCGCCAGCATGAACGCCATCACCATGACCGCCAAAATTCTTTTCATTCGTTTGTGCTCCTCTTTCAGTTTGCCGAGAACAACTCATTATATCATAATATGTTTTTCAATGTAAATGCATCCCGGTGGTGCAAATGATCGAAATTTTCCAAACAATCGCCGTAAAACAACAGGGCGGATAAAGAATCTGCATTCCGGGCGGCCGTCAGCAGTCCGCGCAGGGCATGGGACACGGCATCAGTATCGGCATGATTGATCCACAGCTGTATAAAGCCGCTCTCCCTTTCCCATTGGGATAAAAGCATAGAGGTCCTGGATGCGGCATCTTCCCAGTTTTCCTCCTCAACAGCCTTTTCCACTGGCTCCAGCGCCAGGGCATAGCGCCGCGCGGTATGGCCGTTATACCATTCACAGTATCCGCATACAGCGGCCACCAGGCTCAGCACAGCGACGATCACGAGAGCGCAGCGTTTCATGCCTTCTCCCCCTTCCACTGTATGCGCCGCGACTTTTGCTCCGGGCCGGACTGCTGGACATACACGGTATTTTTACTGTCCAGCGAGCACAGCAGCACGCGCTTGTCCGGTCCCAGGCCATGATTTGCGAGAAAACGGTCCAGCGCCTCGCGGCTGATGCCAAAGCGGCGCAGCTCATCCTCCCGATATATACCGTCTGAAATCAGCACATGGGGCAAGCCCTCTTCCTGCGGCGAAAGCCCCAGCTCCTTCGCGGTGGGCGGCCGCTCCGACGACCGTGGAAAAACGCTGAGCACACCGTTGGTTTCCAGCACCGCCGTTTCCACATCCCCGACGCTCAGTACGCCCGCGGCGCGCACCGTTTCCATCAGATCGGATACCGGCATGCATACCTGCCGCAGCGCCTCATACTGGATGCTTCCCTCCCGGATCAGCACCTTGGCGCTGCCGTTGAGCAGCCGCCGAAACCCCGGGCTTTTCATGCCCAGCAGACCAAACACGCTGTGCATGAGCAGCAGTGCCAGCACCGGCACAATGCCGTACAACAGCGGCGTTTCAGCGCCGGACATGGGCTCGGATACCAAATCGGCGATCAATATGGCCGATACCAGCTCGTAGGGCTGCAGCTGTCCGATCTGCCGCTTGCCCATGACGCGCATGGCAAACACCGAAAAGCCGTACAGCAGGATCGCCCGAACAAAAATCGTCAGCAAAGCGAACACCTCCCCGGATATTATCTGTTCCCGGGCGGCGCAAAATGCGGCATAATCGATAAAATATTTATAATTGTTTTCTCATGAAATATTTATCATCGTTCCCTCATGATCGGTTGACAAACGCGGACGGCGGGCATATCATAATCCATGGAATTCGGCAACATTTTCCAAGGAGGCAATTTACGATGAAGAAAGCAAAATCCGGTATTCTGCACTGGCTGATCCTGGCGGCGCTGGGTCTGGCGCTGATCATCGGCCATAACCTGGCCCAGGATATCATTGGCAAGATCCTGGCCGTCGGCCTGATCCTGTCCGCCGCTTCCGGCATCATCGGCTGGTGCAAAACAAAATCGAAATCCCCCGACGCGATGGCCAGCCTGCTGGGCAATATCCTGATCTGCCTTGTGGGGCTGTGGATCCTGTTCAACACCCAACGCTTTATCAGCCTCATCAATGTGGTCATCGGCGTGGTCATCATCCTCATCGGCGCGCAAAACCTGTACCGCGGATACAAGCTTGGCCTCAAGCTGCACATGATCCTGGCTGTCGTCGCCATCATTCTGGGCATCATTGTGGTATTCTACAACGCCGCCACCAGCCTGCCCGTGATCTGCCAGGGCGTCGGCCTGATCTACACCGCCGTGGTGGGATATCTGGGCGATAGAAATAAAAAATAAGCAGCCCTCCACGACCGCTTATGCAAAGAGGGACCCGATCCGTTTTACGGACAGGTCCTTTTTGTATGCTCGGTGTACGCTTCCGCTCAGGCGTCCTTGTGCCGCGCCGTCAGCCAGTCCAGCACGTCCGGCAGCTGGGGGATCGATTCCGCCGCGCCCTTGCGGGTCACCGACATCGCCGCAGCCGCTGACGCCAGGCGAAGCGCGTCCCCGGCCTGCTCCCCGCGCATCAGCGCCGAAAGGAAAAAGCCGGTGAAGGTATCGCCCGCGCCTGTCGTATCCACCGCGGCGACCCGGTAGGCCTGTTGCCTGAGAACGATTTGCCCCTGCCGGTAAACGCTGCCCGCGCTCCCCAGCGTGAGCACCAGCCTGGCCCGGGGATATTTTTGCACCAGCGCGTCCAGGATATCGCCGGGGGCGTCACAGCCGGCAAGCTGTTTGCCCTCCACTTCATTGAAAATCAGGATATCCACCATTTCCAACGGCAGCGACAGCAGCGCCTGATCCACCGGAGAGGGATTGAGAGCGATCAGCATCCGCTTATCCCGCGCCTTGCGGATCATAGTCTCCAGGCAGCTCGTTTCATTCTGGAGCACCAGCAGGTCGCCCGCGTCAAACCCCCGAAGGGTCTCCTCCGCCTGGGTCTCGTCGATGGCGTAATTCGCACCCGGGTACAGCAAAATACCGTTATCCCCCGCAGCATCCACCTGGATCACCGCGTGGCCAGTGGGCGTATCCGACACGCGGATCAAGGAGGTATCCACGCCCCGGGAAGCAAGGAAATCCACCAGCATGCCGCCGTCCTTGCCCACACAGCCCGCGTGGAAGACGGGAACTCCGCCCCCACGCAGCGCCACCGACTGGTTCAGTCCCTTGCCGCCCACGTGGGTTTCATATCCCGCCGCCGGTAGGGTTTCTCCTGTCCGCACCTGATGCGGCACGCTGTATACATGATCCAGATTCAGCGATCCAAAGTTCAGGGCTTTCATCCTTCCTTCCGTCCTTCCCTCTCCAGATAAAGGGCCAGCAGGCGGTCCAGTCGTTCCTTTTCCCCGCTCCGAAGGGGCCGCAGCGGCGACCGGCAGGCGTCATGGCGGATGATCCCGCGCCGCATCAGCAGGTATTTGACGGCGGGGATCTCCGGGATCCCGGCCAATTGGGAAGATAGGTATGCGATCCATGCCTGCGTCTCCTTCATGCCCGCCCGGTCGGTCCCGGACTGCCGGTGCAGGCGGACGAAACTTTCTCTGAAGGCAGCGGCCGGGCCGGACACCCAGCCCACGCCACCCATATCCAAGCAGCATACCGCCAGGGGATCGCAGCCGATCAGCACGTCCGGCCGCCTGTCCCCGCAGCAATGGACATACTGCCCGATCCGCAGCAGATCGGGCGCGCTGTATTTGATCCCATACAGCCTGGGATACCGCCCCATCAGCCGTCCCAGAAGCGCTGGGGAAACATCGTTTCCCGTCCTGGAGGGGATATTGTATACGTAGGCCGGCAGCTCTGGCGTCGCTTGCAGCATTTGATCGTAATATGCCTCCATGCCCTCCTCGTCCACGGGGAAAAACACCGGGGTCATGATCCCCGCGCCGTCGGCCCCGCAGCTTTGGGCAAAAAGGATGTTCCTCCGCGTTTCCTCCGCCGACGCCGCGCCGCACTGCACGTATACGCTGCTTTTTCCAGTCGCCTCAACCGTGCAGCGCTCCGCCAGTGCGCAGCGCTCATCATAGCTCAGCGACAGGCTTTCCCCGTTTGTCCCATTGGGATACAGGCCGGTGATCCCCGCCTCCGTCAGGCACCGATACAGCCTGCCCGCGCTTTCCAGATCCACCGATCCGTCGGGCAGCATGGGCGTGATGGTGGCGCATACCACGCCATACAGTCGTTTCAGCATATCAGTACTTCCTTTCAGCGTAAATACGCACTTCATTTACACGGGCGGGCCCTCCGCCCCAGGTTTCGATGACCGTCAGCCGCAGCGCCCGGGCAAGCTCGGGGTGCTCCAGCGTAACGGCGCAGAACCTGCGCGTATTTTCCTTTGTTTCATACACCTTGCTCCAGCGCCCATCCTCCCGCATCACTTCCAGCCTGAAACCCTTGGCAAGCCGGGCGGGCGCGGGCTCGAGCCGGCTGATATACATATCGCGCCAAAGCCTTTCCGTGATATCAAAATGCAGGATGACCTGCCCGATCCGCCGGGCCTCGGGCCAGGAGAACACGGCGCTTTGGGGCAGAGGCAGCGCGCTGACCCAGGCATGCAGGCTGCTTTGCCCCTCCCGGTGGATGAACCCGTCCGCCATCTGGACAGCCGCGCTGGGCACTACAGCAGGCGACAGCCGGATCACCGGCATCGTCTCCGGCGTTTGTCTGCCGTCCGCCCAGCCCTCCGCCACATCAACGGGAGGCGGCGCCAGCAGGACCTCCACCGGGCCCTTCACGCACAGTGACACCGCCTGTCGCCAAACGGAACGCTCCCCGGCTGGAAAACCGCCGCAGGGAACGTCAAACCGTACGTACCCTTCAAAGCCTCCCGGAACCGCGGTCTCCGTCCCGGCCAGCCGCTCCGCCGGCTCCACCGCGTCCCGGCGGATAAAATAATTTCGGCAGCCCTGGACGCTTCTGATCTCCTCCGTGCCCTCCGGCGCGATCTGCCCCTCGCCCTCATGGAATTCACCGCTGACGGGATCGGTCCAGGTGGGCGGAGCAGGCCAAAACTCCTGGGACGGCGTCCGCTCCAGATACACCTGAGCTTGTACGGCGGCCGTTCCGGGGCCCGGATTCCGAAGCCATACGCTGAAATGATCGATCCGCTCGGGGTACGTAAACAGCAGCGCCTTCACGCCTGTTTCCGCGCTTTTCCAGCTTCCCCGGGGCCTGTCGGGCCCATGGATCGCCGCCTCCGAATCGGCCGTGATCACCGCTTCCCGGGCCAGATCATCCTTGAAATCCGCCCGAACGCCCGGAAGATAGGCGTCCTGCTCCAAAAGCAGCTGCCGCAGCTCGTCCATCCAGCGCGCGCCCACCGTCCGGGGCGTACACCGATGCCGGACGCAAAGCGCCGCCGCCGCACCGGCAGCCTGGGCCAGCCCGCAGCCCGTGCGAATCAACCGTACCGAGGTGAAGGCCAGGTGGGATACGCCCACCGCCCTGCCGCCGGAAAAAAGGTTTTCCACATTCCGGGAATAAATGCACCGATAGGGGATATCGTAGGGCAGCGGGCGGGCATAGTACCGCACCTCGTAACCTCCGTCAAAGCTGGGCAAATGCTCGTCCAGGAAGGAGCCGCCGAAAGCCACGGCATCCGGAAAAACGCGGCAGGCCTCGATATCGGTCTGGGTCAGCAGGTAATCTCCCAATATCCTTCGGGATTCGCGGCGTCCCAGGATGGGGCTGATCCAGATCAACTGATGGGTCCTAAGCTCCTCGGGATAGCGCTTGTTTTTCAGGTAATCCCATTGGCTGAATATCCGCCGCGTCAAGCGCAGGTACAGCGCTTGGGGGCTGTAGGCTGGATGGTTCCGCTCGTTTTCCCCGCCCTCGTCCACCTGCCACAGAAAATGCACCTTCTGGGACGGATCAAAGCGGCTGCTGGGCTTTTCGGGATTCCACGGCGGCGTGCCCGCCGGCGGGACAAAGGGGCAGTCCACGCCGGTGTCCACCGCCACCGCCGTCAGGCTGGCGGCGGAAACGATGCCGTCCGCCCGTTCGGGAGCGCTCCTTTCCCCCGTTTCATCCCTTCCCTCGCGGCCCATGGCCATGTCGGCGCCCGCCAGCTGGGCCAGGATCGCCTCTCCCGTGCAGTCGATCAGCGTACCCGGGGTGTCCACATGGACCCGGTCCAAGTTTTCCAGGTTCAGCAGCGTCACCGAAGCGATCCTGCTCCCCCGCTTTTTGCATTCCAATACCAGATGCCTCCGGTAAACGATCACACCGGCCTCCTCCAGCATTTCCGAAAGCACGGCGTCCACCTCGGGGGAGATGTTGTAATTGACGATGGTGGGCACCATTCGCGCGCCCCGGGCATTGACGCACTCCTCGATCTCCTCGATCAGGCCCATCTCGTTATAATACGGGTTGGTGATCATGGCGGCTGTGGCGGCAACGCCCATATTGGGCCCGGCGTTCCCGCCCAGCAGCATCTCCTTTTCCGCCAGGATCACCCGCAGGCCCAGCCGCGCCGCCTGCACCGCGGCGCAGATGCCGCTCAGCCCGCCGCCGGCCACCAGGAAATCGCAGCGCTCCGTCGTTTGCCTCATCCCTTTACGCCTCCGCTCGTCAAGCCCTCAATAAACGCCCGCTGTCCGCATAGGAACACGATCACCAATGGAAGGATCGAGCTGAGCGAAGCCGCCATCAGCGGCCCGTATTGGATCCCCAGTTCATCCTTGAAATGATTGAGGCCCAGCGGCAGTGTGAAGCGCTTTTCGGTGATCAGGAAAATCAGCGGGTCCTCGTAATCGTTCCAGCTCCAGGTGAAGACCAGGATGACCGTGGTGATCAGCGCAGGCTTCGCCATAGGCAGGATCACCCGCGAAAAGATGGTCAGCTCCCGGGCCCCGTCGATGCGGGCCGCCTCGGTATAATCATAGGGGATCTGCATGAAAAACTGACGCATCAGGAACACGCAGATCACCCTGAACATCCCCGGCAGGATCAAGCTCCAGTGCGTGTCCAGAATATCCATATAATGGAAAATCATATAGCGGGGGATCAGCGTGACCTGCTGGGGAATCATCATCGCCGACAGATAGACCAGGAAAAGCGCGTCGCGTCCTCTGAACCGGATCCGTCCGAAAGCGTAGCCCGCCGTGGTGTTGACCACCAGGGAAAGGAGCACGGTGACGCCCGTTACCAGGAGCGAATTGCCGTAATACCGGAAAAAATCGTATTTGCCCAGCCAAACCTGTCTGAAATTTTTGAGCGTGCCGTTGGCGGGGATCCATTCCACGGGGAATTTGAACACTTCCGCCTCGATCTTGAAGGAGGTGGATACCATCCAAAGCAGCGGAAAGATCATGAGCAGGCCGGCGGCCCACATCACCGCCGACACAGCGGCGCGCTTCCTGACGGCGCGGAAAGCTGTCCTTTTCATCTTTTTCCTCCCGCTCAAAGGCTGTAGCCGACCCATTTTTTCTGTCCCTGCCATTGGATCATGGTGACGATGAAGATCATCAGGAACAGCACGATGGACATGGCTGAAGCGTATCCCATTTTGTAATACCGGAAGGCGCTTCGATAGATATGGAACACCAGCACGGTGGTGGCATCGCCCGAAGGCCCGCCCTGGGTCATGATATTCACCGTTCCGAAGACCTTGAAGGAATTGATCATCGTGGTCACGAGGATGAAAAACGTGGTGGGCGAAAGCAGGGGGAGTGTCACGTTCACGAACCGGCGAAAGGGGCCGGCGCCATCCATTTCCGCCGCCTCATAGAGTTCGCCGGGGATGCTTTGGAGCCCGGCCAGGAAAATGATCATGGCATATCCCACGTTAAACCAGACGTTAACGAGAATGATGGAGGGCATGGCGCTGACGCGCTTGGTCAGCCACATGGGCGGCTTGGCTACGCCCAGTGCCGACAGCGCCTTGTTGACCGGGCCAGAATAGGGCTGCAGCATGGCCATCCAGATGATGGAGACCACCACAATATTGGTGATATAGGGGATGAAAAACAGGGCCTTCAGCGCGTTCTGCCCATAGGGCCGCCGCTTGAGACCGAGAGCCAGCAGCAGGGCCAGGGCCATGGTGGCGGGCACGAACACCGCCGTGTAATACAGATTGTTCTGCAGCGATTTGATAAAGTAGCTGTCCCGGAGCATCTGGGCGTAGTTGTCCATGCCGATCCAGGTGATATTGCCGATGCCGCTGATGATGTCCCAGGAGGTAAAGCTGATCCCCACAGAAAGGAGCACAGGGATCAGCGTGAACGCCAGGAAGCCCACGAGGCTTGGCAGCATGAAAAACAGGCCCAACCGGTTTTCGTTGTTCAGGCCGCTTCGTTTTTTTCGCATCGTCGGCTCCTCCTTTTTTTGTATAAATCGAGGCCCCCGCCCGGAGGACGGAGGCCCCTGCCATGGCTCAGCGATAGGAATCAAGCACGCTCCGAGCAGCGTCTTTCATGTTGGCGATCGTTTCATCCAGGCTCTGCTCCTCGGCGAAATACTTATCCGCCTCGATGGACAGGGCCGAGATCACCTCGCTGCGTCCCGCCACCACCGGCACGGTAAAGTAATTCTGCTTGCCGAAAAGCACCTGCTTCACGGTATCGATATCAAATATATCCGCCGCGTTGCCGCCTATCAGATTGCCCAGCACCTGATCCATATCGGCATGCACCCAGGCGGGCACCTTGCCGCCGGCACAGAGCGGATAATAACCGTCGGTAGCCCAATACTTGATGAATTCAAAGGCCGCATCGGGATTAGCGCTCTTGGTACTGACGGACATGTATTCGCCCAGGGACATGGTGCTGTTATAGTAGTTTTCAGTATCAGACCAGTGAGGCAGCGGCGCGAAGGCGATCTTGAAATCATGGGGATAATCGGTCAGGTTCTTGGCGTAGCGGATCACCCAGCTGCCGCCGTGGAACATGGCCGTCTGTCCCGTCAAGAACATGCCCTGCACGGTGAGGCCGGTGGTCTTGGCCAGGGCGGTGGGCACCATGCTTCCATCGGTGACCTCCATATCGTAGCGCAGCTGCAGCGCACGGGCAAAGTACGGGTTTTCCAGATCGTACACGTATTCATCGCTGGACACATCGAAACCCAGGGCCACGAAGGCAGGCCGCATCCAGGAATTGGCCCAGCTGTAATGGATCATGGTGCCGTAGCGCTTGTTTTCGTTTTCGCCGGTGGTCAGGCGCTTGGCGATTTCTTTATATTCATCATAGGTCCAGGAAGTGGGGATCTCCAGCCCCTCGGCCTGGAAGATGTCCTCATTGATCCAGATGAAGTCGCGGGTATCGGTCACCGCCAGCGCGTAGAAGCTGCCGTCCACCAAGGCGCTGGACATACCGAAGTCCTCCAGCACGTTGATGCCCGCCGCAGCCAGATAATCGTCCAGCTTGACGCACAGCCCGTTGGTCACGCGGGCGGAAAACCGATCGGCGTCATGGGAAATAAACGCATCGATCTCGTTGGAGAGCAGCGCGGTATCCAGCTTTGTGTTGCCTGCGTCGTCGTTGGTATAATAGGTATATTCCGCCCGATAGCCGGGGTGGGAGGCGTTAAAGTTCTCGCAGATCTGGTCCGGTCCGTTCTCCGCCGTTATGCCGCCCCAAACATGGATAACGATATCGCCGTCCGCCAACCCCGCCTGCATGACGCCGCATAAAAGCAGCATCGTCCATGCCAGAATAAGAGCCAGTGTTTTTTTCACAGGAAACCCTCCTTTTGCTATCCGCCTGCACATATCAGGCTTTTTTATTGTCCTCATTGTATCACCATTTTCAGACAATTCCAATGTTTGATCAGGACATCCCATGGAAAAAACGAAAGAACATACCTCCTTCATATATGTCATTAAATACATGTTATTTTGCCAATATTCCCATGTATTGTCTTCAGCTGAACATTCAGAAAAAATGTCAAATCAGGTCATTATTCATTTTCCTCCAGGCTGTGGGTGCGCCTGAACTGCCCCGGCGGCATGCCGGAAAACCGTTTGAAAAAGCGGATGAAGGAATACTCGTCCGAAAAGCCGGTGATCAGGGAAATATCGGTCAGGCTGTAGTTGGAATTCTTCAGCAGCATCCTGCTCCTGCGGATCCGTTCCTCATTGATCAGATCGGCCACCGTCTTTCCAAGCATGCGCTTGGACACGCGGTTGAGCTGCCGGTCGGACAGATCAAAATGCTCGGCGATCTGGGCCGCCGTCATATTCAGGAACGCCTGCTCCCGGATATAGCGGAGCAGCTGCCCGATCCTTTCATTGTTCCGCACGTCCCGGGGCATCGCGCGCCTTTCGCGAGCCATGCGCTCCATGGCCTCGAAGATCAGGCTGCTGACAATATACGGGTCTGTAAAGAAGCGGGACATGGTGTCGTTTTCCTTTTCCAGCAGGGCGTCGGCCAGCAGCTCCAGCGTCCGGGACGCTCGCAGCACCATGGGCTCCTTCATGCCCTTCAGGCCGCCGAAGGCATTCTCCTGTCCCGGGATCTCCTGAAAGCCGGCCACAAACTTCACCGTATGCTCATGCTCATTCACGATCTCATGCACGGTATCCGGCGGGATGATGATATACTCCTCGGCCGACACCGTGATCTCCGGCCATCCCGAAAACCGGAACCGGAGCGCCCCAAACCGCACATAATGGATCTCCAGCATCCCGTGCTTGTGGCTGCGGGTGGACAGTGATTCCCTTTCGGCGAAGGCATAGCGGCACCAGGCCACCTTGAAATCGGTCCCGCCGTGCATTTCCAGCGTGGCGGGAATCTCCATTTCCTCCCTGTACTGGGGCATCTGCTCCTCCTTTCGGCTCACAGCATCACCGGCATATTCCGCAGCTCGCCGTCGCTGATATGCTCGCCAACCTCATAGGCATAGGGCTCCAGGTAATCGCCGCCGCAGGCGGCCAACCCCCGGCGGCGCAGCGCGTCCGCCACATCGGCGCAAAGGCGTTCAACAACGGGGATATTTTTTTCTCTGTCCAAGGGCGCCGCCATCAGGCCTTCCAGCGCTCCCATCCTGTCCCCCAGTAAAGGCAGCGCGCCCATGCTGCGGAACAGCCATTTATAATACGGCGCGTAAGCATGATTCAACAGATGAACCGCCTGGGCGGTATGGCGGCAGAAATCGGCCAGCGCCAAGGCCGCGGCGGCCTGCTCTCCGTGCTTCAGACAGCGAGCATAATTATATTGGCCCAGCTGCGCCATATAAAAAATGCTGGAGCTCAGTTTTTTTAGCTCCACATCCGCCGGACGGTTCAGCAGCGCCTGGCGGACGCGGGTAAATTCCCCCAAAGGATCGTCAAATACCGCGCCGTTAGTGGCCTCCGCCAGATAGGTATCCGGGATGCCCAGCCATTCCATGTTGGTTTTAGGCACATGATCGCCGATATAAAAGAAATAAAACTGTGAAATCGTATGCACGCCCTTGAAATCCGAGCCGAAAAGGCTTTTCTTCTGCGCCCGAACGCCGTCAAACTCCCCTGGCAGCTTACTGTAGGCGCGGAACAGTCGGAAGCCGAACGCCCGCTCATCCTCATCGGTGATCCACAAACAAAAGCCGGGCTCAAAATCGTGATCGCGGCTGACCGCATCGTCAAAGCCGAAGCACTCCGAGCCATGACCGCAGAGCCCGCCTGCGATCCGCTCCCGCACGTCGGCAAAATCCCGCTTCAGCATGGGCAGTCCATACGCTTCATAATAGGCTTTCGCCAGCTCAAGACCCTTCATAAATCTCCTTCGCCACCTCCCGCAGCGCCTGCGCGGCTTCGGGCCGCTGAAAATAATCAAAGGATGGCGCGCATTTTCGCAGCGCGTAGGCGTAATTGCCGTCCCGGGGCTGCCTGGCGGAATTCAGGTACTCCCATGCCTCGTCCAGCAGCCCCTCCACCTGCGCAAAGGCGGTATCATCCCGGTCATAGGTCAAGTGCGCCAGCATCACCAGCGATATGGCGATCTCACCGTCATGCCTGCCTTCTTTCTTTAAAATTTCGACCGCCTGCCGCCAGCGCGATTCGGCCTCGTCATAGCGTTTCAGCGCGTTCAGCGCGGCGGCGCTGTTGTTGAGCAGGGCGGCGTATTCGTAGCACTCGGTTTGCCCCTGGGCCTGATAGCAGGCCGCCGCCCGATCATACAGCGCCAATCCCTCCTCGGGCTGGCCGAAAAAGGTCACGGTGGTGGCGGCGTTAATGAATATCGTGGCCCCGGACAGCGACCGCTCCAGGCCAAGTTTTTCCACCAGCGCCAGGCTCTCCCGCATGGCGGATATGGCCTTGCCTTTCTTCTGCGCGCGGCGCCAAAAGCCCACGGTTTCATTGAGCACGGTGAGCAATCCCCGATCGTCGTTCATATCCCGGGCTTCCTTTTCCCACACGGCCAGGCATTCCCGGGCGGCCTTCATATCGTTTCTGTTAAAACAGCGGTCCAGCTGATCGACAAAGCGCTGGACGCTGATATGCTGCGTTTGGTTCATGGCATTTCCTCCGGGCACAGTATAGCAAAGATCTTTGGGATTTGCAACGAGCGCGTATTTTGCAGCGGCCTTTTATTGTTAAATTATTAATTTTCTAAAAATCCTGTAACATTGTAGCTTTTGGTGTCCTTTTTTTGTATAATGAATTGTACAAGGCGGTATATATCGGCCTGAAACAAAACAAATTCCGAGGAGGTCAAGTGCGTGATCTACGATTTGCAGAAAGCAAGCATGTGGAAGCGCATATCGGCCTTTCTTTTCGATTTGATCATGCTGTCCATCGTGTCTGTGCTGTTCGCCTGGGCGCTCTCGGTGCTGGTGGGATACGACGGCTATCAGCGGAAGCTGGACGATACCTACGCCCGCTACGGCGAACGCTACGGCGTGGATATGCGCTTGCCCCTGGCCGAATACGAAGCGCTGGACGAGGATGGGCGGAATGCCCTGGATGAGGCTTACGCCGCGCTTTCATCGGACAGCACGGCGGTGGGCGTATACAACATGATCACCCAGCTCACCATCCTGATCATCAGTCTGGGCCTGCTGGCGGGCTATCTGGCAATGGAGTTCGCCCTGCCGCTGAAATTTGGCAACGGCGTCACGCTGGGCAAAAAGATATTCGGCCTGGCAGTGATGCGCAGCGACGGAGTAAAGCTCAACACCGTCAGCCTGTTCATCCGCACGGTGCTGGGCAAATTCGCCATTGAAACCATGATCCCCGTCATCATCCTGATGATGATCTTCTGGGGCACCATCGGCATCGTAGGCCCCATTGTGCTCTTCGCCATCCTGGCGGTGGAAATCATTGTGATGGTCTCCACCCGCACCAACGCCATGATCCACGACCTGCTGGCAAATACAGTAGTGGTGGATTACGCCAGCCAGATGATATTTGACACCTATGAGGACATGATCCATTACAAGGAAAAGCTGCACGCCGAAATGGCTGCCAGACAGGAATACTGAGTAAAGGAAGGAATGCCACATGAAAATCGTCCTGCAAAACCTGACCAAAGCCTTCCCCAGCCGGAACAAGAAATCCGACGAGGAAGTGATCGCCGTCAACAATTTCAATTTTGAAATCCCCGACGGCAAGCTGATCGGCCTGCTGGGCCCTTCCGGTTGCGGCAAAAGCACCACGCTGTATATGATCAGCGGCCTGCAAAAACCCACCAGCGGCAGGATCTTTTTCGGCGATGACGACGTGACCGAGCTGTCCACCGAAAACAGAGGCATCGGCCTGGTATTCCAGAACTATGCCCTGTATCCCCATATGACGGTGAAGCAGAACATCATGTTCCCCTTGCAGAACCTGAAGGGCGAGGACAAACTGACCAAGGAGCAGATGCTGGAGCGCACCCGCGAGGCGGCCAAGCTGGTGCAGATCGACCAGCTGCTGGACCGTAAGCCCAGCGAGCTTTCGGGCGGCCAGCAGCAGCGCGTAGCCATCGCCCGCGCGC
>JAFUDW010000059.1 GCA_017464225.1 Clostridia bacterium | reverse complement strand
TTTATCGTTGCAATCGGCGTCGTCATTGAAACCCGGGCCCAATCTTCCCTCCGCGTCACACCATCTGCTCGGGATGGAAAACCTCATCAAAACGCTCAGCGGACAAATATCCCAGCCGCAGACAGGCCTCCCGCAGGGAAATATTTTCCCGGTGGGCCAGCTTGGCCGTCTCAGCGGCTTTTTCATAACCAATATAGGGGTTAAGCGCTGTGACCAGCATCAGCGAGCGGTTCAGGTTTTCGCGCATTTGGGCGCGATTGGCCCGGATGCCCGCGGCACAGCGCGCTGTAAAGGCAGCAATCGATTCCGATAACAGCCGGACCGACTGCAAAAAGTTGTACGCGATCACCGGCAGGAATACGTTGAGCTCAAAGTTCCCCTGGGAGGCCGCAATGCCGATGGCTGCGTCATTGCCCATCACCTGCACGGCCACCATGGTCGCCTGCTCGCATTGGGTGGGGTTGACCTTGCCGGGCATGATGGAGCTGCCTGGCTCGTTTTCAGGGATCGCGATCTCGCCCAGGCCGCAGCGCGGGCCGGAGGCCAGCCAGCGCACGTCGTTGGCGATCTTCATCATATCGCAGGCCAGCGCCTTCACCGCCCCATGGGCAAACACGATCTCATCCCGGGATGTCAGGGCGTGAAACTTATTTTCAGCCGTCGCAAAGGGTTTCCTGGTCAGGGCGGCAATTTCAGCTGCGGCGCGTTCAGCAAAGCCCTCAGGCGCGTTCAGCCCCGTACCCACGGCTGTGCCGCCCAGCGCCAGGCCGTACAGCGGCTCCAATGCCGATTGAAGCATCTGTGCGTCCCGCTCCAGCGACGCCCGCCAGCCGCTGATCTCCTGACCAAAGGTGATGGGCACGGCATCCATCAGGTGCGTGCGCCCGCTCTTGACCGCGTCCGCGTTCTCGCCCTCCAGCCGCTTAAATACGGCAATCAGCCCCTCTGCGGCGGGAAGCAGCCGATCGCTGACCGCGCAGACGGCGGCAATATGCAGCGCTGTGGGGAAGGTATCGTTGGAGGATTGGCTCATGTTCACATCGTCATTGGGATGCAGCAGCCGCTTCCCGGCAATCTCACCGCCCCGAGCCGCAATGACCTCGTTGGCGTTCATATTGCTCTGTGTTCCGCTGCCGGTCTGCCATACCACCAGGGGAAAATGCGCCGACAGCTTACCGCTGATCACCTCGTCCGCGGCAGCGCACAGAGCGGCGCACTTCTCCTCGGTCATTTTGTCCGGCAGCAGCGCCCGATTGGCCAGGGCGGCAGCCTTTTTCAGCACGCCGAAGGCATGGATGATCTCCTCCGGCATGGTTTCGATCCCCACGCCAATGGGAAAGTTTTCCAGGCTCCGCTGGGTCTGAGCCCCCCAATACCTATCGGCAGGCACGCGCACCTCCCCCATGGAATCATGCTCGATCCGCTGTTTCATGGCATTTGCTCCTTTCATTGTCCCTTCACATCAATGACCACAAATTCGGAATAGGTGCCCGTCTTAAAGGGCACGGCCCAGCCCGATATGCCGGAGGTGACCACGAAATCCGTACCCTCCCGGTTCTCGGTGCCGTATCGCCTGTCGTTGGCATGGGTCAGCAAGCCAATCTGTCCCAGCGGAAAAATGTGTCCTCCGTGGGTATGTCCGGACAGCACCAGATCGGCGCGGCCTGCCTCGTTGGCGTAATCGTTGGGCTGATGATCCAGCAGGATAGTGTAAATGCCGGCGTCGAGCCCTTCCGTAAGCCTTTCCATATCCATACGGCCGCGCATGGAGCGGTCGCGGCGGCCCACGATATAAAACCGCCCATCGATCAGAACCGCCTCATCCTCCAATATGGCCACGCCGTTTTTGTTCAGCTCCTCCCGCAGCTGGGCCGAGCTGAAATTGCGGTATCGGAAATAGCCGTCGTCGTGATTGCCGTACACAAAATAAACGCCATAGGTTGTTTTGAGCTTGCCCAGGGCGGCGCAGGCTTCGATCATATCGTTGACATCGCTGTCGTCATCCACAAAATCGCCTACGATCATCACCACATCGGGATCATAGGCCTGCACGCGCTCCATTTCCCGGGCAAAGGTATCGCCAAACTGCGTGATGCCCAGATGGGAATCGGCGATTTCCACAATGCGCAGGCTGCCCAGCGCCTTAGCGGTTTCAAAGGTATAGGCCGTCACAAACACATGATGGGCCGCGTACCAGCCAGCGCCCAGGTAAATCACGGTAAGCAGCAGCGCCGCGGCGCTTTTGATATCGTATCCAACGCGTCTGCGCCTGATTTTTCCAATGATCAAGGCAGCCAGATCGCAGATCACAAAGCCCAGCAGCAAATGCAGCAGCACCACCGCCAGCGTGGTAGCGTTGATCAGGGCAAACATCCCCAGCGCCGCCACCGGCAGCATTGCCAGCAGCCAGGAAAGCAGCCGGCGCCTTTCCCCCAGCCGCCGCATAAAGGAAAAGCGGTGAAACCGGTATACCAGATAAACGACGATCACCACCGAAAGCACGGCCATCAGGCCCATCAGCAAGCTCCACACAGAGGCGTTCCTCCATTCTGAATAATATAAAATGATTATACAATGGAACAGCGTATTCACACAATACAAAAATCCGTCCATGCGGACGGACGGGAACCGGGATATAAAAACGGAGAACCAAACGGTTCTCCGCATTGCTCTCACCTTTTAGCGGTAAAATTACCGGCGCATCGCGGCGAAGCACTCGCTGCAATAGATGGGGCGGTCGTTCTTGGGAATGAAAGGAACAGTGGTCTCAGCGCCGCAATTCGCACACGTGGTGGTGTAGGTCTCGCGGGGAGCGCCGGG
>JAFUDW010000058.1 GCA_017464225.1 Clostridia bacterium | reverse complement strand
CTCGCCGGTGGTGCCGAAGGGGAACACGCCGTGAATGCCGTTCTCCGCCAGGTAATCCACCAGGCCGCGATAGGCCTTTTCGTTCAGCTTTCCCTGCTGATCCACGGGAGTAACAATGGGGACGACGATGCCTTTGGGGGTAAAAGACATGACTTTTCGCTCCTTTCAGAAACTTGCGTTCAAATTGATATCAATGTAGCATAATTTGCGGGGAACGTCAATTTTTGCCGGATAAAATCCATGAAAAAAATTCCATGAAATGAAACGATGAGAAATAAAACATTTCATTCATGGAACGCTTGTTGAGAGATTCCGCCGATGGAAAAGTCGCTTTCTATTGTTTTTTCTTCTGCATTAGCCATTGGAGCATGGCTTCCCTTTGACAGGGGATCGCGCCTTGCAGAGCCATGCGCTGCAGTTCGTTCAGCGCTTCCCCGATGGCCGGGCCTGAAAATCCCAGGGCTTTCAGGTCGTCGCCCGTTACCGGCAGGTCGCGCAGGCGCAGCGGCAGCCCATCGGCGATGGTTTGCTTGATGCCGCTGGAACGCATGGCGGCCTCGCCCGCGCTCATCGCGCCGCAGGCCTGCTGGAGCAGCAGCAGCCGTTCGGCCTGTTCCCGGCCCAATTGGGCAAGCAGCAGCGGCGTATCTTCCAAAGGCCAGGGACGCAGGGCCAATGCCGCCAATTGCGCCGCGCTGTTCTCCAGCGCCTTGGACAGCCGCAGGGAGCGCAGGCACGCCTGCCGATCCTCGGCCGCGCAGCCGTGCAGCAGCGCCGCCAGCCCCAGCGCTTCGTCGCCTCCCGGCAGACGGGACAGCGCTTTTGCGCCCGCGGACAAAGCCTGTGCCGGATAATCGGGCAGGGCGGCGGTCAAAACCTCGGGGTAATCCGGGAGCACCCGGGCGGCGGCGGGGGCGCGCAGGGCGCGAAGCAGTTCCTCAGCGATGCGCTCTCTGCTCACCAGCGATAGCCGTCCGCTCAGCGCGCGCATGGCTTGGGCGGTCTGCGGTTCAATGATAAAATCCAATTGTGCCGCAAAGCGCACGGCCCGCAGGATGCGCAGGGCGTCCTCGGTCAGCCGGGTCGGCGCGTCGCCCACGCACCGCAGCACGCCCGCTTTCAGATCGCCCTGGCCGTCAAACAGATCGACGACGCCCGTTGCGGGGTGGTAGGCCATGGCGTTCACCGTAAAATCCCGGCGTTTCAGGTCCTCCTCCAGGCTCCTGGTGAAGCGCACAGAGGAGGGGTGCCGCCCATCGGCGTAATCGCCGTCGGCGCGGAAGGTGGTGATCTCCAGCGCCATACCGCGCAGCAGCACGGTCACTGTGCCGTGCTTGACGCCGGTATCGATCACCCGTTCCCCGGCAAAGCAGGCGTGGGTCTCCTCCGGCGGGCAGGAAACGCAGATATCGTAATCATGGGGCGTTACGCCGCGCAGAAGGTCGCGCACGCAGCCGCCCACGGCGTAGGCTTCATAGCCCCGGGCGTTCACGCGTTCAAGCGCGTCCAGCACCGGAGCGGGCAGGGCAAATTCCATGGCGATCCTCCTTTCGGCAACGCATTTATTATACCCAAATCGCCCTTTGTTTGCAATCATAGCCCGAATATGATATACTGATCAACATAAAAAATGGGGGATTTCTGGCATGGACGCGCTGGATGCTGTGGTACGGGCACGGGACTTGCTTTGCGATGTTACGCCCCTGCGCCGGGATTGCGGAACGGTCTGCGGGGCCGCCTGCTGCGCCTGCGACGAGGACGGCCAGGGCGGCATGCTGCTCTTTCCGGGAGAGGAAGCGCTTTATTCTCCGCTGCCTGCGGGGTTTTCGCTTACTCGCGACGACGCAGTGATGCCCGGCATGCGCCTGCTTACCTGCCAAGGCGTATGCGACCGCGCCCTGCGGCCGCTGGCATGCCGCATGTTCCCCTTGACGCCTGTGCTGACGCCCGCCGGGGAGGAGGAGCAGCTGCGGGTCCGGGTGGATCCCCGGGCCTTCGCCGTTTGTCCCCTGGCCGAATACGGCGTCCGGGGCATGGATCGGGCATTTGGCGGCGCTGTGCTGAAGGCCGCGCGGATATTGTGCGCGTGCCCAGAGCACAGGGAATATTTTCGGGCGCTTACGGCGTATTTTAAGCGCCTGCGGGCGTGGTAAAGGAGGAAGGGCATGATCTGGCGTCAGATCGACGGAGACCGGGAACAGATCGTGGGCGACCGGGCGGGCGGCGTGCTGCTGCAGGGCGACGCGCGGGAGCTTGACCTGTCTGCCTGGAAGGGCCGGGTACAGTGCGTATACCTGGATCCGCCGTTTTTTACGGGGGATGATTTCAGCTTCCGCATGCGCATTGGCGAAAAGGGCTGGGCTGACGGCAGCCAGACCCTGGTGCTGGGCGCGTATACCGATTCCTTTCCCGGAGGTCGCGCGCAGTATATGACGCTGCTGCGCGGGCTGCTGGAAAAGGCGTACGAATTGCTCAGCGATACCGGCGCGCTTTTCCTGCACCTGGACAGCCGCATGAGCGCCCATGCCCGCCTGCTGTGCGACCAGATATTTAAAGAAAATAATTTTATCAACGAGATCATCTGGGCGTATCAGTCCGGCGGCCGGGCCAAAAAGCATTTCAGCCGCAAGCATGATGTGATCCTCTTTTATGCCAAATCCAAAGCGCTGTATTTTGATATCAGCCGGGTGGCGGTGCCCCGTACCGATAACCGCAGCAACCATATGCGCCGCACGGTGGATGAGCAGGGCCGCGCCTGCCGCACCATCAAATCTGGCGGCAAGGTATATACCTATTACGATGACGAGCCGGTATTCCCCGACGACGTGTGGGCCGATGTGAGCCACCTGCAGCAGAAGGATCCCCAGCGCACAGGGTATGATACCCAGAAGCCCCTGGCGCTGCTCAACCGCATCGTGCGCTGCTGCACCAGGCCGGGGGATATCGTGGCTGATCTGTGCTGCGGCTCGGGCACCACGCTGGTGGCGGCGGCGGAGAATGATTGCCGCTTTTTGGGCGTTGATCTGAGCCCCCATGCCATATCGGTGTGCCGCAAGCGGCTGCTGGATACCACGCTGGAGGTGCGCACGCCCTTTGTGCATACCGACGCCCGCCTGGAGGCCGATCTGCTGCCCGGCATCGGCTATTATGAAATTGAGCTCAGGGATTTTGATCCCGCCCTGCGTTTCCCGGAGGGCGCGGTTTTCCAGCCCAAGGGGCTGGAGATCGCGGGCCTGGACGCCATTGACCAGTGGTCGGTGGGCTTTATCCGGGACGGCGCGTATAAAACCTATGTTTCCAGCGCGCGGCGAAAGCAGTCGCCCGCCCTGAAAACGCTGCTGGAGCTGCCCCTGTTCCGGGGCCAGGTGGCGCTGTCCATTGTGGACGTGCTGGGCCGGCGCACGCTGTGGGCCGCTGATCAGCAGGCGTAATACCCGCTCCTTTTCCCGCATACGCTGTTGTGATAACAGCGTGAAGGGGGAAAGCCCATGGAGGGGGATGCGGTCCAGCGGTGCCTGGCCATGGCGCGCTATATGGCCGATACCGGCGATACCGTGCGCGGCACGGCGGCGCGCTTTGGCGTAAGCAAAAGCCTGGCTCACCGGGAGCTGACCGTGCGGCTGCGCGGGCTGGACAGGCAGCTCTACGAGCGCGTACGCGCCCGCCTGCAATATCACAAAGCCATCCGGCATCTGCTGGGCGGGGAGGCCACCCGGCGGCGATATCGGTCGAAAACAGTCGAAAGTGGGGGATGACGGGCGGATTTGATAGGGTTTATTGCGAAAAGTGGTAATATGGTGCCAAATGTTTGCGTAAAATAAAGGAAAACACGCGTGCGTGTAGAATATATACGCGAGCAAACGGAAACGAAGGAGAAGCTTAGGTATGGCAGCTGTGTCAGATATCGGCATTGATTTGGGCACATCCAACGTGGTGATCTACGCCCGAAACCGGGGGATCGTGCTGGATGAACCGGCGGTGGTGGCGCTGGAGCGCGACACCCGGGTCATCCGCGCCATTGGCATGGAAGCGTACCGCATGATCGGCCGCACGCCCAGCGGTATCGTGGCCATGCGCCCGCTGCGCGAAGGTTCTGTGGCGGATTTTGAATTGACCAGCAGCATGCTGCATCATTTTGTGGTGCAGGTCATCGGCAAGCGCATGTTCTCCCGGCCCCGGGCCGTGCTTTCGCTGCCCTCGGGCATCAATGAAAATGAAAAGCGCAATATTTCCGCCGTTATGTTTGAGGCCGGCGTGCGCCGCACCCAGCTGCTTGACCGTCCTGTGGCCGCCGCCATCGGCGCGGATATGAATATCAACGAGGTGTACGGTTCCATGGTGGTGGATATCGGCGCGGGCATGACCGATATCGCCGTGCTTTCCACCGGACGGGTGGTGGTCAGCGACGCCGTGAAACTGGGCGGCGACCACTTTGACGACGCCATTATCCGCTATCTGCGCCGCAAGTATAACCTGCTGGTGGGCGAGCGCACGGCGGAGGAGCTCAAGATTGCCATCGGCGGGGCCATGCCCCGGCGGGAGCAGATGTATATGGATGTGACGGGCCGCAACCTGATCAGCGGCCTGCCCAAGCTGATGCGCATCACCTCCGATGAGATATTCGAGGCCATCGATGATCCGCTTACCGCCCTCATCGAGGCTATTCACGCCGTGCTGGAGCACACCCCGGCCGAGCTGGCCGCGGACGTGTTTGACGCGGGCATCATGCTGACCGGCGGCGGCGCGCGCCTCACCGGCCTGGCCGACGCCATCACCACTGCCCTCAAGGTGGAATGCCACGTGGCCGAAAACCCGCAGAACTGCGTTGCCACCGGCTGCGGACGCACGCTGGAAAACCTGGCGGATTACGGCAGGTATCTGAACGACAGGAGAAGCTGAACGCTGTTCACGAATCTATGCGATGCCGGCGGTTTAACGCCGGCGTTGCGTTTTATAAATCGAATAAAAGTAAAGATTTAGAAGGGGAGACGATAAGGGCCTCCGCGGCCCTTATAAACCTGCGGCAGGGGACTTCGCCCCCTGCACCCATCCTGGCGAACAAACTTTAATTACATCTTTAAGCAACTTCCGCCAGTATAGCTGTTGAGGTTATCGCAAAGAGGCCGTCTGAGGCAAAGAAAAAGGCCAGTGCCGTCAGAATGGAGCAAGCTCCATCTGGCGTCCCATGCCTTTTTCGGGATTGCT
>JAFUDW010000057.1 GCA_017464225.1 Clostridia bacterium | reverse complement strand
GATCACGCGCAGGTCTTCCGCGCCGTCAAAAGCCATATTTCCAATTTCCACAACGCCCTCGGGGATATTCACATAAGCCAGGCGGCTGTCCGCAAAGGCGCGCTTGCCGATGGCCGTCACGGGTACGCCGCCGATTTCCGCGGGGAAATCCACCCGCAGAGAATCGCCGGTATATCCGGTGATCGTACCGCTCCCGGCGTCAAAGAGGATCTCCTCCTCCGCCGGCGTCCAGGAATGCTTGACGGCGTTTTGTCCGCTGGGCTGGATCTGCTCCGGCGAAAGGTTGATTAGCGCCGTCCGATAGGCGTCCAGCTGATCATCCGGGACATAAACCACCAGATCCTCCGGCAGCACGCTGAAGCAGAAATCCGGATTGGAAAATACCGGGCATTCGCCCAGGAAGGTGACCTTTTTGAGTTGATCGCACCAATTGATGGAGTAATCAATAAGCGTCACCGTGGACGGGATCGTAAGCTCGGAAAGCTTTGGAAGCGTCATGAAATTGTTGTACTCAATGGACTGCAGGCCTTCGGAAAGCACCACGCTTTCCAGATTGCTGCAGTTATTGAGGCAATTGCTGCCGATGCTGCGCACGCCGGAGGGCACCGTGAGGCTGATTATAGCGCTGTTCCGGCTGAACAGCGCGTCGCCCAAGGCGCGCACGGTTTGTCCTTCCGCCGTTTCAGGCACGATAACGTCGCCGCCCTCACCGTTATATTGTCCAATGCCTCCCTGATTCGGGCTGTATACCCATTCCGCATCCTCCGCAAAAGCGGCGCAAACGGTTAGCGCAACAACCATGAGCAGAAGAAAGAGCCATCTTCTCATGCTTCGACACCTCCACACAATAATCCATTCTTATTTTACTATAAATTACATAATAATACAATCATTTTCACGAAAAAAAGGCCCAAAAATGGGCCTTGCAGAAGACAATTTTCGATTAGTTTTTGATCAGTCGTCCACGCATACGTGCCAGTTGCCGTAGGGATCCTTGACAGCGCCGGACTGAATGCCGGTCACAGTGTCATAGAGCTTCTGGCTCACCGGGCCGATGCCGCCGTCGCCGATGATCATCACATCGTCCACGTAGCGCAGCTTGCCCACGGGGCTGATGACAGCCGCCGTGCCGGT
Organism: Clostridia bacterium; assembly: GCA_017464225.1. Next base: position 22,648 of record JAFUDW010000057.1, on the reverse strand, counting down.
GCCGAAGCACTCCTCCAGCGCTCCGGACTTCTGCGCTTCGATGAGCTCGTCCACGCTGATGCGGCGCTCCTCCACCTCATAGCCCCAGTCGCGGCACAGGGTGAGAACGCTGTTGCGGGTAATGCCGGGCAGGATGGAGCCGGAAAGCATGGGCGTAACGATTTTGCCGTTGATCTTGAAGAAGATATTCATGGCGCCCACTTCTTCAATATATTTGCGCTCCACGCCGTCCAGCCAAAGCACCTGGCTGAATCCCTCGTCATGCGCCTTCACCTGGGCGATCAGCGACGCGGCGTAATTGCCGCCGGTCTTGGCAAAGCCGATGCCGCCGCGGACGGCGCGCACATATTCGTCCTCAATCCAGATGCCCACCGGATTCAGGCCGCTTGCATAGTACGCGCCCGAGGGCGAGAGGATGATGATGAACAGATAGGTCTTGCTGGGCGCCACACCCAGGAATTCGTCGGTTGCAATGATGAAGGGGCGCACATAGAGGCTGGTGCCGGGATCGGAGGGGATCCAATCCTGATCCACGGAAACCACGGCCTTGACGGCCTGCACAAAGTCTTCCTCGGGAATGCGGGGAATGCAGAGGCGGTCATTGCTGGCGTTGGCGCGCTTGGCGTTCATATCAGGACGGAACAGATAGGCGCGGCCGTCGGTGCCTTTGTACGCCTTGAGGCCCTCAAACATGGTCTGGCCGTAATGGAATACCATGGCGCTGGGATCCAGCTCGATCTTCCCGTAGGGCACGATGCGGGCGTCATGCCAGCCCTGGCCCTCGGTATAGTTCATCACAAACATGTGATCGGTGAAGATTTTGCCAAAGCCCAAAGGCGTGCCGGGTTCAGGCTTTTTGCGCGGGGCGGCGGTGCGTTCGATACGGATATTCAGCATAGCTTTCTCCTCCTCATCAATAATCGATACCCAGCTGTACGGCTTCAATATTCTTTTCCAGCAGATCCGCGTGGCGGGCCGATACCACCTTTTTCATGGCCGGAGCGATCATATCCCGGGGGATGACCTGGGTTTTGGCGATCACATGGCCCATCAGGATCATATTGGCCAGGGTCTGATAGCCCTTCTCGTTGGAAAGCTGCGTGGCCGGGATATAATATACGTTCACATCGCCGCGCTGAACCTTGCGCTGGACCAGGGAGCTGTCCACAAAGATGCTGGCGCCTGCCGGCGCTTCATTTTCATACTTGTCCAGCGAGGGCAGGTTCATGGCGATCAGGATATCGGGGCGGCCCACGATGGGCGAACCCACCTGGGTATCGCTGAGGATCACCGAGCAGTTAGCTGTGCCGCCGCGCATCTCAGGGCCATAGGAGGGCAGCCAGCTGACGTTGCGGCCTTGCAGCAGGCCGGCGTAAGCCAGGAATTTTCCAGCAAACAGGATGCCCTGTCCGCCAAATCCGGCGATCAAAACCTGTGTAGTGCTCATTTGGCCGCCTCCTCGCTGAATTTATCCTTGAACACGCCCAGCGGATAATAAGGGATCATATTCTGATCCAGCCATTCCAGCGCGCCCTCGGGCGTTTTGCCCCAGTTGGTAGGACAGGTAGAGAGCACCTCGATCAGCGAGAAGCCTTTCCCCTCCACTTGGTTGCGGAAGGCCTTTTCAATGGCTTTTTTGGCGTTGCGCACGTTTTTGACGTTATTGACCGCCACGCGCTCCACATAGCCGGTGCCGTCCAGCGTGGCCAGCATCTCGCAGATGCGCACGGGATAGCCCACGGTATTGACATCGCGGCCATAGGGGCTGGTCTGGGTCACCTGGCCCGGCAGCGAGGTGGGCGCCATCTGGCCGCCGGTCATGCCGTAAATGGCGTTGTTTACAAAGATGATGGTGATGTTTTCGCCGCGGGCGGCGGAGTGCACCGTTTCGGCGGTACCAATGGAGGCCAGGTCGCCATCGCCCTGATAGGTGAACACGATCTTGCTGGGATCGGCGCGCTTGACACCAGTGGCCACGGCGGGCGCGCGGCCATGCGCGGCCTGCACCATATCGCAATTGAAATAATTATAGGTGAACACCGAGCAGCCCACCGAGGCAACACCGATGGTACGGCCGGTGATATCCAGCGAATCCAGAGCTTCGGCCACCAGGCGATGGATGATGCCATGGGTGCAGCCGGGGCAATAATGCAGCGGCGCGTCAGTCAGCGCCTTTGGCTTTTCAAACACGATCATGCTTATTTGCCTCCTTCCGCGGCGCGCTCAATGGCGGCCAGCACCTCGTCGGGCGAGGGGATCATGCCGCCGGTGCGGCAGCACAGGCTGACGGGACGGCTGCAATCGATGGCCAGGCGCACATCTTCGATCATCTGTCCCATATTCAGCTCCACAGAGACGAAAGCCTTGCACCGCTGCGCGGCAGCCTTCAGCGCCTTTTCCGGGAAGGGCCACAGGGTGATGGGGCGGATCATGCCTGCCTTGATTCCCTTGCTCCGGGCGTCGTCAATGGCGTTCTGGGCCACGCGGGCGGCAATGCCGAATGCCACCACGCAGATTTCAGCGTCCTCCATGCGGTAGCTTTCGCTCATCTGCTCGTTTTCCCGCACGGCATCGTAGCGCTTGAAGCGCTCCTCGTTCCATTTTTCAAGCTCCTGGGGCTCCAGGGCCAGCGAATTGATGATATTGGGCTTGCGCTTGCCCTCGGTGCCGGTCAGCGCCCAGGGCTTTTCGGCGGGCGCTTCCGCACGCTCCGTCAGCTCCACGGGCTCCATCATCTGGCCCATGGTGCCGTCGGCCAGCAGCATGCAGGGCATCCGGTACTTTTCGGCCAGGTCAAAGCCCTTGGACACCAGATCAGCCATCTCCTGCACAGAGGAGGGCGCCAGCACCAGCAGGTGATAATCGCCGTGGCCGCCGCCGCGCGTGGCCTGGAAGTAATCGCTCTGGGAGGGCTGGATGCCGCCCAGACCGGGGCCGCCGCGCTGCACGTTAACGCTCAGAGCGGGCAGATCGCCGCCCGCCATATAGCTGATGCCCTCGCTTTTCAGCGAGATGCCCGGGCGGGAGGAGGAGGTCATGGCGCGTTTTCCCGCCGAAGCCGCGCCGATCACCATATTGATGGCCGCGATCTCGCTTTCGGCTTGCAGGAAGCAGCCGCCGATCTTGGGCATGCGTTTGGCCATATACGCCGCCACCTCGGTCTGGGGCGTGATGGGATAGCCAAAGTAATGCCGACAGCCCGCCATAATGGCGGCCTCGGCCAGGGCTTCATTGCCCTTCATCAGGATTTTTTCAGCCATATTTCCGATCTCCCTCCTCACTTTTCCACGGTGATCACGCAGTCCGGGCACATGGTGGCGCAGAACGCGCAGGCAATGCACTTGCTCTGATCGTCAATCTGCGCCGGATGGTGGCCCTTCTGGTTGATTTCGTCCTTGCTCAGGGACAGGATCTTTTTGGGGCAGGCCGCGATGCACAGGCCGCAGCCCTTGCACAGATCCTTTTCAAACGTTACCTTTGCCATACCTTTGATCTCCTTCACCAGATCGTTTTTTGCAGTTCCATGGGGAATATTTCCCCGATATCCGCAGGCAGCAGGGCGGCAATATCGCGCCGCGCCGCCGTAAAGCGCAGGGGCAGTCCGGAGAGAAGCGACAATTCCTTCAACGCGGGCAGAGCGGATAACACCGTTTCAGCCGTGGTCTCACGGCCCAGATTGGTATTGTGCACGATGCCCGTAAAGGGCAACTGGCAGGCCTCCTCAATCTCCCGCATGATCGCAAGCGCGCTCCGGGCATCCCGCGTCAGGGGGCGGGAACGGTTGAAAACGAACAGCATATCATAATCGTTTTCCCGCACGATGGCTGGCACATACCGGCCCAAGGCCAGGGCTCCCCGGTCGTCGCCGCCAATATCCAGCACGGCGAACGTATCAAGGTTTTCGGTCAGGGCGTACATCTCCTGCGGCAGCGCGGGCACGTCCACATTGCTGTTGGCGTAGGCCGACGCGATGACCCGCACGCCCGCCGCCTCCAATTCCCGCTGGCTGTCCTTAGCCCGATAGTAGGGATTGACGATGTCCAGATCGCCCAGCGCCGTTTTTTTGCCCTGCTTTGCCAGCCGCAGCGCGTAATTGACGGCGATATTGGTTTTGCCGCTGCCGTAATGCCCGGCAAACAGCGTCATCCTTTTCGTTTCCATTCCACGCTCCGCTTACAGCTTGTTGCGCTGGATCTTGCCGCTTGTCGTCTTGGGCAGGCTGTCGCGGAAGACCACGATGCGCGGGTATTTATAGGGTGCGGTATGCGTTTTTACGTACTCCTGGATTTCCTTTTTGAGCGCTTCGGTGGGCTCGGTGCCGCGGGTCAGCACGATGCTGGCCTTGACCACCTGGCCGCGCACGGGATCGGGCTCGGGCGATACGCCGCACTCCAGCACGTAGGGCAGCTCCATGATCACGTTTTCGATCTCGAAGGGGCCGATGCGGTAGCCGCTGCTCTTGATCACATCGTCGATGCGGCTCACATACCAGTAATACCCGTCCTCATCCTTATAGGCCACGTCGCCGGTATGGTACAGGCCGTTCCTGAAGGCGGCGGCCGTGTTTTCGGGATCGCGGTAGTATTCCATCACCAGGCCGTTGGGATGGCTGCTGCCCACGCGGATGCAGATTTCCCCCGCCGTGCCGATGGGCACCGGCTTGCCGTCCGGATCGAAGATATCAATATCATAGCTGGCCACAGGCTTGCCCATGGAGCCCAGCTTGGGCGTCATCCCCACGGTATTGGCCACCAGCACGGTGCCCTCGCTCTGGCCGAAGCCCTCCATGATGGAAAGACCGGTGGCCTCCTGGAACTTGCGGAACACCTCGGGGTTCAGCGCCTCGCCCGCCGTGGTCATATGCTTGACGCTGGACAGGTCGTACTTCATGATATCCTCGCGGATCATCATGCGCAGCATGGTGGGCGGCGCGCAGAAGGTGGTGATATGGTACTTGCCGAACATGGGCAGGATGTCCTCGGCGTGGAAACGGTCAAAGTCGTAGATGAACAGCGGCGCTTCGCACAGCCATTGACCATAGAGCTTGCCCCACATGGATTTGGCCCAGCCGGTATCCGATATGGAGAGGTGCAGTCCGTTGGGATCCACCTGGTGCCAGTAATGAGCGGTGACGAAATGCCCCAGGGGATATTTAAAGGAATGTACGGCGATCTTGGGATAGCCCGAGGTGCCCGAGGTGAAGAACATCAGCATGGGGTCGTCGCCGCAGGCGGTGTCCTCAGTGCGCTCGAAATGGCTGGTAAACACCTTGTATTCGGTATCGAAGGCGTGCCAGCCTTCCTTTTCACCGTTGACGATCACCCGGGTCACAGGCTCGCCATACTGAGCGATGGCCTTATCGGCTTCCTCTGTGACGGCGCCGTCCGCGGTGCACATCATGGCCGAAACGCCGGCGGCCTTGAGCCGGTAGGCGATATCCTTCTCAAGCAGCTGATTGGGTGCCAGGATCACCACCGCGCCCAGCTTATGCAGGGCGTTGATGATGAACCAGAACTGGTAATGCCGCTTGAGGATCAGCATCACCTTGTCGCCTTTTTGGATGCCGATGGACTTGAAATAGTTGGCCGCGCGCCCGCTTTCGCGCTTCACCTGGTCAAAGGTGAAGCGGCGCTCGGTCTTATCCTGAGCAACGTGCAGGAAGGCCAGCTTATTGGGCTCCTTTTTGGCGATGGCGTCCACTACGTCGAAGGCAAAATTGAATTTTTCATCGTTCTTGTACACGATACCCTTCAACGCGCCGTGCTCGTCCTCCGAGGGCTCGATGAAATCCTCGTACACGCGGCGCTGATTATCGTGCTTCCTGCTGCCACTGAGCGCGGGCGCCTGGCCGTTGCGATGGGCGATGTATTCGGTAGGATTGAGCACCACGGCATAGAACTCGCAGTTTTCTCCGCCCACGGCGATCATGCCGTGAGGCGTGCCCGAATCGTAGTAGATGGTATCGCCCGGGCCCAGCACCTCGCTGTGGGTGCCCACCTGCACCTTCAAATGGCCGCTGATCACCAGGTCGAACTCCTGCCCCTCGTGGGTGGTCAGGGGGATCTCCTGGCGCTGCGCCTCCTCATTGTACTCCACCACGGTATACAGCGGGTTGGCGATGCGGTTTTTAAAGGCCGCGGCCATGTTGTAATAGGTCATGCCGTGGGCCTTTTCGATGCGCTGCCCTTCCCCCGCGCGGGTGAGATCATAGGTACTCAGCGTGGGGCTGCTGCCTTCGATCAGATCGGTAACGTCCACACCGAAGGCCAGGGCGCAGCGGTACAGGAAGGCGAAGTTCAGATCGTGCTCGCCCGATTCGCAGGCCAGGTACTCGGCTGCGGTGACACCCGTTTTCTGCGCCATCTGGGCGGGGCTCAGGCCCTCCACCAGGCGAAGCTCGCGGATACGCGCCGCCATCTCCTGCAGTGTTAAATCAAGGCCGGTAATTTCTGCCATAATCGGCTCCTCTCCAGGGACGGTACAAAAAAACCGTCCCAAAGAATGAAGTTTCTTTGAGACGGGAAATATCTCCCGCGGTACCACTCAAATTGCGCTTGCGCGCCACTCACGCTCCAGTAAGCGTTATGCCTTTACGCGGCCTGACGGGAAAGTTCTACTTGGTTCGGGCGGCAGCGCTTGCCCCCCGGCACCTTTCTTCTTTCCGACTCGGAAGCTACAAACACATGGCGCGTTCAAACGGCTTTCACCCGCCGCCGTCTCTCTGCGTGAACGGGATGCCTGTGCCCTCTTCGTCACAGTCTTTAAATTGAATTATACCATGGTTCCCAAAGAAATGCTGTTTTTCTTTTGTACTTTACAGCAGATTGCGCTGGATCTTTCCGGAGATGGTCTTGGGCAGGCTGTCGCGGAAGACCACCACCCGGGGATATTTATAAGGCGCGGTATGGGTCTTGACGTAGTTCTGGATCTCCTTTTTGAGCTCCTCGGTGGGCTCGGTGCCCTTTGTGAGCACAATGCTGGCCTTGACCACCTGGCCGCGCACGGGATCGGGAACGGCGTTGACGCCGCATTCCAGCACATAGGGCAATTCCATGATGACGTTTTCGATCTCAAACGGTCCGATGCGGTAGCCGCTGCTCTTGATCACGTCGTCCACGCGGCCCACATACCATAAATACCCATCCTCATCCCGCCAGGCGGTATCGCCGGTATGATACATGCCGTCGTGCCAAGCCTGGGCGGTGTGCTCGGGATCCCGATAGTATCCCTTGAACAGTCCGCAGGGCACGCCCTTGTCGGTATGGATGACGATCTCTCCGGTTTCGCCCACCTCCACCGAACGGCCGTTTTCATCCACCACGTCCACGTCGTACAGCGGGCTGGGCTTGCCCATGGCGCCGGGCCGGGGCTTCATGCCCACGAAGGTGGCCACGCTCAGCGTGGTTTCGGTCTGACCGAAGCCTTCCATGATGGAAAGTCCGGTGTTTTCACGGAAAATGCGGTGCACCTCAGGGTTGAGCGCTTCGCCCGCCGTGGTGATATTACTGATGCTGGTCAGATCGTAGCGGCTCAGATCCTCACGGATCAGCATGCGCAGCATGGTGGGCGGCGCGCAGAAAGTGGTGATATGGTACTTTTCAAACATGGGCAGGATGGTATGGGCGTCGAAGCGGTCAAAATCGTAGACGAACACCGCGCCTTCGCACATCCACTGGCCGTAGAATTTGCCCCACAGCGCCTTGCCCCAGCCGGTTTCCGAAATGGTGAAATGCAGCCCGTCGCGCTCGCACTGGTGCCAGTAACGCGCCGTCATGAAATGGCCCAGGGCGTACTTGTGGGAATGCTCGGCAATCTTGGGATAGCCGGTGGTGCCGCTGGTAAAGAACATCAGCGCGGTATCGTCGCCGCAGGGCGCGTCCTCCTTGCGGTCAAAGTGGCTGCTGAACATGCTGTATTCGCTGTCAAAATCGCGCCAGCCATCCCGCTGTCCGCCCACCAGCACGCGAGTTTTCAGGGTGGGGCTGGTCTTCATGGCCTCCTCCACATACTGAGCCGCCTTGCCCTTGGCAGTGCAGACAATGGCCGAAACGCCCGCGGCGTTGAAACGGTATTCGTAGTCGTGGCAGAGCAGCTGGTCAGTGGCCGGGATGGGGATGGCGCCGATCTTGTGCAGCGCCAGCATGCTGAACCAGAACTGGTAGTGACGGCGCAGCACCAGCATGACCCTGTCGCCCCGGCGAATGCCCAGGGATTTGAAATAGTTGGCGGCCTGTCCGCTGGCGCGCTTGATCTCGCCAAAGGTAAAGCGGCGCTCGGTCATATCCTCGGCGATATGCAGCATGGCCAGCTTATCGGGATAGGCGCGGCCCAGCGCGTCCACGGTATCAAAGGCAAAGTTATACTTGTCGGCGTCGGTGAAGGCGATCGACGTAGGCGTGCCGTGCTCGTCCTCCTGACACTGGACAAACTTTTCGATCAGCAGCTTTTCCGTGGTGCGCGCGCGGACGATGGTGCGGCTCAATTCCTGCTCGTCGTTCTTTTCGCCCGCCAGCACCATAGCCAGGAAGGTGCATGGCGCGCCGTCCACGGCGATCATGCCGTGAGGCGTGCCCGAATCGTACAGGATAGAATCGCCAACGTTCAGGATCTCCACGTGCTTGCCCACCTGTACCTTGAGGCTGCCGGACAGGATATAGTCAAATTCCTGGCCGCTGTGCACGTCGGTATGGATGGGCTTGTGCTGCTGCTCCTCATCGTATTCATAGCGCACGATATAGGGCTCGCCCAGCTTGCCGCTGAAGCGCGGCGCCAGATCGCGGATCAGGATGCCGTCGTCGTCCACCGCCGTTTGGCCCTCTCCCCCGCGGGTCACCTGGTAGTGCCGCAGCATGGGCGCGCGGCCCTCCAGCAGCTCGCTCATATCCACGTCAAAGGCCAGGGCGCAGTTATGAATAAAGGAGAAGGGCAGATCCTGCGTTCCCTGCTCGAAATAAACATATTCCTCGGGCCTCAGGCCGGTGCGCTGGGCGGCCTCTTCCACGCTCATGCCAAGCACGGTGCGCAATTCTCTTATGCGCTCAGCCACCTCCGACAGATGCTTTTCCACAGTAGAAACCTTCATTTTTTCTTCCTTTCTGAGACAAGCAAAAAGCCCGTCTCAAGGTTTTTGCATTGAGACGGGCGTATGCCCGCGGTACCACTCAATTTGCGCACTTTCATGCGCCACTCACGCTCCAACAAGCGTTATGCCCTGACGCGGCAGTCACGGAACGGACTACGGAAACCCTTCACCCGTTCGGCTCGGAAGTGATGTGCTGGAGCTGCTCCCGCCTGCTTGCACCAACCGCAGGCTCTCTGTAAGGGAACGAATGCTTTCGCCGTCTTCGTCATCGCCTTTCAGCTATTCAATTGCGCATATCATATCACGAACGTTTCCGTTCGTCAAGCGGAAAATTTTCGTTTTTTTATTGTTTATGCGCTGCACGGCGCTTGACAAAGCCCCGTGCCCGTGATACATTATCTGACAAAGCAGCGACGAAGCTACGCCCTTTTTCACGGCTTTCAGAGAGCTGGCGGCAGGTGCAAGCCAGCGGCACGCAAAAGGCGCGGTCTCCCTTCCGAGCAGGATTTCTGAACATTCAGTAAGAAATCCCGGCACGCTCCGTTACCAGGGCGAAGGATCTGTCTGGATCCTGCAAAGTGACTGCGCTATGCGCAGTAATCAGGGTGGTACCGCGGTCATTCCGTCCCTGGAGCTTACGCTCCGGGGCTTTTATTTTTTTGAAAGGAATGGAAACCATGAAAAAAATCAGCATCACCGACATCACACTCCGCCGTGCCTCGGAAGGCGGAACGCTGGGCTTTAAGGAAAAGCTCGAAATCGCCAAGGCGCTGGACAGGCTGAACGTCAGCGCCATTGAGCTGGCGCCCCTTGGCGAAAGCAAGGCCGACAGTATTTTTGTTAAAACGCTGGCCTCGCTGATCCATAACACGGCGCTGGCCCTGCCCGTGGGCCTGACGGAGGATGGGGCGCATCGCGCCTGGGAGGCCGTAAGCCGCGCTGACCGTCCAAGGCTCATCGTAGACGCGCCTGTCTCCAGCGTGCAGATGGAGTATATCGCCCGCAAAAAACCAGAGGCCATGCTGGAAACCATCCGCAGCCAGGTGGCCTTGGCCGTATCGCTGTGCCGGGACGTGGAGTTTTGCGCCACCGACGCCAGCCGAGCCGAAACGGACTTTTTATGCCAGGCCATCGATACCGCCATCCGGGCGGGTGCCGGCAGCATTGCCGTATGCGATACCGCCGGGATCCTGCTGCCTGAGGAATTTGGCGCTTTCCTGCGCACGCTCTATGAAAAAGTACCCGCATTAAAGGACGTTTTTGTCAAGGTAGTCTGCGACGATTCGCTGGAGCTGGCAGGCGCCAGCGCCGTACGGGCGCTGCGCGAGGGCGCAAGCGGCGTAAAATCCTGCCTGATCGGCACCACGGCGCCGCAGCTGAAAACGATCTGCGGCATCGTGCAGCACAAGGGCGACGCGCTTGGCCTATATACCGCCGTAAAGACCACCGAGCTTAATCATACCCTGCAGCGCATCCTGCGGGTGATTGGCGCCGAGCCCAGGGAATCGGCATCCGGCAGCCCCTCCGACGACGACAGCGTTACCTATGACGTCAACGACTCCATCGCCGCCGTATCAGAGGGCATCCGCGCCTTGGGGTACGATCTGAGCGAGGAAGAGCTGGCCAAGGTATATGAAGAGTTCCTTCGCCTAGCTGCCAAAAAGCCTGTGAGCCGCCGGGAGCTGGACGCCATTGTAGCCACCAGCGCCATGCAGGTGCCCGCCACCTATCTGCTGGAAAGCTATGTGATCAACAGCGGCAACATCATCACCAATACCGCATGTCTTCGGCTGAGCCACGACGGCGTAAGCCAGGAGGGCATCTCTACCGGCGACGGTCCCATCGACGCCGCCTTCAAAGCCATGGAAAGCGTGACCGGCCGGCACTACGAGCTGGACGACTTCCATATCGACGCTCTGACCGTGGGCAAAGAGGCCATTGGCCGGGCCGTGGTGCGGCTGCGCAGCGAGGGTAGACTGTATTCCGGCAGCGGCGTATCCACCGATATCGTCAGCGCCGCCATCCGCGCCTATTTGGGCGCGCTGAATAAAATCGTATATGAGGAGATGGAGCAATGAGGCTGTGCTTTTCCACCAAGGGCTGGCACGACGCCAGCTGGGAAGATTTTCTGACCGCCGCCGGCGATCTGGGCTTTGAGGGCATCGAAATCCATAACCTGTCCGCTCCCGCCATGAACCGCAAGGGCGGCCCCGCGGACGCCAACGCCGCGGCCGCCGCTTACCGCGCGGTGTATGACCGGAGGCTGTCCATCCCCTGCATCGATACCACGGTGGACCTGTGCGACATGGCGCGGCAGGGCGAGCTTTTCCGCGAGATCGTAAACTGCGTGGAAGCCGCCCGGCGCATGCATGCGCCTTACGTCCGCCTGCATACGGCGTGCAGCGAGGACAGCTTTCAAGAAGAAGCTGTGCATGCCGCCCTGGCCTTTGCCATGCCCATCGCCCAGGAAAACGACGTGGTGCTGCTGATTGAAACCATGGGCGTATATGCCGATACGGGCAAGCTGCGCGACCTGCTGGACGGCTATGCCAGCGATACGCTGGCGGCGCTGTGGGATTTTCATTTTCCCTACCGCCAGTGCGGAGAAACGCCGCAGACCTCGGTCACCAATCTGGGCGCTTACATCCGCCATGTGCATATCCGGGATTCGCTGGTCGGCGAGGACGGTCAATTGACTTTCCAGCTCATCGGCGAGGGCGACCTGCCGGTCGATCTGCTGGTCAAAGCGCTGGACTCGCTGGATTATGACGGCTTCATTACCCTGGAATGGGATCCCGCCTGGATGGATGACCTGAACGATATGACGGTGATCTTCGCCCATTTCGCGGGCTTCATGAGCCGCTACGGCCAGGAAGAGGAAAAGAAAACGCTGTACAGCAACAAGCTGCACACGGGCCATTTTGTATGGCCAAAAGAAGCGCTGATCAACTGCACGTTCAGCCAGGTGCTTGATCGGATGGTGGAGGAGTTTCCCGATCAGTACGCCTTCAAATACACCACGCTGGATTACACCCGCACCTACAGCCAATTTCGGGACGACGTGGATCAATGCGCCCGGGCGCTGATATCGGTAGGCGTGCGGGCCGGCAGCAAAGTGGCGGTATGGGCCACCAACATCCCGGCCTGGTATATCACATTCTGGGCGGCCACCAAAATCGGCGCCGTGCTGGTGACGGTAAATACGGCCTATAAGATTCACGAGATCGAATATCTGCTGCGGCAAAGCGATACGCATACGCTGGTCATGATCGAGCGGAGCCAGGACAGCGATTATTCCGCCAGCATCCGGGAGCTGTGTCCCGAACTGGAAAACACCGCCCAGGGCAGCGCCCTGCACGCCAAAAAGCTCCCCTTCCTGCGCAATGTGATCACCGTGGGCTTCCGCATGAAGGGCTGCATGACCTGGGAGGAGCTGCTTGCCCGCTCCGGCAGCGTGCCCGAGGAGCAGCTCCACCGCATGGCCGCACGGGTAGATATTCACGACGTATGCAATATGCAGTACACCAGCGGCACCACCGGCTTCCCCAAAGGCGTGATGCTGACCCACCACGCCGTGGTCAACAACGGCAAGTGTATCGGCGACCGGATGGATCTTTCCACCGCTGATCGCATGATGATCCAGGTGCCCATGTTCCACTGCTTCGGCATGGTGCTGGCCATGACCGCCAGCATGACCCACGGGGCCACCATTTGCCCGCTGCCCTATTTCAGTGCGCGCAATGCCCTGGCCTGCATCAATCAGGAACGCATTACAGCCTTCCACGGCGTGCCCACCATGTTCATCGCCATGTTTAACCATCCCGACTACCGCAAAACCAATTTCAGCTATATGCGCACCGGCATCATGGCTGGCGCGGGCTGCCCGCCCGAGCTGATGCGCCGGGCCGCCCAGCCCGATGAAATGAACATGACGGGCATCGTATCGGTTTACGGCGAAACCGAAAGCGCGCCCGGCGATACCATGAGCGAGCTGGACGACCCGCTGGACGAGCGCTGTGAAACCGTGGGCCGCGCCTTCCCCCACGTGGAATGCAAAATCGTGGATCCGGAAACCGGCGAGGAATGCCCGGACAATGTAAACGGCGAATTTGTGGCCCGGGGCTACAATCTGATGAAAGGCTATTACAAGATGCCCGAGGCCACCGCCGCGGCCATCGATCAGGACGGCTGGCTGCATACCGGAGATTTGGCCTGCCGTCTGCCCAACGGCACCTATAAGATCACCGGACGGCTCAAGGATATGATCATCCGAGGCGGCGAAAACATATACCCCAAGGAGATCGAGGAATTTATCTACACGCATCCGGCAGTACAGGACGTGCAGGTCATCGCTGTGCCCGACAAGCAGTATGGCGAGGAAATCTGCGCCTGCGTGGTGCTCAAAGAGGGCCAAAGCCTGACCGAGGACGAGCTGCGCGATTATGTGCGCAGTCACATGGCAAGGCACAAAGTTCCCCGCTACGTGCGGTTCATGGAAGGGTTCCCCATGAACGCGGCGGGCAAGATCCTCAAATACAAAATGCGCGAGGAAGCGGCGGAATACTTTGGCGTATCCAAATAAATATCCCTGCGGCCCCACACGGCGGAAGCGCGGCTTCCGCCGTTTTCTATGTGCGCAAATACCATTTTCCGGCATAAAATGGGATAATTGGAAGAATTTCTTGCAAAAAAGCACAAATTAGCAAGCAGAAACGCAATGTGTAAGAAGAATACACCATTGCATACATTGTCTAAAATTCAAGTATCCATCATAATATATTCACCGGGAAACTATTCTATTCTTTTTTTACTTTACTGCTTACCGTCGCTTACCTGTTCCTATCCGCCATCCGAAAGGCGCAACTATTTTTTTCATACGGAAGGAGGGGCGATCGTGGAAAAGAAACGAAACTCCACCGACACCTCAAACCGCAAACGCTTTCCTGATGGTTCCCGGAATCTTCAGGCGAAACAGGAATTTATCACGTATATTGACCATTCTTCCATCCGTGTACGGGTCACGGAAAAAGATCCCAATCGGGAAGACCATTGGCATTCGGCCACTGAAATCATGCTGCAGACTCAGGGCGAATCGGTGTACGCCCTGCCCGAAAAAACCTATCGCGTAACCGACGGCCAGATCCTGATCGTCCCGGCGGACTATCCCCACACCCTCAAGGAAAAAGAAGGCTCCAAGCGCATCCAGTTTCTTTTTGAGCCCACATACCTGCTGCACCTTCGGGATATGTCGGTGATGTCGCCGCTGATCAAATGCCCGATCTACCTAAACGATGAAAGCGACACCCATCGTCAGATCCGCGAGCTGCTGATCAAAATAGCGTCCTGCTACGAACAGAAGCAGCCCATGTGGAACTCGCTTTGCTATTCCTATCTGCTGCAGATCTATGTGCTGCTGGGACGCCGCCAGCTCAATCAGGAAGCGCCGCTGCAGCACCTTTCCGACCGCAAGGCCATTGATTCCGAGATCATGAACAGCGCGCTGACCTACCTGAACCAGAACTACATGTACGATATCACGCTGGAGGACGTGGCGGCCTACGCCGGATTCTCCAAATATTACTTTTCCCGGATGTTCAAACAGTTTTTCGGCTTCTCCTTCTCGGAATACCTTTGCAAACGGCGTCTGGAGGTGGCCGGCGACCTGCTGACCCACACCAACCGTCCCATCCAGGAAATCGCCATCGCAGCGGGATTCGGCAGCGTGGGCACGTTTAACCGCATCTTCCGCGCCGCCAAAAACTGCACGCCGTCCCAATACCGCGCCATGTACGGCGATTTCTGATCAAGTACGCAATCAAACAGCCGCCGGCTGGATGGAAAGAATCCCGCCGACGGCTTTGTTTTTATTGTGGATGAAATCCCGTTTTATCCAAGCGCTTAATAACGGATCACGTAATAGATCACATAGACCCAGCTGAGCAGGCCATGAATGATCGCCCAGCCAACGGAATACCACGCCGTATAGCTTATCACCATTGCCAGCGCGCTTCCGAAGGTGATGCCTGATTTAACCGTTTTCTTGACTGCCGTTTGATTCTTATTTTGATCGCTCATATGATTCCTCCACGCGTCTGATCTATATATTCTTTTCCTTACGCCTTTTGGTATTGTTTTTTCGCCAGCCATCCCCGGAACAGTCCGCCCTCAAAGAGCGATATGATGACAAAGAAGATATCCGCGAACAGGATAAAGATGAAAGATGGGATCAGGATACGGGTATATTTCTTTCCGCTGGGCGTTCCTTTGCTGATATGGCGGCCCATACGAGCCAGATAATAGAGCATGCCCAGATTGAAATACACAAGCAGCGCAGCATTCTCTCCAAAGCTGATCCAGGCGTCTTTGGGGAAGAAATTTCCGGTGCCGACCGCGCTGAGCACAGTATTGAGCAGCAGAAAGGCGATCTCAACCAGGAACAGTATCCTTGACACATTCAGCATCACGCCGCCGCCGATGCCCACGCCGCCGCCCCAGGCAAGTCCGGCACGAGCACAGAAATGCTCAAAAATCTGCATCAGCGGCTCATTCTGTTTTCCTTCGATAAAGCCGTTGTTCGCCACGCAGTATACGCTGAGATGAAGACCGTTTTCCCGGCAGAACGCCTCCATCTGCTCCATAAACCGCAGCACATGGAAAGGAACGCCGTCCACATAGAGCGGCAGGCAGAACACCGCCGCCTGGGCATTGCGAAGCTGCTCCAGGATGCGGGCGTGATCGCCCGGCGTACGCAGCTTTTCGCTCACTTTCTCCCCGCTTACAAAAAGGCGCTGCAGCGCGAGGAAATATGCGGACGCGCAAAAGCGCTTTTTCGGGCTGCAGTTGATCAGTACCGTTTTCATAGCCTCTCCTCCAGTTCCGAAAGATGATCAATAAATACGACCTCGGATCGCTCGCAGCCTTCATTGACAGCGTTGCGCTGGGCCAGATAGCGGAAGGTTTCCTTTTCTTCCGCTGTGATATCGCCGTAGACGACGACCTTCCAAAGATCGCGTTTTCCATAGCGAAGGGTGTGATGCATTTGCTTTCCGCGGTAGGTACTGAAGGGCGTGGACGTTCCGATGGAACGGTCCAGGGCGTTTTTGATCTGCGCGCTGTATCCGCCATACAGGTTCTTTGTAACGATCTCCACTTCGTCCGCCTGCCCGATCAGACGGCAGATCTGCTGCAATTTGTCCTTCATAAAGCACTCCGCCGGATGCTTTGTCCAGCAGCCGAAGCATCCCTGGCAGGGAGCGTATTTTCCATCCGCCGCCACCGCAAAATTGCATCTGGACGCGATCAGCTCATCATATCGGCTGTCCAGATCGTGCAAGATCACCTTCATGTTCCTTTCCCCTCCTGTTCTAAGCCGTCCTTCATGCGCTGCAGTCCCTCCAGCGCCTGAATACAATATTGACACCATTCCCGCTGCATTTTTTCATACATGCGTCCAAACTCAATAGTGAGCTTCCAATAGATCGCTTTTTCTGGGTGATTGACCGCCTGCCGGTACATATCGGCATTAGCGGACACCTGTTTTCCCTCGTCGGGAAAAACGGAAGCGTTCTGAAACGCTCGGAAAAAGGCGATGTTCTCTTCCACCGGCAATTCCCCCATAAAGAAGGTCTTCATCAAAAATGGGTTTTTATTGCCCGCGGGCAGATTCTGCTCCCGAAGCCACCGCAGCAGCTCCTCATGACCGTCCGGCGTGATGGAAAACACGTTCTTATCCGGCTTGCCGTTTTGAGCGACGCGGGTCTGTCTGATCCATCCCGCCTTTTCCATGGTCTGCAACTCCCGATAGATCTGGCTGGTCTGCGCCGTCCAGAAATGATTCAGGGAATCCCTGAACACCGTCATCACTTCATAGCCTGTTTTATCGCCGTTATTGATCAGGCCAAGGATCCCGTGCTTTAGCAAATGCATCCCTCCCATATTCCATTCTTGGAATATATTAATTCCATTTGTTGAATATGTCAAGAGCATAATCCATGCTTCCGTTAAGTCGCATTGGCTCCGGCAATGTGTTTTTGATAAAAAAACGATGTGATCGAAATCACACCGTAAGCCTTGAAAATATTTCTTTATCGATCTTTTTGGGGATACCGTTTTCTTTATGCGCGGATCAGGCGCACGCGGATCACGTTTTCCATGGCGGCCAGCGCGTCCGCGATCTGCTGGGGCACCTTCTCGTTGAAATCCAGCAGCGTATAAGCCATATCTCCCCGGGCTTTATTGACCAGGTTTTCTATATTCAGGCCGGCTGCGGCCACCGCTTCCGTGATCTTGCCCAGCATGCCCACGCGGTTATAATGCATGATGGTCAGCCGGTCGCCCTCCGCACGGGCGAAAGCCACGTCCGGGAAATTGACCGAATGGGTGATATTGCCGTTTTCCAGATAATCGCAGATCTGCCGCGCCGCCATCACGGAGCAGTTTTCGTCAGCCTCGGGCGTGCCCGCGCCCAAATGGGGCGTGCACAGCGCCTGCCTGTAGCCCAGCTCACGCGCCGTGGGGAAATCTGTGGCAAAGCCGCGAATCTTGCCCGAATCAATGGCGTCGCAAACGGCTTCATTGTCAATGACCGGCCCGCGGGCATAATTGATCAGGTAGACGCCGTCCTTCATGGCGTCGATGGCCTGGCGGGATACAAAACCACGGTTGGCGTCGGTCAGCGGGATATGCACGGAAACGATGTCCGAAGCCTGGTAAAGCTCGTTCACATCCTGCACGAACCGGACGTAATGCTTGAGCTCGTTCAGCCGAGCGTGGCCCAAATAGGGATCATAGCCCACCACGTGCATGCCCAGATCATAGCAAGCCCGGGCCACCCGGGAGCCAATGGCGCCAACGCCGATGATGCCGATGGTTTTGCCCATGATCTCAGGGCCGCGGTACACCTCTTTTCCCGCTTCCACGGCGCGGCCGGGATCGCTTTCGCCATCCTTCAGCGTGCGCACCCATTCATTGGCGCTGAGCACGTTGCGCATGCACAATATGATGGCTGCCAGCGTCAGCTCTTTGACGGCGTTGGCGTTGCCGCCCGGCGTATTGAATACAACGATGCCCTTCTCGGTGCATTTTTCCACGGGAATGGTATTGGTGCCCGCGCCGATGCGGCAGATGGCTTTGAGCTCGGGCCCCAGGGGGATATTATGCAGCGGCGTGGAGTGCACCAAAATAGCGTCCGGGCGGTTTGTCTCCTCCACGATGGAATACATATCATGGTTAAAATCCTTGAGGCCTTCCTCGGCCACTTTATTATAGGTTTGAATGATGTACACAGGCTTTCCCCTCCTCAGCGTTGCTTCAATGCTTTTTTCTCAAAATCAGCCATAAAATCGATCAGCCGGCGGACGCCCTCCTCGGGCATAGCGTTGTAGATGCTGGCGCGCATACCGCCCGCCACGCGATGGCCCTTGAGGGAGCAGAGCCCCTTCTCCGAGGCTTCCCTGGCAAAGGCGCTGTCCAAAGCCGGGTCATCTGTGGTAAAGGTCACGTTCATCAGCGAGCGGCTGTCCCGGTCGGCCTTTCCACGGAACAGGCGGCTCTGATCCAGGTAAGCGTACAGCAGATCGGCTTTGCGCCGATTGCGCGCATGGATGGCCGCCACACCGCCCTGATCCAGCAGCCATTCCAGGCACAGGCCCGCCATATAGATGGCGTAGGTGGGCGGCGTATTGAGCATGCTTCCCTTTTCATCCATCACCTGCCAGTTGAACACGGCGGGCGTTATCTCCCGGGCACGGCCCAGCAGGCTGCGCCGCGCGATCACCACGGTGAGGCCGGCAGGGCCGATATTCTTCTGCGCGCCCGCGAAAATCACGCCGAAACGGCGCACATCAACAGGCGCAGACAGGATATTGGAGGACATATCGGCCACGATGGGCGCGTCGGTTTCCGGAATGTAAGAAAAGGCGGTGCCGTAAATGGTGTTGTTTGCGCAATAATACAGATAATCAGCGGCAGGGTCAAGCCGCAGTTCGCTCTGGGCAGGCACCCTGCAATAGCCCTGCTCCCGGGTGGATGCGGCGCAGCGCACGCTGCCGTATTTTTGCGCCTCCGCCATGGCCGAATGCGCAAAATGGCCGCTGTCAATATAATCCGCCGAAGCGCTCAGCAGGTTCATGGGAACGGCGGCAAACTGCCCCGTAGCGCCGCCCTGGAGCAGCAGCACGGCATAATCCTGCGGGATATCCAGGAGCTGGCGCAGCAGCTCCGCCGTGCGGTCAAAAATATCCTGATAGGCAGCGGAACGATGGCTCATTTCCATCACCGACATGTCGCTGCCGCGATAGTTCAGCATTTCGTCCGCCGCCCGGCGCAGCGCCTCCTCGGGCATGACCGCAGGGCCGGCGGCGAAATTGTAAACCCGTTCCATCCCTTCTCCTCCTGCGGGAAAATGATTATTATTTATAATACGAAATTCCGCCGCGCTTGGCAAGCAATAAACACGAAAAAAGCAGAAATCCGCGGCTTTGCCCTAAAGCTGCCATATTTTCCCCTGGGAAAAACCGTTAAACAGGCCGCTTTATTTCCTTAGATATCCAGCCCATCCAGCAATTGAGGTTTGACCGCTTGGCGGCGCGGTTCTATGCTGAATACATCAATCGCAAAAGAGGTGAGATCATGAAAAAAGCGTGTACCATCATTCTCTGGATAGCGCTGCTCTGGGGATGCGCGGCCGCCGAAGAGGCGGTGAACGGCATCCGCATATCAACCGATATCGTGTCCTCCCGCGGCCTGGTCACCGTTTATTGGCAGGACAGCGCCGAAGCCGCGCCCTATACGGTGCTGTACCGGTACGCCACGGAAACGCTGGATCCGCAAACGGAGTACATGGAAGAAAACATTGAAAATCAAACCTGCACCCTGCGTTTTCTGGCTCCTGGCGCAGACTATATTATCACCGTGATCAACAGCCTGGGCGACAGCGGCGAAGCGCTGATTTCATTGCCCGCGCCCCCGCCGTTCGCGGATGGCAAGCTGACGGCTGACCGGCTGGGATTGGCGCTGCTTCCCTGCAGGCGTCCCGCGGACAGCTCATCCGACCGGGACATCTCCCACAGCGTTCGCTTTGAAGCCGAAGAAATATCCCGGACGCTGGACGATACCGACTGCGGTCTGCGCGTCACCTTGTCCTATCCCGAGCTGGCCCTGGATCGTGAATACCAAACCATTTTAGTATTCCGCGCGCCGGGCGGTTTCGCCTGCGTTTACAATCTGGGCAACGTGGTTTACCGGACGATGAAAACACCGCAAATGCAGGTGCAGTGGCCCTTCATCGGCAGCGAATTTTTCACCCTTCTGCGCGACGCGCTGGGCCTGGTTCCCCAGGGCGAGTACACCGTGACCTGTTATCTGGACGGCATGCGGGCCGCCGAGGCAAGCTTCCAGGTACGGTAAACAACTGAAAAGACCCCGTTTGAAGGGTACCGATTGATGCGGTCTGCCGCCTGTGTTATAATGAATCCATTGAATCACGGAACAGGAGACTGCTCATATGAAGGTTGAAAAAGCGCTGAGATCGGATATCGATACGCTTGTGCAATTGAGGATGGCATATTTACTGGAGGATCGCGGTCATATAGACGATCAAGACGCTGAGATGATTCTGCAAAATCTCCCGGCGTACTTTGAGCGGCATATGGAAAAGGACTTATTTTGCTATATCGTTCGGGAGGAATCGCGCATTGTTTCATGCGCGTTCCTTCTTGTGGTAGAAAAACCCATGAGCCCTGCCTTTTTAAACGGAATGACCGGAACGGTATTAAACGTTTACACCTGTCCCCCCTATCGCCGCAAGGGCTATGCCCGCCTTCTGATCAACGAGCTCCTATGCGAAGCGAAGCGTATGAACCTGTGCGCTCTGGAGCTAAAGGCTACCGACGCAGGATACTCCGTATACCGTTCAGCCGGTTTTATGGACGACGTTTCCAAATACCGCCCGATGAAATGGAACCTGCAACAATAACAGCTCCCATCGCGGAATACCGCAAAGGAGAAAAAGATCCATGGAAAATATCATTTGGTTTTTGATCATGGGTCCCTGCAGCGCGCTGTTTACAGGCATCGGCGTCTATGCGTGGAAAAGGAAAAAGCCCGGAAAGGAAATCGCAAATCGCACGGAGGCGAATCATGTTTGATATTTCAAAGCTCAGCGCCCGATATCGGGTTCGGCGGATGAAGGATTCCGACGCGGACAGCATCCTTGCCCTCTGTTTGGAGAACACGCAATACTATCAATACTGCGGCAAGCAGCCCTCCAAAGCGCTGATCCTGAACGATCTTCACATAACGCCGCCCAATACCTCGTCAGAGGCCAAATTCTATGTTGGGTTTTATGACGGTGAGACCCTGGTGGCTGTGATGGATCTCATTGCGGGATATCCGGACGCTCAATCGGCGTTTATCGGCTTCTTTATGATGAACAAGCAGCTTCAGGGAAAACAGATCGGCTCCGGCATCATTCGGGAAGCCTGTCATTACATAAAAGCGTCCGGCATGAAAAGCGTTCTTTTGGGAATCGATCAAGGAAACCCGCAGTCCACGCATTTCTGGAAAAAGAACGGCTTCCATGTGATCCGGGAAGTTCAACAGGACGACGGAACGATCCTTGTCGCTGAAAAATCGCTTTCACCGGATGAATCACATTGCGAATAAAAGACGTAAGAAAAGTGATTCTGAACCCAGCGTTTCTAGCGCTTGAGGCAAGATATGCACTTGAAGAATAATAAGCTCCTTCCGCTCCAAAATGGAAATAGCCTTCGGCAAAAACATCGGTAAAATGACCTCCTCTGGCGTATTCCAAGGGGACAGAGAAATGCGGGGGTTTGACAATGCTTATTGCAGCTTAACAGACGTAGCCACGGATTTTAGGTCAGAATTATTATCTCCCGATAGTATCTCGTTAGAATCAGCAAGAAAACGGAATGCGCTTCCACTATCACGAGAAACCGAAGTGCGGAATATCACTGTTACACCCCTTAATCGCACAGCAGCGTCGTAATGTCCCCATATCGTACCTCCTCTGGCGTATTCCAAGGGGGCAGAGAGAAGACGGAGCATCGACAGAAAAGCCCATGCCCTTCGCATCATTGGAACTGCGGATATCACCATTATTGAACGCAAGATAAGCGGCGTATCCTTGATAGGGCGTGCTTGATGACATCGTTCTTAAATAACCACGTTCACCCAAGTTCCCAAAGACACCGAGTGGGCCGTTATTGAGTCCTCCTCTAGCGTATCCTAAGGGGTCATAGAGGAGCGGGGAACGACGTCAACTCGCGTAAACTCTTGTCAACTCACGTAAACTTTTGGCTTAGCAATAAAAAATGAAGCTGCCCAGATTCTGAAAAATCCAGGAGCTTCTACCGCTATCAAATACTTTTTCAAGGATAAGAAAAACCCCGTTTACCCGGGTAAACAGGGCTTTTCTTATGCGCTGAACTTTTCATCTTTCGTTCAGCTACTTCTGTGTTCCTGATGTGCAAACGATACGTTTATGCTAGTTTAGGCAAAAGGGGTATTGCCTAAAATACGCTTCAACTTGACATGCGCCTCCGT
>JAFUDW010000056.1 GCA_017464225.1 Clostridia bacterium | reverse complement strand
TTCCTGGGGCACGCGGGAAGCGCCGTGCAGCACGATGGCGAAGCCGGGCAGACGCTTGCTTACCTCTTCCAGCACGTCAAAGCGCAGGGGCGGGGGCACCAGGATGCCTTCGGCATTGCGGGTGCACTGGGCGGCGGTGAACTTGTAAGCGCCGTGGCTGGTGCCGATGGCGATGGCCAGGCTGTCGCAGCCGGTGCGGGTGACAAACTCTTCCACTTCCTCGGGACGGGTGTAGCTGCTGTCCTCTGCGGAGACCTTTACGTCGTCCTCCACGCCGGCCAGGGTGCCCAGCTCAGCTTCCACCACCACGCCGTGATCGTGGGCGTATTCCACCACGCGGCGGGTTTCTTTGATGTTCTCCTCAAAAGGCAGGCCGCTCTTATCGATCATAACGGAGGAGAAACCGCCGTCGATACAGCTCTTGCAGGTTTCAAAATCGGGGCCATGATCCAGGTGCAGGGCGATGGGCAGATCGGTTTCCTTGATGGCGGCTTCCACCAGCTTGACCAGGTAGGTGTGGTTGGCATAGGCGCGGGCGCCCTTGCTCACCTGCAGGATCACGGGGGCGTTTTCCATCTTGGCAGCCTCGGTGATGCCCTGCACGATTTCCATGTTGTTTACGTTGAACGCGCCAATGGCGTATCCGCCTTCGTAGGCTTTCTTAAACATTTCGGTTGTGGTTACGAGCGGCATATGCAAATTCCTCCTTTATTTGGAAAATACGATTCAGCTTATTATACCATTTGTTATCGATTGATGCAATCAGATTTTCGCATTCGGCGAATTTTGGATATTTTCATTTTTCAGCGTATCGCCATCGTCTCCTCTGGCGTAGAAGGCGGACAATACCCGCTCCCTTGCCAGGTTTTTTTCTTTTTTGCCCCGCGCCGTGGTATAAAAGATCGCCTCTTCGTCAAAATGCGTAACGGTGATATTGAGGCGGCGCAGGCCTTTTTCATCCTGGATCATCAGCGTGATCTTTCGCCCGTGCTCCAGGGAATAGCGAAGGAACCGGTCAATCATTTTCGCTCACCGCCTGATAGATGCGCATGTTGCCCCATTGGCTTTCAAAAATTAGGGGATAAAGCCTGCTCAGCGCATCCTCGTCGATCTGCAGGGAGCTGCGTTCATAGTCGCCCACCAGGATATAATCCACGCCGTATTTTTGGAGGATCTCCTGCTGATTCTCCGGATCGGCGTAAAAATCGCGGATATCCCATTCCCGGGCGCTCAGATCATAGCCGTGCCAGTACAGCCATAAGCTGGGACCGCATACGATATCGCGTCCTGCCAGGCCGGATACCGGATTGATGTGCTCCGTCCAGGCCATGAAGGTACAGTGAGCGGGCGTGTTATTCTCCACAAATTCAGCCGTTTCCACGGCTTCCGCGCTGTACATCTGGTAATCGCTGACGCATTCCCTGGCGATGGAAAGCGAACCTGTGGAAAAGCAGCAGACAGCCGCCATGAGCGCCAGCATATAGCGGGAGCGCAATCCGCGCAGCCGATCAAAAAGCGTTACGCCCCAATCGGCGGCAAGCACGGCGCACAGCGCCCACCAGACATAGAAAAGCTTGTTGTTATCGTATTCGTTGGGCTGGAAAAGCAGAAATTCGGCGGCGATGAAGATCGGGAACGCGCCGCAGGCGATCATTCTGCGTTTGCCGTTTTTATCCAGCAGCGCCAGGATCAGCATCAGCGCGGGCAGACCGATATTTTTGACCCAGAACCAGAGATAGCCGTCCCGCAGACCGTTTCCGCCCGAATTGTTGACCCAGTTGAACTGGAAGCGCACAAAGCCGCTGTTTCCCGCCGTATGCCGGAAAGTCCAGAAAAACAGCTGTGGCGCGGCCAGCAGGCAGGCCAGCCCGCCGTATAATATCCAGGCTTTCAGCGTTTTGCCCCGGCTGCGGATCAGATCGAAAATCATCCAGCCAGCGCTCATAAGGCCCAGCGCCAGAAAAGAATGGGTGTGCAGCAGCGGCAGTCCGCCCGCCATTACGCCCAGCAGCGCCGATTGCCTGAGATCGACCGACCCCGTTTCCCGATCCATAAAGCCGTCGTACAGCAGGTAAACGCAGGGCAAAAGCGCGCACCAGCCGCCCAGGAAGGTGCGCTGGGGAATCAGCATATCGGCAATGATATTGCTCCACCGCAGGTTATAGTAGGTAAAGTCCGCGTGGTTGGCCGGCGTCTGATACCAGCCCTGCAGGACGGTTTCCAGTCTGTCCAGCCAGGTGCCTGCCTGCAGGGGATTGACGCCAGCTCCGCCGTTGCTGACGCCCAGGGTATCGATGCTGTACAGAAAGCCCATCCCGCCGTTGATGAAAACGAACAGCGTTGCCCAAACCACCGTGGCCCGCCGGGAGGAGGCCATACGGTCGGCCAATATCATATATCCCGCGAACACCATGGCCATCATCAGCGTGCCGGGTAGAATGACGGCCCAGCGAAGCGGCAGGCCAAAGAGCATGAAGCTTGTGGAAAAACTGTCGGCAAGGAAGGGATAAACCAACCGCTCCCCGGGCAATATGCTGTAATCGGGCGGGAAAGCGGCGTCCCGCAGACTGCTGACGATGCCCAGATGCAGCGGCAGATCGCCGTAGGTGCTCTGGCCCACGTTGAAGGCGCCGTTTACGGGCCGCAGCACATGGGTATATTGCAGATATCCGCCCAATACCGTCAGCGGCAGGGCCACGAAGGCCATCAGCGCCAGAAGCTTTTTATCCTCGGGAGAAAAGGGACGCGGGCGTACGCTTTTGTTCCGCAGAAAAAAATGCGCGCATAGCGTCAGCGCGATCAGTGGGAGCAGCGCCAGCATATGCGCTTTTACCGTGAAATCAAAGCCGAAGGCCAGCAGCGCGGGCAGCCACATCATGAGCAGTATGCCAAGCGCTGTCCCCAGCCAGATGCGAACGGGCAGACGTTTGTCCGGCAGCAGATCCCGAACCATAAGGTATCCGCTCAGCAGATACACGGCAAAATAGGCGATTCCCAGCACGGCGGTTTCCTCCGGTCGTTTTTTCCTATTATATCCGCATCCGCCGCAAAAGGCAAGGCGGCCCGTGCCGCATACTTTCGGCGCTTTTGTAAAAAATAGCGAAAAAAGGATTGGAGCGTGGAGGTTGAAGCGATCTGCGTGGGGCGGGGCGGTCTTCATGGCGGCGGCCTATGGAGCGAACGCCGTATATCAGGGATATATCGGCAAGTATTTCCAGCAGCGCGGCGTAGAAGAGACGGCGCTGCCATGGCTTCTTGCGGCTTTTCCGCTCATGTCGGCGCCTGCTCAGATGTTTTGGGGCGGTCTCAGCGACCGGACGGGAAGGCGGACCGCCGTGCTCCGGGCTGCCATCCTTCTTTCCATGCTGATCCTGACGCTGTATCCGGCGCAGCGCGGCTTGGGCGGGTTGCTGGCGATCGGAGGAGCGTTTGCGGGCTGTTATCCCGCCATTCAGCCGCTTGGAGACGGCATTGTTTTGAAGAAACTGCAGAAAGACGGTCAACCCTATGGGCCCACGCGCCTGGCGGGCGGCCTTTCCTACGCGCTGTGCAGTCTGGCGGCGGGCGAAGCGCTGAAGGACGGATACGGCGCTGTGCCGTTGATTGTTTGCTGCGGCCTTGGGATAACGCTGGCGGCGTCTTTTTTGCTGCCTCGGGATGCATCCGCAAAGGAAAAGCGGCAAAGCGTTTCAGCCCTGCGGACGCTTCGACTGCCGTACATGAAGCCGCTGCTTGCGCTTTTCATGGCGCTGCAGGCAACGCTTGGCTATTTTTTCAGCTATTACGCTTTGCTGTTTACAGCGCTTCCGGGCGGCGGCAGCCGCTTGCTGGGACTCAGCCTGTTTATCGCATCGGTAAGCGAGATCCCGTTTCTGCTGCTGGGGGACAGGCTGTTCAAGCGTTTCGGCGCGGGCAAACTGATGCTGTTATCGGCAGCCGCTCTGTCGCTGCGGTATCTGATACTGGGCCTGTGCCGGAGCGTGGCGGTTGCCATGGCCAGCCAGCTGCTGCACGGTTTGGGCTTTGTGGTGATCGCTTTTTCTATGGCGAAATATTTGAGTCTCGCTGCGCCGGAGGAGCTGCGCTCGGGCGGGCAAACCCTGGTTTCAGCGGCGGGGTTTGGCATCGCCCGGGTGTTGGGCGGGCTTGCGGGACGAGTGGTGGATCTGCGAACGGGATTTCTGATCATGGCGGCTGCCGGAGGATTGACCTTTGTGATGTTCCTGCCTGTTTTCAGCCGCCTGCCGCCCCTCAATGGAAATGGATAGCCTGCGTTTTTTTGCCACGCATGGAGTTTGGGTCCGGGCGGGACAATAGCGATGGTGATCGCAATGACCGGAATGAAACGGCTGATCGGACTGCCGGTGATCCTGGAGGGGCGGCAGATCGGAACGGTGGTGCGCGGCGTGGTGTCTCAGGATGGAAAAACGCTGCATGGTCTGGTGGTGCGGGATGGCCTGCGCGCCTCTCGATATGTGGAATCCGGCGCCATCGGCATGCTGGGAAAGCTTTCGGTGATCTGCACCGGAAAGCCTGTCCGTGTGCCGCGGGAGGCGGCCTTCCGCCTGTTTCGCGTTACCGATGCCAACGGCGCGCGCATTGGGCTGGTGACCGACGTGCTGCTGGATGAGGATACGCTGCGGGTGGCGGCGCTGGAGATATCCTCCGGCCCGGTGGACGATCTGATCGCGGGCCGCTGGTACGCCGCCTCCTTCCATGTCCGCGCCATGGGCGGCACGGGCCAGGTGACCATTCCGTGCAGGCAGAATTGAAAGGGGGAAGCGTATGAAAATGGCAAAGTATATGGTGTCCGGCGCGCTGATGGGGTATGCCGTGGGGTGCAGGATGGAGAGTACGCGCAAGTATATGCTGCGCGCTGTCAAGCGCGCAAAGCGGATGCTGAGCCGAAAGCTGGGCCTGTAATATGAGCGCTGCGGCGGCGCAGCGCCGCTTTTCCTCCAGGCATATCCACTTGGCTGTTCTGGCGGCTGCCGCCGGGCTGCTTCTTATCCTCCTGCGCCGCATGATCGCGCCGCTGCTCTTTCAGACCGCGCTGGCGGTGCTTCTGGCCTGGACGGCGGCACCGCTTTGCAGGGTGTTGGAACGCCGTTTGCCCGGGGGGCTTGCGGCGCTGCTTTCGCTGCTGGCTCTGTTTACCGCGGTCATTGGATTGCTGGGGCTGCTGATACCCCAGCTGATCTCCCAAGTGTCGCTGGCGTCGGGCGCTGTGCCGCAGCTGATCGATTCGGTTCAGCATATATTGGACCGTCTGGAGCAGACCCAGCTTTTTTCCCGTTTGCAGGTCACGCTGGCCTCCTCGGAGGAGCTGCTGCAGCGGGCGGGAAACCGGGCGCTGGAGGCGGCGCCCCATCTGATGCAGCGAATGGCCGGCGCTGCGGACAGGCTGGGAAGAGCCTTCCTTTCACCGGTGTTGGCCTTTTATTTCCTCCGGGATCGGGATAGCTTCTGTTTTCAGGCTTCGCTCCTGATCCCGCTCAGATACCGCAGGCGGCTGCTGGCCGCGCTTCGGGAGATGCGGCGGGAGATCACCGCGTATTTTCGGGGACAGCTGCTTGTCAGCTTGAGCGTTGCGCTGCTTACCGCCCTGGGGCTTTTGATCGTGGGCGTGCCGGCCTGGCTGCTGCTGGGCGCAATGATGGGCGTGTGTGACCTGATCCCCTATATGGGCCCGTATCTGGGCGCGATCCCTGTTCTGCTGTTTTCGCTGCCCCAGGGGATGTATACAGCGCTCTGGGCCATGGTCGCCCTGGCTGCGGTGCAGCAGTTTGAAAGCGTTTTCCTTTCTCCGCGGCTGATGAGCGGGGCTACCGGATTGCATCCGGCGTACGTGCTTTTGCTTTTGTCTGCGGGCGGACTGGCTGCCGGGCTCCCGGGGATGCTGCTGTCGCTGCCGCTTTTTGTGTGCCTGCGGGGCGCTGTCCGGGCTCTGCAGTGCGCAAAACAGGAGGAAATGCCCTGAAATGGGCGTTTTGCTATTGCCATTTTTGTCAAAACGGGGTATAATAAATCCTCAGTAAGGGGGTGGCCGTTTTGTCTAATCTGAACGAAACCACAAAGCTGCAGCCAATTCGCGACGGCCGCAGCACTGCCCAGGCGATCCTGGAGCATGTTTATCGCGCGCTCCAGGCCAAGGGATATGATCCCATCACGCAGATCACGGGCTTTATCCTGACCGGCGACCCCACTTATATCACCAGCTTCAACAACGCCCGCAGCATGATCTGCCGCCTGGAGCGGGATGAGATCCTGGAGGAACTGGTGCACTTTTACCTGACGGAGCATTTTGACAAATGATGCAGGGACGGATTGTGGCGCTGGACGTGGGGGATGTGCGCATCGGCATCGCTGTCAGCGATGAGATGCGGCTGATCGCTACGCCGCACAGCGTGTACAAGCGCGTGGGCTTCGGCCCGGACGTAAAGCATATCAAGGCCATATGCGATGAAATGGGCACCCGCAGCGTGCTGTGCGGCCTGCCCCGCAATATGGATGGAAGCATCGGCTTTCAGGCCAAAAAGGTGCTGGCGCTGGCCGAGCAGCTGGAATTGGCCGGATTGCATGTGATCTATCAGGATGAACGGCTCACCACCGTCACCGCTGAACGCGCGCTGATCGAGGGCGGCATGCACCGCGAGGAGCGCAAAGGCACGGTGGACAAGGTGGCCGCGGCGGTGATCCTGCAGCAGTATCTGGATATGCAGCGTAACATTGAAGCGTCCCATATGGTGGATTGATTTGGAGGAGGAAAAGATCATGACGGATGAAAACAACAACCTGATCCCCGAGGAAGAGGATAATATCGTGGAATTGACCGACGAGGACGGCGTTGTATCCAAATTTGAGTACCTGACCACCGTTTCCCATGAGGGCGACGAATACGTGGTGCTGATGGTGCTGGATGAAGAAGGCAACGAGCCCGAGGGGGACGACGGCGAAGTGGTGATCCTGCAAATCGAGCAGGATGAAAACGGCGAGGATATCTATGTCAGCGTGGATGACGACGACGTTTCCCAGGCTGTGTTTGATAAGTTCCTGGCCGCTATGGACGCCGAGGACGAAGAATAATATCTGACGACGGTCAACCGGCCTGTTCCGCGGGAATGGGCCGGTTTTTACGGTTGACGAGGAGATTGCCGATGAAAAAGCTTGCCGTTTGCCTGCTGTTGTGCCTGCTGATCTGTTTGCCTGCTCTGGCGGAGGAAGCGCCGGAGATCACCGACCGCTGCGTGATCGCCGCATCCCAGGATAAAAAGGATATCGCCGCCATGACGGACGGCGATTACTATACGTACTGGACGGGCACGAAAAAGAATTATGTGGAGATCACGTCGCCCGATGACGAGCCCATGTACGGCCTTTACGTCAGCTGGGGCCATCTGACGCCCTGGGAAGCACAGGCGAAGGATGCCGCCGGGGAATGGCGGACGGTATATGCCACCGAGGACGCCTTCTACAATCAGTATATCCCGCTGACAGGCGGGTATCAGGCCATCCGATTGGTCAATACCGATAAGGAAGGCTATGAAATGAAGGTCAGCGAGCTGCACGTGCTGGGCGCGGGCAATGTGCCCGGCTGGGTGCAGCAGTGGCAAAATTTTGAGGGAAAGGCCGACCTGGTGCTTTTGATCACCGATCCGGGCGATGAGTATCTGTTCTTTGGCGGTCTGCTGCCCACCTATATCGCCCAGGGCAAGGAGATCGTGCTCTGCGAGTGCGTCAATACCATCGCGGCCTATAAAAGCCAGCTGCTGGATGGCGCATGGATGTGCGGGCTGCGCAATTATCCGTATATGGCGTATTTCAAACCGCGCATGAGCACCAGCCTTCAGGGGCAGTACGATAACTGGAGCGAGGTGCAGTTTGTCCGCCATGTATCCCGCATCGTGCGCATGTATAAGCCTGACGTGCTGGTGACGCATTCCAAAAACGGCGAAGGCATCGATGGCGGGCACAAGGTATGCGCCGACGCTGCCATCCGCTCGCTGACCACCGCCATGGATGACAAGTACGATGTGGGGTACGGCTACGCCAACTGGGGCAACTGGAAGGTGAAAAAGCTGTATCTGCACCTGTACGGCGATCAGGAGACGGTGATCGATTATGACGCGCCGCTGGATTTCTACGGCGGGAAAACCGCCAACGAGATGGCGGCTGCGGCCTATGCTTTGCAGGACTATCAGGAGAAATCCCTCAAGGGTAAAAACCTGACGATGGGGCAGGGCGTCTGCGACGGCAGCGCGTACGGCTTGGTGTACAGCGAGGTGGGCGAGGATACCGGCGCCGGAGACCTGTTTGAGCACCTGATGCAAAATCCTAATTAAATGTGCACACTTTAAAACAGAAATTTGACGGGGAAGAGGAGCGAACGAGGCGTGCCAATAAAAAGCGCGAATTCCTCTCCGTCAAATTTCTGCTTATATGGTTTTAATTAGGGAGCTGTATGAATTGATTGATCCACAGAAAAATATAGGAAAACGCGCTTTCCGGACGGAGGACGCGTTTTTTGCGTTGGCTTTTATTCAAACAGGAATCGCTTCAAATCCTCCGCTGATAAAAAGCTCAGCCCGCCCTCGCTCAGCTGACGGCGGTGCTCATGACGGCGGTGCCGTCATGATCCAGCGCCAGGCATTTGTGGCATATCAGTTCTCCTGGGGCGTCTGCGGGCAGGGCGGCAGGCACAGCGTGATGCGCGTCCCCACGCCTTCCCGGGTGATCACGTCAAAGTACGCGTCGTGGGCGTCGGCGATCCATTTGGCGATGGCCAGCCCCAACCCGGTGCCGCCCTCCCGTTTGCGGGCTTTATCCGAGCGGTAGAAGCGCTCAAAGATGTGCGGCACATCCTCGGGACGCATGCCGATACCGTTATCCTGTACCGTCAAGCAGCTTTCTTCTTTATCGTTGATAAAGGCGCGCAGCGTGATATGCTCGCCGGCTGCCGAATAGCGCATGGCGTTTTCGGCCAGGATGCGCGCCGCCTGCTTGAGCATGCCGGCGTCGCCCCGGGCGTATACGGGCGTATCGTCCTGCAATATGAAGGGGCGCTCCGGGTCGACCAGCTGCATCTCTTCGCAGATTTCCCGGGCGATCTGGGTCAGGCTCACCCGCTGCAGATCCAGATGCTGACGCCCGCTGTCGCCCCGGGAGAGGAACAGCAGCTGCTCCACCAGCCGCTGCATACCGTCGGCTTCCTTTAGTATGGCGGCGATGGCCTCGTCGCGCACCTTTTCGTCATTCTTGCCCCAGCGATCTAACATATCGGCATAGCCGCGGATCACGGCAATGGGCGTGCGCAGCTCATGGGAGGCATCGGAAACAAACCGCGTTTGCTGGCGATAGGCTTCCTGGGTACGGCGCAGCAGGCCGTTGATGGCGTCCTCCATGCCCTTGAGGTCGCGGTCGCCGGTCTCTATCCGGGCGTTCTCGGTGCCCACGTCCAGCTGGGATATGCTCTCTTCCAAGTCGTGATACTTGCGGGTATCAAAGGTCTTATCCAGGTTTTGCGCCGTTTCGGCCATGCGCCGGAGGGGCGTCAGCAGCCGTTCGGCCTTTCGACGTCCGGCTCCGTAGTCGGACAGGATCAGCAGCGCTTCAGCGCTGAGCAGCGCGACGAACAGGCGCGCCACCTGACGGAAAAAAGGAGCGCCTTGAACGGTGTACGCTTCCTGCTGCTGGGAAGACTGGAAGGCGTAGTCCATGGTGCCTGGCCATTCATACCATGGCTCAGCCGCGCTGATGGATATACTGCGCCTCAGGTTGGGCTGCCATGCGCTGCCTAAAGCTTCCCTTTCCTGAGCGTAGCACCAGCTGACGGTCACCAGCAGCAGCACAAACAGATTGACCCAGAATAAAAGCGAAATCAGCCGCAGGGTAAAGCTGCGGTTGATGCGAACGGCGGTAGATGTCATGCGCCGGTTTTCAGACATGGCTATCCTCCGATTTCATCACATAGCCTACGCCGCGGATGGTGTGCAGCGTTTTAACGTCATGGGCCTCGTCGATCTTTTGCCGCAGATAGCGGATATAAACGTCCACCACGTTGGTCTCGCCCATATAATCATAGCCCCATACCGTGGAAAGCAGCGCTTCCCGGGAGAGCACGATGCCGTGGTTTTCCATCATGTATTGCAGCAGCTGGAACTCCCGGCTGGTCAGCGATACGGGCGCGTCCTTTACCGTTACCGTATGCCGCAGGGGATCAAGCGCTACCGGTCCTACCCGCATGGGCCCAGCGCCGCTCTGAGCGGGCTGTTTGCGCAGGGCGGCCCGGAGCCGCGCCAATAACTCCTCAATGGCGAAGGGCTTCGTGATATAATCGTCGGCGCCTGTGTCCAGTCCGGTCACCTTGTCCATCACGGCGTCCCTGGCGGTGAGCAGGATCACCGGCGTGCTTTTTTCCCTGCGCAGGCGGCGAAGCACCTCCAGGCCGTTCAGCGAGGGCAGCATGATATCCAGCAGGATCAGATCAAAATCCTCCCGCAGGGCAGTATCCAGCCCTTCCCGGCCGTCAAAGCATTTTGTAACGGCATAGCCCTCGTGCATCAGCTCCAGCTCTACAAAGCGGGCCAGCGATTCTTCGTCTTCAATTAACAGGATAGATTGCGGCATACTCATCTCTCCACAGAAACAGATAAAGGGATGCCGGACTGGCCGGCATCCCTGCGGGGATTACTCCTTGTTTTCGGAATCCTTGTCTTCGCCGTGCACGATTTTTACATCGACGGGCTTGACCACGTTGTCCACAAATTCCCCGGCCTTATCCATGGCGCTGTTCACGCTGTCGTCAATGGACAGGCCCCGGATGGAATAGCGATACCCGAACACCATGGAAATCGCGGCGGCGATCAGCATCCACCAGAACATAAAGATCAGAGCGATCACCACGGCGGTAAGGGGCAGGGCCAGGCGGACTTCGCCGTTCTTTTTGATTTCCACCGATACAGCGTTGCCCTTTTTGATCAGCTTCGCGGCGCCCTGCATCAGGCTGGTGAACAGCCCCTTGTCTTTGGGTTTGCGGGCCTTCGTTTCAGGCTTTCCTTCAGCTTGCTCGTTCCGGGTGGAATAAGCGGCGTCTTCGATCTCGTGCAGGCGGCCTTCGCTTTCCAGCATCAGCAGCGCGTCCAGCAGATCCCAGTCGCACGCCTCCAGGGCGTCGGTGGCTTCCTCGTAGCTCACATTGGCCTTGTCCCGCAGCTTTTCTACCATTTCAAGATGATCCATTTTACGAACCTCCTTGCTGTTGTGTTTCTTTGTTACGGTTGCAGTATAGCGCGGGAAGATTAAGCCGTCCTTTTGCGAAAATGAGAAAAGAATTAGAAAAAGATTGAAGATTTATTTATTTTTGGGCGTAGCCGTAGGCTGGGCGACCACATTGGGATCGTTCATCAGCTTTTCCAGCGTCAGAGGTCCGGCGTATCCGTCGGCCTTGAGGCCGTTGGCCTCCTGGAAACGCTTGACCGCCGTTTCGGTCTTGGGACCGAAAAAGCCGTCCGCTTTGCCGGTCAGGTAGCCCAGCGCGATCAGCCGCTCCTGCATCTGCTGAACCTCCTCGCCATGGCTGTTCACGTGCAGCAGCAGCGGCGTGGGCGTTGGCTCGGGCGTAGGCGTGGGCGTGGGGACCGGGGTAGGCGTGGGCACAGGCGTTGCGGTGGGCACGGGCGTGGGCGTGCGCAGCAGCTCGTAGGGAATGGGCGTGGCCCCTGCCGCCATGGTGGCGCTGCCGGTAAGCAGCATCATATACACCAGCATCGTTCTCAGCAGATCCAAGATAACACCTCCTTTACGGGGGATGAGCGCTCAGATATCGATAAACTTGCGAAATTCGGGCAGTATGCCGATGCCGTCGGGATAGTGGGCGGCAAACTGCGGCACGGCGTGGCTGGGGAAGCTGTTCCCCTCGATAAAACGGGGGCCGTCGGCGGTGATGGCCACGTCCCAGGCCACAAAGCGCACCTGGGGTACCTTGCGCATAGCGGCCAGGCACATCTGTTTTGCTTCCTCAAAATAGGGAATAGTAAAGCCGATGATGGGCGTGCCGGTCATGGGATGCTTATCAAACACGTTGCCCGCTTTGTCGGCGGCTACGGTGAGCAGCTTGCCGCTGTCCAGATCGACCCTGGCCGCCATGCCGCCCTGATCCACATTATCCATCACCTTGCCGTTACCGATGCGCAGGAAGGCGTACACGATCCCTTCCTGTTTATCGCCCAGCAGCGTTGCGATGCGCACGGTATTGACCGAGGTGGGGCAAAGCCTGGCCATATCGGGGTGCTGGATCAGAAGCTCTTCCAGCAGCCCGTCGCCCATGCCCTGGACCTTTTTTAAAAAGGCGGGCAGGTCAGCCCAGTCCTTTTGCTCAAATTTGACGATGCCCACGCCGCTGGAGCCCTCCAGGGGCTTGTACAGCACGCTGGGCAAATCGGCCAGAAAAGCACGCAGCTGATCCTCGGTAAGCTTTGCGTCCGCTTTGATCCATTTGCGGCCCACCTGGTCGGCAAACAGGGTGTTGAACTCTGTTTTATCGTCAAAATTGTGCCAATAGGCTTTATCGTTCATCCGGCGGACGATGCTGTTGCTGATGCCGCGGGTGATCACTGTGCGCCGCTGGGCGTCGTTCAGGCGATACATGGCGGCGATCTTGTAATCCATATAGCCCGCGTTATATTTGAGGGCGCATTTTACCATATCCTGCAGCAGCCATGCGCGGCTTTTGCCGGTTTTTTCATGCAGCATATCGGCGGTTTGCGCCATGCGCTTCCAGTCCATTTTCAGGGCGCGCTTGGCGGCGTAGGTCAGTTTGCTCATAGCTTGCCTTTCCGTTTACACGTTGAAGCGGAACAGCGTGACATCGCCGTCCTGCATCACATAATCCTTGCCTTCGCTGCGGATCAGGCCTTTTTCGCGGCAGGCGTTCATGCTGCCCAGCTCCTTCAGCGTTTCAAAGGGCACGATCTCCGCGCGGATAAAGCCGCGCTCAAAATCGGTGTGGATCTTGCCGGCGGCCTGCGGCGCTTTTGTGCCGCGGCGGATCGTCCAGGCCCGGCATTCGTCGGCGCCGGCTGTCAGGAAGCTGATCAGTCCCAACAGGTGATAGCAGGCGGTGATCAGCGCGTCCAGGCCGCTTTGACGTATGCCCACTTCGTCCAGGAACTTCTGCCGCTCCTCCGGCTCCATGCCGGCGATTTCCTCCTCAATGGCCGCTGAAATGGTGATACATTCTGCGCTTTCGGCATCGGCGATCTTCTTTACGGCGGCCACCATGGGATTGCTATCCGCATCGCTGATGGCGTCCTCGGCGATGTTGGCGGCGTAGATGACGGGCTTCATGGTCAAAAGGAACCAGCCGTTTGCCGTTTCCCGTTCTTCCTCGCTGAGCTCGCAGGTGCGGGCGGGCTTGCCGGCCTCCAGGTGCTTATACACCTTATCAGCCGTTTCAGCTTCGGCGGCGTATTTCTTATCTCCGGTCTTCACCAGCTTCGAGGCCTTGTCCCGCCGCTTTTCCACCGTTTCCATGTCGGCGAAGATCAGCTCAAGATTGATGGTTTCGATATCCCGGGCGGGATCCACGCTGCCGTCCACGTGGATGATGTTGTCGTCCTCGAAGCAGCGGACCACGTGCACGATGGCGTCGCATTCCCGGATATGGCTCAGAAATTTGTTTCCCAGGCCCTCGCCGTGACTGGCGCCCTTGACCAGACCGGCGATATCCACAAATTCCACGCTGGCCGGCGTCACCTTTTTGGGGCTGTACATTTCGGCCAGCATGTCCAGCCGGGCGTCGGGAACGGCCACTACGCCGGAGTTGGGTTCAATGGTACAGAAGGGATAATTGGCCGCCTGGGCCCCGGCGTTGGTAATCGCGTTGAATAGCGTGCTCTTGCCCACGTTGGGCAGTCCAACCACACCAAGCTTCATGTATTTCGCATCTCCTTATTATTTCGGAAGTTCATTATATTGTTACCGCCCGCGCCGTCTTTTATCATTTGGCCCGCGCGGTAAACATTATTATAGCAGATGAAAGCGTTTTTCTCAATATCCAATGCCGCAAACAAAGGAAAAGCGGCCCCGTTCCGGAGAAAGGGGCCGTGAGAGCAGGCGTCAGATCATTGAAGCGGCACAAAGCCAAGGCCATGCGATTGGGCATAATCGCGCCATGGAGAATCGGCGGGAGCGGCCAGCGTGACGTTTGAGGAGTTTTCAAAAGCGTCCGGCGCGATGTAGGCAAGCCCATCGGAGAGCTGCACGTAGGCAAGCCCGTCGCTGTCAGCGAAGGCTCGGCTGCCTATACTGCCGCAATGCGCGGGAATCACCACCGCCCGCGCAGCGATGCCGAGGAACGCTTCCGCTCCGATGCTGTCAAGCGCGTCCGGCAGATAAAGGATCTGGCCGGTGTAATCCGCCAGGCTGGGCGTATGCTCCTCCCAGACGGCATAGAGCGCCGCACCGCCCTCGGGCAGAATAAAATCGCCCGTGATCAGCGCGCCGTTTCGGGCCGCGCTCCAGCCCAGGAAGGTTTTGCCCTCAGAGGAAACGTCCGGGAGCTCAACCGGTTCGCCCAACTGTCCGCTACTGATGCCCAGCACCAGATCGCCCGACAGGAACAGCACAGGATACTCGTTATAGCGGATGCCCGCCGCCGCGGCGGCCTCGGCCACAGGGCCGGCCGACGGGCCGTATACACTGATAGCAGGGGAGAGGTTTTCAAAGATACCGACGCCTGCTTGTATCACTGTATCGGGGATCTGCAGCTCCTGAACCTTGCCGCCCAGATGGGCAAAGCAATAATTGCCAATGGCGGTCAGCCCGTCGGGCAGCGACAGGTATTCTGTATCGTTGTCGCAGGCTACGGCCAGCAGCGTACCGTCGCTGCTGAACAGCATATTGTCTTGTGCGTAAAAATGCGTGTTGCCGGGATCGACGCTGATCGTACGCAGCTTTTCGGCAAAACGGAAATTCTCGCTGGAGATTTCGCTGACGCTTGCCGAGATGCGCACTGCCTTCAGCTCGCTCCAGACGGCGATGTTGGCGATGGCGGCGACGCCCTCCGGAATGATGCCGATGTTGTCCGGACCGTTGAGGAAGGTGATTGTGGCGCCGTCGTATTGCGACCAGGAGTTTTCCTGATCGGCGATCCAACGGGCGTACAGCGTGGTATCTTTGGCGGGCATTTCAAAGCTGTCCTCGTCCGCAGCTTCGGTCAGCGCCTGATCCAGATACCAGCCGCCGAAGGTCAGAAACGTCCGGGAAGGGATGGGGAACGCCGTTCCAGCGCCTTCCGCCAGCATTTTGGAGGCGGCTTCCTGACCGAAATCGCTTTCAAAGGAAAGGGCGTATACCTTGACTGGATCCTCTGAATCGTTGCCGTATACGATGGCGCGGGGCCAATCCATATAGAAACGGCTGGTCGTCACGCTGTTGGGCAGGTCGATTTCCCGCAGCTTTTCACACTCGCTGATAAAAGCCGAAAGCGTCGGCGCTGTGCCTGCCTCCACTTTCAGCGTTTCAAGGCGCGGGGCCATCGAAACGATGAGCGCGTTTTCCTCCTCGGACTTGATGGGGCCGATTTCCATGCCCTCCAATGCGATGGCGTGACGTAAGGTCAGCTTATCGATTTCTCCGTCAAGGATCAGCGTTTTCAGGTTGTCGCAATAGGATATATCGATCGCGCCCATGGATCGGCAATGGATGATCACGCTTTCTACGCCGCTGTTGCTCAGATTCAGGTCTCCCATGGAATCGCAGTTGATCTCCACCGTTTTCAGGCCAGGCGCGCCCGAAAGGTCGATCGCGCCGTCGATCCTGCCGGTATTGATCTTTATATTTTCGGTCGCCGCACCCGCGTGGAAACTGCCCAGGTTTTGCTGATCCAGCATATTTTCCGCCCGTACCGTAACGTTTTTGCTGTCAAGGGCGTAAACGAGGGTCACCGATCCGTCGGTATCCACGGTCATGTTCTCAAGCTGGCGGCCGGAAATATTGGCGTCCATCAACGGCGCTTTCCATAGGATATCCAGCAGGAAGTTTCCCTTTCCGGTGTCATTTCTGAACAGATAGGGATCGGTTCTTTGAACGGAAGCGGGGATCGTAATACTGGTCAGATTGGGACATTCGGCAAAGGCCCGGCTGCCGATCTCGGTCAGCCCTTCGGGCAGGGCGATGCTTTTCAGTTGAGAATTGTAGAAGGCATACTCGTCGATGGTTTTCAAAGTGCTGGGCAGGGTGATGCTTTCGATGCCCGATCCGGAGAATGCGTATGCGCCGATGCGGGTCACGCCCTCGGGGATCACGATGGACCGAAGGGACCGGCAGTTTTGAAACATATTATCGTATATTTCGGTCATGGTGCCGGGCAGGGAAACGCTGGACAGGGAGAGGCAGTCCACAAAGGTCGTTTTGCCTGTATTGCCGGAGGGCAGAGCAATGGATTGCAGCCGGATGCATCCGTCAAAGCTGCCCACGCTGGTCATCCCGTCATGCAGCGTGACCGATGTCAGATTGTAGGCGTTGGTGACTTGTCCAGTTTCCCGGACCCGGTCGCCGAAAACCAGCGATGTGCCTGCATAGCCGTCCATGCCGCGGACGGAGAAGGGATAATCGGGCCAGGGGACCGGATCGCCATTCGCGTCTTTATTGGGGTGCGTGGCCATATATTCCAGGGCGACGGCCTGGGGATCGCTGAAATGGCCCGGTATGAAGATCACACCATCGCCCACGGAAGCGCCGGGCGTGGGATCAAAGGGAGGATATTCATGCTCGGTAAATTCGGCGGGCTCGAATTCCTCCCAGCAGGCCTTCATTGTTTTTGTGCCGGCCCAATCCACAAAGTGTCCGGATTGCAGCGCAAAGGAAGAAAAACTGGGCGCAATATCCCAGCGCTCTCCGGTTTCCGCGTCGTACCAGTATTTCAGCGTGGCGTCGATCCGGGTAAACCGCTCCGGATAAGCCGAAACATAGTCATCTGTCGTCAAATGCTGGGTCAGGGAACCCAGGATAGGCGTGTCCGGGTCCCACACCAGCAGACGGTCGATATCATAGCGGGTGCAGGCATCCACATGCTCCCATGTATCGCCTCCGTTTCGGTTCAGTTCAAAATGCTCGGTATCGCCCGATTGAATGAAGGTGTGATACAGGTAAATGGGAATATCCAGGTTCTTGGATGGAAAATCGATCATAGCGGAAGCATGAAAGCCCGCGGAGCCTGCGTCCGCGGAAAACTCGCCGGTCAGACCGAAAAGCTTCCATTTTTTTGATGCTTCCACGCCTACCGAAGCATTGGCAAGCGGGTTTTCCAGGCCGAGTTTGAGGCCGTATTGTCCGGCCCAGTTGGCGTTCCAGCTGATATCCTTGCACAGGGCGGTTCCCGGATGAAGGGCATCGATCTCATCATGAATGCCCAGCTCGCCTTCCAAACCGTAATTTGCCTCCAGTAATGAGACGATCTTGGCAAAGTTGACGGAGGCAAACACTTTGATCCCAGCGGAAACGTTGGCGGTGTGCTCCACCGATGCCCAGGGAGAGCCCTCGCGATATAGGCTTTGCATGCCGCCGCCGCTGGTATATTCAAAGCCGATATGCTGGGAGGTGATCCCGTATGAAAAGTCCGAGCTCCTGTCAATGGCTGCGTCGATTTCAAGCCCCAGATCCAGCATAAATCCATAAATCAGCGGCACGGTATAGCTGGCGCTGGCGCTGGCCGTCGGCGACAGTTCAAGATGGCTGCCAAAGAGCAGATCGTTGCGGGTAAAGCGTGTCTCAAGGGCAACGTCGCTTTCTATCCGCATATACAGGATGCAGTCCGCGCTGTTGTTCAGCGCCATAGCAATCCCGGACACAGGATTCAGCAGGGTCAGCTGGCCGTCGATCAGCATGTTTTCCACCATGGTTTTGGTATCCAGATCCATCACGATTTCAATGTTTGAAAACTTTGCCGCTGCGCTGAGCGGGGAAAACAAATTGCGCTCAAGGATCGGCACCGTGAAGCTGTTATCCAGCCTTTGATTGACCTGAATGCCATTTTGCCATATTGTGCTGTTGGCGGCCTGGTTGCTGGCTGTGATGGTCACCCGATTGTAGGTCAGCAGCGTTTCCCAGGGCGCGACCTTGATAAACACACGGTCGTTTTGCGGTTCCGACGCAGTGATCTGATACGCGCATTCATCCTCCGGGATATAAACGGCATAGCTGTTTTCCACCGCGCGGAACAGGGCTGGGTTCAGGGTGAATCCTCCGTTTACAGGGGCGTAATCGCTGTCGGTCAGATCCACCACCAGCGCCGTCAGGTCGCGGCCGGTCAGGCTTTCGGAGTGCAGGCCATACTGGCGGGCATAGTCCAGCGCTGCCGCGCCGTGGCGGCTGATAATCACGGCGGAAGTGCCGATGGCGTTTTCCGCGATCTCGCAGACCGATACCGGCACGTAAACCTGATCGGCCTTGCTCAGCGCGCCTGCGTCCAGGCCGATCACTGGGATGCCGTCTATGCTTTCCGGAACAGAGATTTGGTTTTCTTCCCCGTCGTATGCCGTGATATGGGCAAAGCCCGCGGCGTCCAGCCGATAACGCCAGGGCCCGCTCTCCGCCTGTGCAGATAAGGCAACGATCAGCGCTGCCAGCAGCGGAAGAATAAAAATGATCCGTCGTTTCATTGCGGTACCGTCCTTTGACCATAAAATGGATGCTGTAATGATTATAGCAAATCATGGATAAAATCGCAATCTGAATGATGATTCTTTTAAAAACGTGACGCCGCAATCAAACAAAAACGAACCGCCGGACACGCTGACGGTTTGATAGATTAAACCTTAGTAAATATCAGATGATGAAATCGGAGGTATCATCACGGAATGCTGACGGGGCGGAAACGTCGCCGGTGATTTGCCGGTACGCATGATCCTTCCAAGCGGCGGAGAGCATTTGGGCGGAGGGCTCGACTGCGACGACGGAATTATTTGCCGCGAAATGGTCGGCGGTGACGCCTTCGCCGCTCCCAAAGTCAAGGATGGACAGCCCTTTCAAATCCCCTATTTGAAGCCATACGATCCGTTTGAACAGACGCTCCCAAGCGGGTAATTCAGTCATCGCTCGCATCTTGTCCGCTCCTTTGCAATGCGCGCCTGCGCAACGGTATGCTGACGCGAAAAACCAAAAGGGCGTTTCAACTGTTCGCTGAAACGCTCTTGGCTTGGCGTGTATCGATTATTTTAAGAACCATACCATCATATAGCCGATATTGCCGTTATAGTTGACCTGGGCCCATTCCTGGCCCCAGCTGATCACGGTCACGGTGGCGCCTACGGGCACGCGCAGGTTCACATTGTAGCTGTTTTTATCGGGAGATGTGCGCAGATTCACATACGTGCCGCCGTTGGCGTTTACCACCTGCTTTGCCGCGCCGTTTCCGCTGCCGGTGATGCGCAGATATTTGGTCATCATATAACCATACTGGCTGTCCGCCTGCACATAGCACCAGGTGGAGCCCTGCTGGATCACGTTGACGCCGGTGCCGTTTTCATACTGCCCCAGCACCCGGGCGGTGGTATTGGCCTGCTCCCGCAGGTTCAGCTTTCCGCTGTTGCCGGTGCTCACATAGGCGTTGACGCTGTAGTTGGGCTGGGGGATATAACTGCCGCCGCCCGAGGACAGGAAGCCCGAATCCACATAGCCCGTCGCTCCGTTATAGGAGACCTGCCACCAGATATATCCCTGCTGGTATACCGGCAGCACTGTGCCGTTGGGGATACGGGCCAGGATGCTGGCGTTGGCGCCGGGCTCGCTGCGCAGGTTCAGCGTGCGGCCATTGCCGCCGTTCAGCCAGGTGTTGACAGTGGCGGTGACGCCTGCGGGAGGCTGCGTGGGGGCAACGGGCGTATTGCTCAGATATTCGCTCCGGAAATAGCCGTAGCGCTGCACGCCCTCCTTGGCTATGGAAACGTACACCCAGCCGTCAAGCTGCCGGTTCAGCACGGTGCAGCTGTCGCCGTTGTAATAGATGCCAAGCACCATGGAATCATAGGAGGGAGCTTCCCGCAGGTTCAGGAACCGTGTGCCGGCTGGATTGTTGACGTAAGCGGTAGCGCCCGTGGACGCGCCGCCCTGGGAACCGTTGCCCGAAAGCGAAATATAGCTTTTGCTCACATAGCCCACCAGGCTGCTGCCGGGAACTGAAACCAGATACCAGCTGCCGATCTCGCCGGAAATCATCACCAGCTCGCCGCGGCCCAAACTGGCCAGAACGGTATATTGGGTGCCCGGGCCGGTGCGCATGTTCAGCGATTCGGTGCCGCTTACGGTGCCGTAGGAGCCTGTGGAAGCTGAATAGGCGAAGTATCCGTCGCTGCCGGTATAGGATGACGCGCTGTTGATGACGGTCAGAAAATTTTTGCTCATGTATCCGGTCACCGAGCCGTCCAGCGTGGCTACCTGATACCAGTTCCCGCTTTCGCCCGTTACGCGCACCTGGCCGTCCCGGGGCACGCTGCCCAGCCAGGCATATTCGGTGCCGGGGCCGCTGCGAATATTCAATACGTCGGTATTGTATACCTGAGCGTAAAGCTCGGCCTGCGCTGCCGTGCCGAGGCTCAGCGCCAGGCAAAGCGCCAGGATCCAGGCTGCTGCGATTTTTTTCATGGCGGTTTCCTCCATACGGGATGTTTCTGTCTATATAACGCGCCGCCGCGTCGTTTTCATCCCATTCAGTATAACAAAATAACAAAAAATGTTCAAGTGCGTTCCTGCGCGGCAAAAACGCAGACGGATGCTTTTCTATTCGCCGCGAGGTGCGGCTGGCCGGCACGCCCGTCCGGCGCGATGCATAGGATGCCGCAGAACGGAAAGGAGGGAACCCGTTTTGATCGTCGATATGAAGGGCGTGCGCAAGCTCTACCAATCCCCGGAGGGCGAGATCGGCGCGCTTGAGGATATATCCTTTTCCATTGAGGAAGGGGAATTTGTCAGCATCGCGGGCCCATCGGGCTGCGGAAAAACCACGCTGCTCAGCATCATTGCTGGGCTGGAGGCTCCCAGCGGCGGCGAGATCAGGATAGACGGCGCGCTGAGCTGCGGCGTCAATCCCAAGATCGGATACATGCCCCAGCGGGATGAGCTTTTTGCGTGGCGCAGCATTTGGGATAACGTGAACCTGGGGCTTGAAGTGAGCGGCAAAAGGGACGAAGAGCACGAAGCTTTTGTCCGCGCGCTGCTGGAGCGCTACGGGCTTTCGCAATTCGCCGACTGCAGACCGTCCCAGCTGTCCGGTGGGATGCGCCAGCGCTGCGCCCTGATCCGCACCCTGGCCACAGGGCCGAGGATCTTGCTGCTGGACGAACCGTTTTCAGCCCTGGATTACCAGACCCGCCTCAGCGTGGCGGGCGATATCCATAGCATCATCAAACGGGAGGGAAAGACCGCTATCCTGGTCACGCACGATATTGCGGAGGCCGTCAGCATGTCGGACCGGGTGGCCGTTTTATCAAGCCGTCCGGGCAGGCTGAAACGCTTGGTGGAGCTTCCTGAGCTGATGGGCCTTACGCCCATGGAACGGCGGGATCATCCGCTGTTTCATCGGTATTTCAATCAAATATGGAAGGAGATCGATATCAGTGCCTGATTCGCTTTCAGCCGAGCGCGCGCAGTATCTGAA
Organism: Clostridia bacterium; assembly: GCA_017464225.1. The sequence continues at coordinate 930 of JAFUDW010000056.1, read as the reverse complement.
GGGCCGCGTCCGCGCCCGCCGGCTGGTGCTGCTGACGCAGATCACGCTGCTTGTACTGATTTTTGTGCTGTGGGAGATCGCGGCAAGGCGCAGATGGATCGATCCCTTTATCACCAGCAGCCCATCCAGGATATGGAAAACTTTGCGCAATCTGTACGTTTCGGGTGATCTTTTCCGGCATTTGGGCGTATCCTGTATCGAAACGGCGGCGGGCTTCACCCTGGGCACTGCGGCGGGAACGCTGATCGCCGTGCTGCTCTGGTGGTTCCCCGCGCTTCGGCGCGTGCTGGATCCGTATCTGGTGGTGCTCAATTCCCTGCCCAAAACAGCGCTGGGGCCCATCTTCATCGTTTGGATGGGCGCCGGACCGGGAGCCATCATCGCCATGACGCTGGCCATATCGCTGATCGTGACCATTCTGGAGGTGCTCAACGGGTTTAGCGCGGTGGACCGGGGCCAGCTCGATCTGATGAAAACGCTGGGTGCGAGCCGTCTGCAAACGCTTGTCAAGCTGGTGATCCCCGCCAATGCCGCCACCTTTGTGAGCGCTCTCAAGGTCAATGTGGGCCTTTCCTGGGTGGGCGTGATCATGGGCGAATTCCTGGTATCCCGGGCGGGACTGGGATATCTGATCGTTTACGGCTCCCAGGTGTTCAAGATGGATCTGGTAATGGCCACCGTCATCCTTTTGCTGATTGCGGCTGCCGGCATGTACCAGGGCGTGCTGCTGCTGGAAAAAGCGCTGAAAAAACATTTGGAGGTGTCTGCATGAAAAAGGGAACGGCTTTGCTGCTTGTTCTGGTGCTGGTGAGCGCCCTGCCCGCCGCGGTGGGGGAGGAGATCGCGACGTTGCGCGTCATCGAGGTGACGCATTCGGTGTTCTACGCTCCCCAGTACGCCGCGCTGGCGCTGGGATTCTTTGAGGAGGAA
>JAFUDW010000055.1 GCA_017464225.1 Clostridia bacterium | reverse complement strand
GCGGCCACAGAGTCCACCACCACGATGTCCACCGCGCCCGAGCGCACCAGCGCCTCGCAGATTTCCAGGGCGTCCTCGCCGGTGTTGGGCTGGCTCACGTAGAGCTCGCCGATATTGACGCCCAGCTTCTGGGCGTAATCGGGATCCAGGGCGTGCTCGGCGTCAATAAACGCCGCGATGCCGCCGCGCTTCTGGCATTCAGCTACCACATGCAGGGCCACAGTGGTTTTGCCGCTGGATTCGGGGCCGTATACCTCAATGATGCGGCCCTTGGGGATGCCGCCCACGCCCAGGGCCAGATCGAGCTCCAGGCAACCCGTGGGGATGACCTCCACCTTCATATGGGTCTGGTCGCCCAGCTTCATCACCGTGCCCTTGCCAAACTGCTTTTCCAGGGACGCCAGCGTGGTTTCCAGCGCCTTCGCGCGATCGTCCATCACCTTGGCGGCCTTTTCTTCCGCTGCTTTCTTCGCCATAAAAATCTCCTTATTTGATGTTCAGTAAATCCAAAGCCGCCTGTACGGCCTGCCGCCTGATCTCAGGGCGCGAGCCGGCAAAGCGGCATTCCCGCGTTTCAGTTCCCCCGGGGCCGGCCAGCGCCACATACACCAGCCCCACGTCCTCGCCTTCCGGCCCGGCATAGCCGGTGGTGGCAAGGGCATAATCCACATCCAGCCGCCGCCTGGCGCCCTCCGCCATTTCAAAAGCAGTCTGGCGGCTCACGGCGCTGTATTGCCGCAGCGTTTCAGGGCGCACGCCCAGCAGGCTCGCCTTGCGGCCCTCGTCATAGGCAACGATGCCGCCCATGAACACCCGGCTGGCCCCCGGCACCTGCACGATGGCGTCGCTGAGCAGCCCGCCGGTCAAGCTTTCGGCGCAGCCCAGGGTCTCCCCCCGGGCGGCGAGGGCCGCTACGATCTCCCGGGCCGTCATAGCCCCAGATCCTTCGCGAACAGATCGCGCAGCTTCCAGAAATATTCGCAGCCGGAGTACAGCGTGAGCCCGGCCACCACAATGCTGAAAATCAGCGTTACCGCGCCGTATCCGAAGAGCAGGGCATAGATAATCAGCAGCATCTGGCAGACCGTTTTTATCTTGCCGCTCCAGCCTGCGGCCACCACCCGGCCCTGCTCCGCGGCCACCATGCGCAGCCCGTCCACCAGCAGCTCCCTGAACACCAGGATCACCGGCAGCCAAACGGGCAGCAAGTGCTTGTAGCAGAGCACGATCATCATGGACAGCACCAGGATCTTATCGGCGATGGGATCGGCAAACTTGCCGAAATTGGTGATCAGCTTCTTTTTCCGGGCAATATGACCGTCCAGAGTATCCGTGACGCAGGCCAGGGCGAACACAATGGCCGCCGCTGTTCGCTGGTCATATCCCGCAAGCAGCAAGCAGACCGGCACCAGCAGGATGCGCAGGATCGTCAATCTGTTGGGAATATTCATCGTTACCCCTCCATGATCCCATACAGGTCATAGGTATCGGCGCGCACGATTTTAACGCTTACAAATTCGCCTTCGCTCAGCTCGCGCTCAGCGGTAAAATAGATAAGTCCGTCGCTGTCCGGCGCTTCCATGGCGCTGCGGCCGGTATACATGCCGCCCTCAAAGCCCGTCACCAGCACCCGGCAGACGGTATCCACCCGCTGTTCGTTCAGCTCCCGGCTCACCTCGGCCTGGACAGCCATCAAACGGTCCAGCCGCTGCTGCTTGATCTCCTCAGGCACCTGATCGGGCATGGACGCGCCGGGAGTATCCTCCTCCGCCGAATAGGCAAAGGCTCCCATGCGGTCAAAGCGCATGCGCCGGGTAAAGCTGAGCAGCTCCTCAAAATCCTCCTCAGTCTCGCCGGGGAAGCCCACAATAAAGGTGGTGCGCAGGGTAAAGCCCATCGCGCGGGCGGCGGCAAGCAGCCGCTCCGCTTCCTCAATGCTCCCGCGGCGGTTCATAGCCTTCAGGATCTTATTGCTGGCGTGCTGCAGCGGCAGATCCAGATATTTGCATACGTTGTCGTGCCTGGCCATCTCCTCCAGCAGCGAGAGCGGCGTTTCATCGGGATACATATACAATACCCGCAGCCACTCCACGCCGGGCTTTTCAGCGGTTTTCCTGATCAGCTCCGCCAGGCTCCCGCCCGTGTCCCGGCCGTAGCGGGTGGTATCCTGGCTGATCAGGATCAGCTCCTTGGCCCCGTTTTCAATCAGCGCGTCGGCCTCGTTCAGTATGGCCTGCTCGCTCCGGCTGCGGTAGCCGCCCCGGATCAGCGGAATGGCGCAATAGGTGCAGCGGTTATCGCAGCCCTCCCCGATGCGCACATAGGCCGAATAGGCGGGCGTGGTAAGCACGCGGCCGCACTCCAGCATATCCCAATTACGCCTGCGGTAATCGGGCCGCCGGCCCTCCGAAGTCTCCTCCACGGCCTCCACGATCTTATCATATTGGCTCACGCCCAGCAGCGCGTCGATCTCCGGCATATCGGAGAGCAGGGCGTCGCCGTAGCGCTGGGCAAGGCAGCCGGTGACGATCAGCTTTCTGCAGCGGCCTTTATCCTTGTATCCCGCCATCTCCAGAATGGTCTGTATGCTTTCTTCCTTGGCCGGATCAATGAAACCGCAGGTATTGACGATGATGACCTCGGCCTCGCTGGGATCAGGCGTAAACGTATGCCCGGCCCCCACCAGCAGCGAGAGCATCTGCTCGGTATCCACACGGTTTTTAACGCATCCCAGCGATACTACGCCGATCTTCATGCTGTCGCCTCCGGCACAAGACTTTGGCTATGATTATACCATAAACTCAGCCTGCATACAAGTATCGCCGTAAAATTTATGCGAACAATTGTTTGCATTATGGACTGTGCGTCAGCGCAGCTATATTAATAAGGATAAAGCTTGTACTAAAACGCAATTTATGATATAATAAACAAGATGGCGCTTTCTGCGCGCAGCGCCGTCAAATCTGCAAAACGGAGGATTTGCATGTCCGAAGAATTCAACGTCAATCCCGCCGCGAACGCCGAAGGCAGCCATTACGGCGCGGATGATATTCAGGTGCTGGAGGGCCTGGAGGCCGTGCGCCGCCGCCCCGGCATGTATATTGGCTCCACCGATTACAGGGGACTGCATCACTGCGTTTACGAAATCGTGGACAACTCCATCGACGAGGCGCTGGCGGGCTTCTGCACCGATATCGTGATCACCATCAAGAACGACGGCTCGGTGGAGGTGCAGGACAACGGCCGCGGCTTCCCCGTGGGCATCCACCCCAAAATGGGCCGTCCCGCCGTGGAGGTCTGCCTCACCGTGCTGCATGCCGGCGGCAAGTTCGGCGGCGAGGGCTACAAGGTATCCGGCGGCCTGCACGGCGTGGGCGCCTCGGTGGTCAACGCCCTGAGCCGCCATATGATGGTGACGGTGTACCAGGGCGGCAAGATCTACCGCCAGGAATACAACATCGGCAAAATCGAATACGACCTCAAGGTCATCGGCGAAGCCGGCGTGCGCACGGGCACCACGGTGCAGTTCTGGCCCGATATCCGCAGCGAGGAGAATCCCGGCGGCGTGTTTGATCCCGAGATCGAATTCAATTACGATATCCTCAAGACCCGCATGCGGGAAATGGCCTTTCTGAACAAGGGCATCCGGATCGTGCTCCGGGACGAGCGCGAGGGCCGGGAGCAGGAGCGGGTATTCCATTACGAGGGCGGCATCCGGGAGTTCGTCAAATACCTGAACAAGAGCCGCGAGGTGCTGTTCCCCGAACCCATCTATATGGAGGGCGTCAAAAACGGCGTATCGGTGGAAGTGGCCCTGCAGTACAACGACAGCTATTCCGAAAACATTTACGCCTTCGCCAATAACATCCATACCCCCGAAGGCGGCACCCACCTGATGGGCTTCCAGAGCGCTCTGACCCGGGTGATCAACGATTATGGCCGCAACAAGTCCCGCCCCCCGGTGCTCAAGGACAGTGACGCCAACCTGAAGGGCGAGGACGTGCGCGAAAGCCTGACCGCCATCATCAGCGTCAAAATGCACGAGCCCCAGTTTGAGGGCCAGACCAAGAGCAAGCTGGGCAACAGCGAGGTGCGGCCCATCGTGGACAGCCTGGTGGCCGAGGGCCTTTCCACCTACCTGGAGGAGAACCCCGCCGTGGCCAAGCAGATATTGGACAGGTGCCTGAACGCCGCACGCGCCCGGGAAGCCGCCCGCAAGGCCCGCGACCTGACCCGCCGCAAAACGGTGCTGGAGAGCGCCAGCCTGCCCGGCAAGCTGGCCGACTGCTCCGAACGCGACCGGGCCAAGTGCGAGATCTTCATCGTGGAGGGCGACAGCGCCGGCGGCAGCGCCAAAACAGGCCGCGACCGCCATTACCAGGCCATATTGCCCCTGCGCGGCAAGATCCTGAACGTGGAAAAAACGCGCCTGGACAAGATATTGCTCAATCAGGAGATCAAGAACATGATCACGGCCTTCGGCTGCGGCATCGGCGAGGATTTCAACGCCGATAAGCTGCGCTATCACCGGATCGTGTGCATGACCGACGCCGACGTGGACGGCGCGCACATCCGCATCCTGATGCTCACCTTCTTCTACCGCTACATGCGTCCGCTGATCGAAAACGGCTACGTGTACATCGCCATGCCGCCGCTGTACAAGGTGACCAAGGGCAAAAACGAGCATTATGTGTACGACGACGCCGAGCTTCAATCTCTGCTGGACCGCATCGGCCGCGATCCCAAGCCCGAGATCCAGCGCTACAAGGGATTGGGCGAAATGAGCAGCGAACAGCTGTGGACCACCACCATGAACCCCGAGACCCGCACCATGATGCGCGTATCGGTGGAGGACGCCATGGCCGCCGACGAGTACATCAGCCTGCTGATGGGCGACGCCGTGGAGCCCCGGCGCGATTTCATTGAAAAGAACTACAACATGGTCACCGATCTCGATCTGTGATACGCACAAATATTTGACGATTAAAGGGGAGATTCCATGAGCGATATTCAGGATCGCCTGATTCCCATTAAGCTGGAAGAGGAGATGCAAAAGAGCTTCATCGCCTATTCGATGGCGGTGATCATCAACCGCGCGCTGCCCGACGTTCGCGACGGCCTCAAGCCCGTGCATCGCCGCATCCTGTACGATATGAACGAGCTGGGCATGACGCCCGATAAGCCCTTCCGCAAATCCGCCCGCATCGTGGGCGACGTGCTGGGCAAATTCCACCCCCACGGCGACGCGTCGGTATACGACGCCATGGTGCGCCTAGCCCAGGATTTCAACATGCGCTACATGCTGGTGGAGGGCCAGGGCAACTTTGGCTCGGTGGACGGCGACGGCGCCGCCGCCATGCGTTATACCGAGGCGCGCATGGCCAAGATCACCCAGCATTTGATCGGCGAAATCGACAAGGACACCGTCGATTTCATGCCCAACTTTGACGAAACGCTGATGCAGCCCACCGTGCTGCCCGCCCGGTTTCCGAACCTTTTGGTCAACGGTTCCAGCGGCATCGCCGTGGGCATGGCCACCAACATCCCGCCCCACAACCTCACCGAGGTCATCAACGGCGCCATCTGCCTGATGGAGAACCCCGACGCCACGCTGGACGACCTGATGGAGCATATCAAGGGCCCGGACTTCCCCACCGGCGGCATCATCCTGGGCCGCAGCGGCATCCGGGAGGCCTATCATACCGGCCGCGGCCGCATCCTGGTGCGGGCAAAGACCGAGGTGGAATCGCTGGGCGCCAACCGCGACTGCATCGTCATCACCGAGATCCCCTACGGCGTCAACAAGGCCAAGCTGGTGGAAAAGATGGCCGAGCTGGTGCACGAAAAGGCGCTGGAGGGCATCAGCGATATCCGCGACGAGAGCGACCGCCACGGCATGCGCATCGTCATCGATCTCAAGCGCGACGTGCAGCCCCAGGTGGTGCTAAACTACCTGTACAAGCACACCCAATTGCAGGATACCTTCGGCGTGATCATGCTGGCGCTGGTGCACGGCGAGCCCAAGGTGCTGAGCCTGCACGATATGCTGTACTGGTACATTGAGCACCAGAAGGATGTGGTGACCCGCCGCACCAAGTATGATCTGGACAAGAGCCTGGCCCGCGCCCATATTTTGGAGGGCCTGCTCAAGGCGATGGACAACATCGACGAGATCGTCCATATCATCCGCCACAGCAAGGATACCCCCACCGCCAAGGCGCAATTGATGGAGCGCTTTGAATTCAGCGACAAGCAGGCCCAGGCCATCCTGGACATGCGCCTGGCGCGTCTGACCAACCTGGAGGCCGACAAGCTGCTGGCCGAATATCAGGAGCTGGAAAAGACCATCGCTTACCTGCAGTCGATCCTGGCCGATGAGAAGCTGCTGCTGGGCGTCATCAAGGATGAGCTCACCGCCATCCGGGATAAGTTTGGCGACGAGCGCCGCACCGAGATCGGCATCCTGGACGGCGAGATCGACGTGGAAGACCTGATCCCCGTGGACGACATGGTAGTCACGCTGACGCACTTCGGCTACGTAAAGCGCCTGCCCCGCAGCACGTACCGCGCGCAGGGGCGCGGCGGCAAAGGCGTGGTGGGCCAGAACCTGCGCGAGGAGGATTATACCGAAAAGATCGGCATCGCCAACACGCACCAGCCCATTATGTTCTTCACCAGCCGCGGCCGGTGCTACATGATGAAATGCTATGAGATCCCCGAGGCCTCCCGCACAGCCCGCGGCACGGCCATCGTGAACCTGCTGCAATTGCAGACCGGCGAAAAGGTGACGGCCATGATCCCCATGCCCAGGGAGACCGAAGGCAAGTACCTGACCATGGCCACAAAGGGCGGCCTGATCAAAAAGACGCCGCTGGACGAGTTTGCCAATCTGCGCAAGAGCGGCCTGATCGCCATCATCCTCAGGGAGGACGACGACCTGGTGGACGTGGAGCTGACCGACGGCGAAAGCGTGCTGCTGATGGCTACCCGGAACGGACGCGCCATCCGCTTTGACGAAAACAAGGTGCGCAGCATGGGCCGCTCCTCCATGGGCGTGCGCAGCATGAAGCTGCTGGACGGCGACCAGGTGATCAGCATGTGCGCCGTCGCCGACGGCGCGCTGGTGCTCTCCATCACCGAGAACGGCTTTGGCAAGCGCACCGCTCCCGACGAGTACCGCGAAACCAACCGCGGCGGCCAGGGCGTGACCGCCATGAACCTGACAGAAAAGTCCGGACGGCTGGCCGCTCAGCTGATGGTGCGCGAGGATGAGGATATCATCCTGATCACCGATGACGGCACGGTCATCCGCATGCCGGTGGGTTCCATCCGCGTTTGCGGCCGCAACACCCAGGGCGTACGCCTGATGCGCGTGGCCGAAGGCGCCCGCGTGGTGGGCGTGGCCCGGACCGAAAAGGAGGAGGAAGCCGAAACGCCCAATGCGGAAACGCCGGCCCCGATCCCCGAAGCACCTGATGCGCCCGAGGCCCCCGAAGCATAAATAACTGTATTGGCACGGAGGATGTTGCTGTTCTCCGTGCCATTTCCATCAACGAACTCGCCCAAGGAGCCCCCATGACGATCAATGACCAAAACCTTGAAGCCATGGGGCTGATCTCCCGGCTGCTGCAAGCCGATCAGCCCCTGTTCAGCGCGGAGGAAGTGCGCGCCTTTGCCCGGGATACAGGGCTGAGCGCGCATCAAGCCTTTTGCATGCTGATCGCGGCGGCCTGCGGGCTCAAGATGGACGAGGACCCCGACCACCGGGAGCTGGCCCAGCGCTATCTGTTTCCCGCCCTACGGCGGCTTGACCCCGCCGCCTACATGCGCAACCCCTATTATCAGCTGCTGCAAGGCGCCGCGCTGCGGCAAGGCGCGTGGACGCTGACCCGGCAAAGCTACGCGCCCTGGCGGATATTCCCCTGCGGGAACACAACGCTGCTGTCCGACGGCCGGACGCTGCCCCAACTGGGATACTTTGAAACGACTTTTTCCTATCCCGCGCTGCTGGAGAACGGCCGCGAATGGATGACGGTGACGCCCAACGAGATCGAAACCATGGCGGCGGATATCGCCGCCGCCCATGGCAGGACGGCCGTGCTGGGCCTGGGGCTGGGCTATTACGCCTATATGATCTCCAATAAGCCCGAGGTGGAGAGCGTGACGGTGGCCGAGCGCTCGGCCGACGTCATCCGCCTGTTCCGCAGCCATCTGCTGCCGCTTTTCCCCCATCGGGAAAAGATCAGGCTGGTGCAGAGCGACGCCTTTGATTTCATCGGGAACGGAACCTTCGCCTACGATTTCGTATATGCCGATCTCTGGCACAGCGTGGCCGACGGCCTGCCGCTGTACCTTCGCCTTAAAGACCAAGCCCGCGGCCTGGGCGGAGAATGGCGCTTCTGGATCGAGCCCGATATGCTGATCTTCCTGGGCGGACTGGCCGCCGATCCCGCCGCCCGGGGAAATCCCTGAATCACGGAGGAACATGATGCAATACGACCAGAAATCCTATATCATGGGCATGATCACCGCCTTCTGCGAATGCGTGGCCGGCGGCTGCAAGCGCATGGCGCTGTCCCCGCCCATGAGCGGCGATATTTTTAATCAGATACGGCAGGAAGCGTATCAGTGTATTGAAAAGCACAGCCTTTTGCACTACCATGAAAAAAACGAGGACCTGCCCCCGGAGGAGCGCTTTCACTGGATCGTGATCGCCGCCCGGCAGGAAACCGTGGATGAATACCTGCGTCTGCGCGCCGAGGGCTACAGCCCGGCAAAGTGGCTCAAGCCCTTCCACGGGCTGCTGAGCTATAACGAAGCCGAGGGCGTGCGTACCCATTACGACGCATACAAGGAGGCATTCTATGGAGATCAGGATACGCCCGGCGACTGAGGCCGATTTTGACGCGGTCAACAGGCTGCGCGCCCAGGTAAACCAATTGCACGTGCAGGGCAGGCCGGATATATTCAAGCCCGGCTTCGGCCCGGCATTGCAGCGTCACCTGCTTGCCTATCTGAATTCCAACGTCCATGAAACGCTCGTCGCCGAGGCCGAGGGCCAGATCGCGGGCTTCGCCATGGCGGACTTTATCGTGCGCCCGCAATCGCCCTATATCCTGGTCCGGAGCTTCTATCACGTGGCCGAGTTCGGCGTCGATCCCGCCTGGCAGCGCAAGGGCGTAGCCTCGGCGCTGATGAAATACATGGAGGCCGACGCCCAGGCCCGGGGCTTTTCAAAGATCGAGCTGGACGTATGGGCCTTCAATCAAAACGCCATTGCCTTTTATGAGGCGGCAGGCTTCCAATGCTACCGCCGGTTCATGGAGCTTCCCCTGCGGGAAACGCGGGTATCCTTCCCCGAAACCTGGCGGGACGGCGATCTGAAATTCGCCGTGATCGCCGCTCGGCGCCGGGATCAATGGGTGTTCTGCAAGCATCAGGACCGCGATACCTGGGAGCTTCCCGGCGGCCATCGGGAGATGGGCGAAGCCATTGACGATACCGCCCGCCGGGAGCTGTACGAGGAGACCGGCGCCCTGGACTATGACCTGCGGCCGGTCTGCGCCTACGCCGTGGAGCGGGAGGGCACGGCCACGCTGGGTATGCTGTACGCCGCCGATATCCGCGCCTTTGAAGGCGAGCTGCACAGCGAGATCGAAAAGATCACCGTCACCGACAGCCTGCCCGCCGCCTGGACATATCCCGATATTCAGCCCAAGCTGCTGGCCGAGATTGAAAACAGGGGCCTGGGCCCGGCTCCGGCCAAGGGCGGCGTGATCCATCTGATCTGCGGAAGAATATGCAGCGGCAAAAGCACCTTTGCCAAGCGTCTGGCGCAGGAAAAACGCGCCGTGATCCTCTCCAGCGACGATCTGACCCAGCCCATCGGCGACCACGACCGTGTATACCCCATCGTGCACGAGTTCATGGTCAAAAAAGCGCTGGAGATCGCGGCCTGCGGCGGCGACGTGATCCTGGACTGGGGCTTCTGGCACCGGAAGGATCGGGAAGCTATCACCGCCCGGATCGGGGAGGCTCATCTGCGCTGCCGCTGGTATTACATGGACATGCCGGAGGAAACGCTCCGCGCCCACGCTGAAAAGCGCAACGCCGCGCCCGGCCCCGGGGATTTTTATGTGGACGAAGGCTTAATGGAAAAATGCCGGGCGCAGTTTGAACCGCCTCTGCCCGGCGAAATGGATCATATCCTCCGGCCCGGCTGGGAGCAAAGCCCGTGATGAATAAAACATCCCGCACATGGGCAAAAAAGGCGCGCGGCGCGAAAGAAATCAGTATTTTAAGTGCAGAATAATTTGTGATAGATATTGCCAAACTGTCAATTGTTAGGTATAATAAAGATGGTGTGGAGCGCATGGCTCCGCACACAAGTACCTGTATAATATAAGGAGGTCTTTCCCATGGTGAAAGTTGCTATCAACGGTTTTGGCCGCATCGGCCGTCTTGCGTTCCGTCAGATGTTTGGTGCCG
>JAFUDW010000054.1 GCA_017464225.1 Clostridia bacterium | reverse complement strand
TTACATTATACAGCAAAAAACGGAGTTGTTCTCACGAACTTCTCCGTTTTTTTCTGAGGTTTAGTGCAACAGCCCCCGCAGGATCATAAGGGCCGCGGAGGTCCTTATCGTTCCCCATACAAATTTTTGCCTATAAGAATTAAATTAGGGATCAGTATTAAGGGGCTCGAAGCGCCCGGAAAGGCTGCCGGTAGCAGCCTTTCAGCGTAGAGCGGGCCGGTAGGCCCCGGATCGCGGAGGCCTTGAACGTCCCTCCTCGTCACCCTCCGTTTGGCAGACGCATTGGAAGCACCGCCAAATACCGTCACATCAGCAAATCGGAAAATTTGGTCAGATGATGCGTCGCCCGGGAATCATCCTTGGCGTCGCCGATGGCGGCGCATTCAAAGCCTCCGGCCACCGCCGCTTCCACGCCGGCATGCGCGTCCTCCACCACCAGGCAGTCCGCCGGGGGCAGGCCGATCATATCGGCGGCCTTCAAAAACACCTCGGGATGGGGCTTGGAATGGGTGATGCAGTTGCCATCGGCCACGGCGTCAAAGAAATCGCCCAAGCCGATGCGCTCCAGGATATAGGGCGTATTTTTACTGGAGGAGCCGATCGCCAGCTTCAATCCCTGGCCGCGCAGCGCGTTCAGCGTCCTCCGCACATCCTCCGAAAGATCTGCCGGGGACATGCGTCCCAGCAGCTGGCGGTACAGCGCGTTCTTTTCCTCGGCGAACCCGGCCTTTTCGGCGTCGGTATAGGTTTTTTCGCTCTTCTCCAGGATGATCTCCAGGCTGGCCATGCGGCTCACGCCGCGCAGCAGGTTATTGCGCTCCCGGTCAAAGGGGATGCCCAACCGGTCGGCCAGCGCCTTCCAGGCCAAGTAATGGTATTCGTCGGTGGAGCAAATGACGCCGTCCAGGTCAAAAATAATGCCCTTGTACTTCATTTTTTCGTTCCTCCTTCGCAGATTTCATTGATCCATTGCAATATTTCACCGGGATAATCAGCCTCGCTGTGGGGCTGGTCCCAGATCAAGGCATAATCCACAGGGTACCCCGCGTTCATCAGCTTCACCGCCAGCGTCATGGACACGCTGAACGCGGTATCGGCGTCGCCGGCCCCCACCCGGATGCGGTAATGCCTGGCCTGCGCGCTGCGCTCGCCCGTGCCGATAAAGCTCAGGGGATTGAGCAGGTAAACGCGCTCTGCCAGCGCCCGATCGTCCGCCCCGGCCCAGGCCCGGGCATACCTTTGCGCTTCCTCCGGAAATTCTTCCTCCAATTCGGCGATGGCCGCGCCGATAGCGGCGTTAAAATGCAGATAATCCTGCTTCTCCGTGCCAAACACCTGGTTTTCGCCGCTGTCCATGCCCAGGGTATCAAAAGAGGTGCAGGGCTTCATCCGGCGGCGGTGGCGCAGCACATAGGTATCCAGATCGCGGATAACGGCCCGCTCACCATCCCAGAACAGCCAATCGCGCTTATCGCTGCCGCGCTTTTCCTCCATTTCCGGCTTTCTGTCCCGGAACGGCACGCCCTTGGGCGGCCGGGAGAGCATATCACCCAGGCTCATGGGCTGATCGGATACCGCCACGCCGGGGCCCGCGTGATGTCCCGCGCCGCCGTGAGGCACGGGCGCCAGATAGGTATAATTCCCCCGCAGGTAATCCTTAGGCGTATAGGATGCCGACAGCCTGCCATCCGCCAAGCGCTTCAAATGATCGGTAGCTGAAGCGTTCAGACAGTCCATCAGATAATCGTAAAACGCGCCGCGCCCGTCCCGGTCCAGCGTCAACGGCCGCCCGTCGGCGGGATGCCGCAGCCCCAGGCTGTTGACATAATCCACATACCGGGCCGCAAGCTTCCGGGACAGCGCCTCCTTGAAGGGCGTCATGGTTTCCGCCGGGCCCGCCGGAGAATCCTCGCAGGTCTTATCCGCGCCAAAGCACCATTCATAGGCCAGGTCAGCGTGCTCCAGATCGATGATGGGACAATAGATCTGGGCGGCGTACACGGCGTCGCTCTCATCCATGAACGCGCCGTTCTCCCGCAGATATTCGTCAAAGCGCGGGTTATCGCCGGTCACGCCCAGCAGCGCGCTCATGGCTCCGCCGGCGCTCCAGCCCACCGATATGATCCGGTCAAAATCCCCGGGCAAATACTCCCGGTTATGCCGGAGGAACCGCAGCGCGGTTTTAAAATCGATCAACGAGGCAGGCGCTTTGCCCGCCGCCTCGCCCCGTTCATCCCGGCTTTCCCGGCCCCGGCAGCCGCAGGTAATATAGATCAGCCCGCGGTTCAAATACTGCTCGGCATAGCATCGGGGCCCGCCCAGCCAGGTATGGGGCATCTGCATATAGCCGGCGGCGTTGTTTTCAAATACGATGGGCACGCGGCGGCTCTCCGCCGTGGGCAGGCCGTCCTTCATCAGCGCCGCGGGCGCGAAGATGGAAAGCCGCTGAAACTTGGGCACCCGCGCCTGATCGGTATAGAGCACGTCCTCCAGGCGCCAGCAGCCATACGCGTCGTCAAAGGCCCATTGCGCCCGGCATTCGGCCAGCTCCATCGTTTGATTGGCGATGGGGATCAATTCGTTCATGGATGACCTCGCAAGCAAATTCATTATGGAATAGACATCCGCTTTCCCGGCGGGCACGCTTTCCCCTCCGGATCACAAAAGCGGAATGATCCAGGCCGCCCAGGCGTAGCTGATAGGCCAAACCAGCACCATGGCCGGGATCATATCGGCCACGGGGAAATCCTTCACCTTGATGATGCGGAAGCCCGTGGCCAGCAGGATCAGCCCGCCGCAGGCCTTGAAATCATTGATCATGGCCGGGGTGGTCAGCGGGAAGATCAGCCGGGCGCAGAAGAACAGCGCCAGAAAGATCACGGCCTGGGGCAGGGCGATCAGGGCGGTCACCGGGCCCAGGGAGCAGGCAAAAATCATGGCGGTGAAGAAATCCAGGATGGACTTTGCCAGCAGGATGCTGTGATCGCCGTTCATGCCCGAAACGATGGAGCCGTATATGCCCGTGCCGCTGGCGCAGAACAGCACAATGGTGGTAACCAGCAGCGCGTTGTCCGAAACGCCCTTGCCCGGCACCAGCCCGGCCAGCCGCCGGCAGCCGTTGGCGATATGCCCGCCCAGATGGATAACGATCCCCAGGATGGTGCCCAGGATCAGCGCCAGGATCACGGCGGGCATATTCTGCACCAGCACGATGGACGTGATGCCCAGGCCCATGGAGCAGATGCCAAAGACCAGGTTCAGCTTTTCCTTGAGCTCGTCAGACAGCTTTCCCCCGGCCTTCGCGCCGATGACGCCGCCTATGGCGACGGCAAGCACGTTCACGATCACGCCTATGGGCATATTTCTCCCTCCGTATCTCAGCCAAATAAATAGATTACCATAAAATATTCGCCGCGCCGGGCCCTTGCTCCTTGCGCGGCGTGCAAATTTTATTCCGGTTTGGAAATCAGTCGCCCCAAACCGGCTAAACATGCTATAATAAGCCTGTACAAATCAACGCAGCGAGGTTATTTATGGAAGATATCAATCAGGGCGTCGCCCGGTACCGCGCCGCTCAGGGCGCCGTACTCATCGACCTGCGGGATCCCGAGGACTATGCCGAAGGCCATATCCCCGGCGCGATCAGCATGCAGCCACAAACCGTCCGGGAGCAGATCGCCGCTGTGGCCGGACACGATACGCCCATCTTTCTGTACTGCTACGGCGGCATGCGCAGCTATCAGGCCGAAGCGCTGCTCCAGGCCCGGGGATACGCCCGGGTGGAGAGCATCGGCGGCTTTGACCGCTACGAGGGCGATATCGAGGAATGATCCTGTTCCCCCGCGGGATTCACATGGATCATGATATGCTTGACCTCGGGGAAGGCCGCCTCCACGTCGGCATGCACCTGCTCTGCCACGGCATGGCTCTGGCGCAGGGTCAGATCGCCGTCCATGGAGATCTCCATTTCAATATACAGGCGGCTGCCAAAGCGTCGGCTCATGAGCAGATCAACGCTGAGCACGCCCGGATGCCGCAGGGCGCACTGGCGGATGCGCTCTTCCGTTTCGGCCCCGGCGCTCTGATCCACCATCTTTTCCATGGCGTCCCGGAAGATATCATAGGCCGCCTTCATGATCATGAGGCAGATCACCAGGCTGGCGACGGGATCAAGCACCGGCAGCCCCAGCCGCGCTCCGGCGATGCCGATCAGCGCGCCAACAGAGGACAGCGCGTCCGAACGGTGATGCCAGGCATCGGCCATCAGCGCCGGAGAATTGACCGTTTTTGCCGCCGCCCGGGTGTTCCAGTACATGCCCTCCTTCACCAGGATGGATACAAAGGCCGCCGCCAGGGCAAGCGCCCCCGGCACGGGCAGCGTTTGAGTTTGTTCGGAGAAGATTTTCAGCAATCCTTCCCGGCCTATAAAGAGCCCGGTGATCAGCAGTACCACGGCCAGCACGATGGCGGCCACGCACTCCATACGCTCATGGCCGTAAGGATGCTCCCGGTCGGAATCCTTGGACGCCGCCCGCATGCCGATGATCACAACCATGGTGCTGAACACATCGGAGGCTGAATGCACGGCGTCCGATACCATGGCGCCCGAATGAGCCAGCAGGCCGGCCAGCAGCTTGCCCGCCGAAAGCGCCAGATTGATGAAGATGGACGTACGGGACACCCGCAGGGCGAGCCCTTCGGCATTTTTCATACGCGCCGCCTTTCCGCCCTGAAAACAAAAACAGGGCAAGCAGAATTGTGCCTGTCCCGCAGATATTCCGTTTCATCTGCTGCCGCCCGCGCGGCCCGGCTCCCATGGGCCTGATCATGATCATATTATACAAGAACTCTGGTAAAAATGCAATCTTTCGGAGGAAACATGAATCACCAGGAAAAACGCCTCTGGCTGATCCGCGCCCTGATGCGCGAGATGCCCGAATACGGCCAAACCGCCCTGCCCACACTGGAGCTCCGCCAGCGCCAGCTGCTGCGCAGCCTCATGAACGTGCGCCCGCCCATACCCGCGGACCCGAAATTCCTCTCCGTGCAGGACGAATACCTGCGGGAGGTCACCGCCCAGAAGGGCGTGGTTGACGCCGATTCCCTGCCCGGGCCGACGGCCCTTTGGCAGGGCGATATCACCACCCTGCGCTGCGACGCCATCGTCAACGCCGCCAACAGCCAGCTGCTGGGCTGTTTCAGCCCCTGCCACGGGTGCATAGACAACATCATCCACACCATGAGCGGCGTGCAGCTGCGCCTCGCCTGCCATGCGCTGATGCGGGCCCAGGGCCATGAGGAGCCCACCGGTCAGGCCAAGATCACGCCGGGCTTTAACCTGCCGGCCAGGTATGTGCTGCATACCGTGGGCCCCATCGTGGACGGCCCGCTGACAAAAACGCACGAGGCTTTATTAGCCTCCTGTTACCGGAGCTGCCTGGAGCTGGCCGAAAAAAACGGCTGTCAAAGCATCGCCTTCTGCTGCATCTCCACCGGCGTATTCATGTTCCCCAACCGACGGGCGGCGGAGATCGCCGTGGATACGGTACGGCGCTACCTCGCGGAAACCGGCAGCGGGATGAAAATCATATTCAATGTGTTTAAAGACCTGGATTTGGCTATCTACCGTCAGCTCCTCGCGTAACAGCGCGCGCAGCGCCGGCCTCATCCTGCCGGCAAAGGTCCCCCGGCTCCAGATCGATTACGGCGTCAGCGTCAGAACGGCGGCGCAGATCAACGAAAAATCCGATTGAGCCGTCAGAAGCAAGGGAAAGCGTAACGCATTTTCCCGGATGGATAGGAGAAGCAAGCATGTACCGTATCAACAGCGAACGGCTGACCTATGAAGAATATATCGATTTTTTGAGCCGCAGCGATCTTGGCTCGCAGTACCCCGGGGAGCGCTTTGAAACGCGAATCGAGAAGCTGCTGAAAAACGCCTCGATCAGCCTCACCGCGCGAAACGCGGAAGGCCTGCTCATAGGCGTTCTGCTGGGGCTAACGGACTTTGCCTACTGGCTGTATGTGACCGATCTGGGTGTGGACAGGCGCTACACGCGGCAGGGCATCGGCAGACAATTGATGAAGGCGGCTTTGGAAACGGCGGGCGGCGAACAGGATATCGCCGTCTACCTGGTCGCCAATGAAAAAGCCGTTCCGTTCTATGAAAAGCTGGGCATGAAAAAGGCGAACGACGTAATGCGGTATAACCATATTGAATGGACGGCTTTTACCGTGCGGAAGGAGGAAGCATAAGCCGGAAAAACAAGGGCCTCCGGCGTCTCTCCGTCACTCCTCGTTTGTACTGTTCTGCGCCTTTTCAGTCCCATCGCCCTCGCCTTCCTCCAGCTCTTCGCTCTGGGGGCGAAGCGTCATGCCGGCGGTATCGGTGACCGGCAGGGAAAACACGATGGCTCCGGCCTTGGTACCCGGGCCGGCGTCGTGGATGATGCGCTGCATCATTTCGATCTTCTTTTCGGCGGGCGCCACGATCAGGATCAGGTCTTTTTCGCTGGCCAGCGATATGCCCAGAAAGCGCTCGGCCTTATCCTGGCCGGTACCGCGGGCGTGGATCACCGTGCCGCCCCGGGCGCCCACCGCGCGGGCGGCGTCCATGACCATTTCGCTGTATCCCTGGCTGCAGATGGCGATCAGCAATTCCTGTTCGGTTCCCTTCAAGGCAGTTTCCGCTCCTTTCTCAAACCCCTGGCCCTCGGTCAAAAACATCAGCTCACGCTTGCCGCCAACGGCTGAAAGCGGCGCGATATAGGCGATGCCCACACCGGGCGCTTCGATGCGCAGGCGCACCGACATGGCCTTTTTGACCTCCAGCCATTTCCGGCCCGTTACAATGGTCAGGCAAACCATCTTTTCGGTTTCGTTCAGTCCCAGCACGCGCATATACCGCTGCGGCGCCGTACCGTGTCCCAGGGAGATGAAATGGGTTTCCAGCCCCTTGTCCCTGTACAGCTTGATAAAGTCCGGCATGCGCTCCCGGCCCGTCACCGTCATCATCAGGTAGAGTTCGGATTGGTTCATGCAGGCGTCCTCCCCCTTACAGCTCGATCACCGCGTCGTCGGGCAGCTCGGCAAACAGATCATATCCGGCCTGCGCCTGCCTGCGGCTGCGGGTCCTGAAGCGATACAGCAGCCCCAGTCCCTGAATGGTGAGCAGGGGCGTCATGGCCACCAGCGCCACCACGCCGAAGGCATCGGTGGCCAGGTTGCCGCCCACGGCGGTGCAAAAGCCCATGGTCATGGGCAGCAGGAAGGCCGCCGTCATAGGGCCAGAGGCCACGCCGCCGGAGTCGAAAGCGATGGCGGTGAACAGCTTGGGGCATGCCAGGCTCATGCCCAGGGCCAGCACATAGCCCGGGATGATGATCCACAGCACGCTGATGCCCAGTAGCACCCGCAGCATGGAAAGCCCCACGGCGGCGCCCACGCCCGCGCACATGCTCAGCTGCAGGCTTTTGCCCGTGATGGCGCCGTCGGTCAGTTCCTCCACCTGGCGCATGAGCACGTACACCGCGGGCTCGGCCTTTACCACCAGGTAGCCGATCAGCATGCCCACCGGAATGATGATCCAGCGATAGGGCAATTCGCCCAGCGTCTGGCCCAGATATACGCCCGCGGGCATGAAGCCGTAATTGGCGCCGGTCATGAACACCGTCAGTCCGATGTAAGTATACAGCAGGCCCAGGCCGATGCGGGACAGATTGGCAAAGCGAAGCCTGAGCAGGATAAAATTAAAGATGAAAAAGAACGCCGCGATGGGCAGGATGGATACCAGCATTTCCCGCAGGTATTCCGGCAGGCCGCCGCCAAACAGCGTGCGCAGCTCAATGGAATCGGCCACGTTGGTCACCTGCACCGGGGCGTAGTCCGCGCCGTCGGCCCGGTACACCATGCTCAGGATCAGCACAGCCAGGATGGGCCCGATGGAGCACAGCGCCACCAGGCCAAAGGAATCCTCGGCCGCGCTGCTGTCGCTGCGGATGGCGGCAATACCCATGCCAAAGGACATGATAAAGGGCACGGTCATGGGGCCGGTGGTCACGCCGCCGGAATCATAAGCCACAGCCCGGAAGCTTTCGGGCGCCAGAAAGGTGAGGCCCAGGATCAGCAGATAAAACCCCATCAGCAGCAGCCTTAACGGGATGCGGTAGAAGATGCGCACCAGCGCCAGCATCAGAAAAGCGCCTACGCCCACCGCCACAGCCAGGATCAGCGCCAGATTGGGGATGGCCTGCACCTGCTGGGCCAATACCTGCAGGTCGGGCTCGGATATGGTGATCATCACGCCCATCAAAAAGCCCAGCGCAAGGATCAGCGGCAGGTTTCGGGTCTTCGTCACCCGCGCCCCCACCAATTCGCCCATGGGCTGCATGGCCACCTCCGCGCCCACCGAAAAGAACATCATGCCCACCACCAGCATCACGCCGCCCAGCAAAAAGCTGAGCAGCACGCCGCTGGGGATCGGCGCAATGGACAGGCTCAGCAGCAGCACCAGCGCCACGATGGGCGCCACTGCCGAAAGCGCTTCGCCAAATTTTTCCGTCAGCTTATGCTTGAGGATCATTTTATCATTCCCTTTTACCGTCGTCAGGCCGCCGCCTGTATACAAAATTGCATTTTATTATAGCATATCCCGCAAAAAAAGAAAACCGGCCCTGTTGTGCCGGCGCGGAATATGCTATACTGAAAATGCTAAGCCGCCGCTAAGGTTTTCGGACGGCAAAAGGAGGCCATCCTCATGTTTACACAGCAGCAGATTTCATTGATCACCCAGCGCGTCCGGAGCGTTACGGGCATCGATCTGCCCTGGCGCGTTGCGGTATCGTCCCGGAAGAACGGCCTGCGGGTGGTATTTGACCGGGCGTCCGCTGCCATCGAGGCCGACGGCGTCAACAGCCTGGCCCGGGGCTTCTTTCTTCTTTCCCGGGCGGTGAAGGAGAACCGGGAAACCGGCGATATCTTCCAGCGGCGGCATTTTTCCTCCTGCGGCGTCATGGTCGACGCGTCGCGCAACGCCGTGCCCCGGCCCGAAACGGTAAAGCGACTCATCGATCAGCTGGCCTGCCTGGGCATGAATATGCTGATGCTCTATACCGAGGACACCTATGAGGTGCCCGGTTATCCGGCCATGGGCTATCTGCGGGGCGGGTATACGCAGGCCGAGCTGCGGGAGATCGATGATTACGCCGCGGGCCTGGGCGTTGAATTGGTTCCCTGCATCCAAACGCTGGCGCACCTGTCCCAGTTTTTGCAGTGGGATGCCGCCGCGGAGCTGCGGGACACCGCCGACGTGCTGCTGATCGACAGCCCGGAAACCTACGCATTCATCGAGGCTCAGATCGCGGCGGCCAGCGGCTGCGTGCGCTCCAGGCGCATCCATATCGGCATGGACGAGGCCTTTGGCGTGGGCCTGGGGCGGTTTTACGAGCGGTTCGGCCCTCAGGATCGGTTTGAAATGCTCAGCCGCCATCTGAAACGGGTATCGGATATCTGCCAGGCCCGGGGACTCAGGCCCATCATGTGGAGCGATATGTTCTTCCGCCTGGGCTCCAAGACAAACGCCTATTATGACCGGGACGCCGTGATCCCGCAGTCCGTGATCGACAGTATGCCGCCCGTATCGCTCTGCTACTGGGATTATTACCATACCGATCCTGAAATCTATGACGATATGTTGACCCGCCATGAGCGGCTGGGCGGCGAAACGGTGTTCGCGGGCGGCATCTGGACGTGGAGCGGTTTTCTGCCCCAGGTCAAGCGCACGGAGGCATCCATGTCCGTGGGGCTCAGGGCATGCGCGGCGCATGGGGTGGATACCGTTTTCGCCACCATGTGGGGCGACGACGGCGCCGAGACCAACATATCGCTGGGCGCTTCGCTGCTGCCCATCTTTTCGGAAGCCTGCTGGCAGGGGGCCGATTATCCCGCCCGGGAGGCCACGCTGGCCGGCGAATGCCTGACCGGCATCCCCCGGAAGGTACTGGATGCCTGGGGGGATTTTTATCCCGACGCACGGGATACCCGTCCCGGCAAGCAGCTGATCTGGGGAGATCTGATGTATCCGCTGATCAGGCCTGCCGAAGGGGACAGTTTTGAAAGCATCATCGCGCGCTCGCGCTCGGCCATAGAGACCATGCGGCCCTGGCGGGAAACGCCGGAATGCCGCTATGCGTCGCTGCTGTTTGAAATCTGCGCGGAAAAGGCCGATATCGCCGCTCAATTGCGGGACCGGTATTTGAACGGGGACAGCATATGGCTCACGCGCCTGGTGGAGGAGCGCATCCCGGCGCTTTTGGTCGTTTATGAACAGCTTCAAAACGCCCACCGTCTGCTCTTGGAACGCGACAACCGCAGGTTCGGATGGGAGGTGCTTTGCCTGCGCTACGGCGCGGTGATGAACCGGCTGCGGGATACGCAGTACGAGCTGCGCAGGTATCTGGGCGGCGAGATCCCCTGCGTGGAGGAGCTTGAGGCTGAGCCGAAGCCCTTCAAGCGCCACGATCACGTGTTCACCCGCCTGGTAACACCCTCGGTCATATATTGACGGCCTTGATTTTATGCAGGCATTGGCATATAATGTACTGGCGCGCTGCGCGAGATCCCCTGAAAAACACCGTTTTCGGAGCTTTTTTCCATGCTGATGAAAAACGATTTGCGTGAAAACCGCACCGCCGGAGCGATCTGTCTGAATATGCTGCTGGCGGCGGTGAGCCTGTTTGCCAACGGGTTTGGCGTTTACCTGACCATCCAGGCCAATATTGGCGCGGGCCCCTGGGATGTGCTGAACCTGGGGCTGTCCGGCAGCCTGGGCATCCTGTACGGAACGGCCTCCATCGCCGTCTCCTGTACCGTGCTGCTGATCGATATCCTGCTCCGGGAACCCATCGGCCTGGCCATGTTCATCGACGCCTTTGTGGTTGGCAAAGCCGTGGACTTTTTTAACACCATCAACGCCGTGCCGCCCCGGTCTTCGCTGCTCACCGGCGTGCCGGTGATGCTGCTGGGGCTCGTGATCATGGCCTATACCCAATATACCTATATGATCGCCTCGCTGGGCTGCGGGCCCAGAGATACCCTGCTGGTGGGCCTGACCAAGCGCGTGCACAAGATCCCCATCGGCGCGGTGAGCATCGCGCTGCTGAGCACGGTCACGCTGGCCGGCTGGCTGCTGGGCGGCCCCGTGGGCGTGGGCACGCTGATCTGCGCTTTCTGCTTCGGCCCCATCATGCAGTTCATCTTCCACCTGGTGCGCTTTGACGCCACCGGCGTGCGGCATCAGAGCATTCCGGCGTCTGTGCGGGTTCTGCTGGGCAGGTAGGGCGGATCGCTGATAAAAAACTGTAAACGGAAACTTAAAGAGGGATTCCGTTCGAGGCCTCCGCGGCCTCGAGCTCTGCGGCAAGGGACTTCGCCCCCTGCACCCATCCTGGCGAACAAGATTGACTACACTATCAAGCAATTTCCGCCAGTTAAGCTGGAAGGGCTGACGTGTAAAGGTCGTCTGAGGCCAATGAAAAAGGCGAGAGCCGTCAGATTGGAGCAAGCTCCATCTGCCGTCTCCCGTCTTTTTCGGGATTGCTGCGCAATCCTCGGCCCACTTCGCGTGCCGACCTCAGACTGGGACTTGCTATCAAAGTTTAAATACATCGTAACCCGCACCGGAAATGACGGCGGCTTGCCGACGTCAATGACGCGTCAGCGTCATAGCGATCATACAAAAATCGCAGACCGAGCTTGCTCGAGTCTGCGTGTTTTTTGTTGATCGCGTATTTCCGGGGCGCTCTTTGCGATAACCCGTATTCAATCAACTGCGGGAAATTGTCTGTTTACCGCGCCAAGCAGCATCCGCCGCTGGCGGGGTTTTTAAGGGGCAGCGCCCCTTAACGTTCCCCCAGACCTCGCTTCCATCGGGAACATCCGCCGTCAGTTGAACAGCCCCTTCATCTTGTCCAGGAAGGTCTTGCGCTCCTTGTATTCGCGGCCGGTGCTGCTTTCATCAAACTGCCGCAGGATCTCCTTCTGCTTTTCGGTTAGCTTGGTGGGCACCTCCACGCGGACGCGCACCACCAAATCACCGGTATAGCTGGAGCGCACCTGGGGCACGCCCTTGCCGCGAAGCCGGAACTCCGTGCCGTTCTGGGTGCCCTCGGGCACCGTGTACTTTACGGTGCCGTTCAGGGTGGGGATATCGATCTCGCCGCCCAGTGCCGCCGTGGGGAAGCTGATGGGCATATCCAGATACAGGTTGGTGCCGTCGCGGCGGAACAGCTTATGGGGCTTGACGGTGACCACGATATACAGATCGCCGTTGGGGCCGCCGTTGAGGCCGGGCTCGCCCTGGCCGTTCATCACGATGGTCTGGCCGTTATCGATGCCCGCGGGCACCTTAACGGTGGCTGTGCGCTTGCGCTTCACCCGACCGCTGCCGCCGCACTTGGGGCAGCGCTCCTTGATCACCTTGCCGGTGCCGCCGCAGGCGGAGCACGTGCGGATGGTGGTCATAAAGCCGCCCTGCACGCGCACCTGGCCCGCGCCCTTACAGGTGGGACAGGTTACGGGCTGGGTGCCGGGCTTGGCGCCGCTGCCATGGCAATCGTCGCAAAGCTCGCTGCGATAAAAATCAAAGGATTTTTCGCAGCCGAACACGGCCTCCTCAAAGCTGATGCGCAGGTCATAGCGCAGATCGTTGCCCTGCTGGGGCGCGTTGGCTCTGCTCCTGGAGCCGCCCATGCCCGCGCCGCCGAACAGCTGGTCAAAGATGCTGGAAAAGCCGCCCATATCGCCAAAGCCGCTAAAGCCGCTGGCGTCAAAGCCCCCGGCCCCATTCATGGGGTCGTTGAAGCCAAACTGATCGTAGCGGGCGCGCTTGTCCGGATCGGACAGCACCTCGTTGGCCTCGTTCAGCTCCCTAAAGCGCGCCTCGGCCTCTTTATCGTTGGGGTGCAGGTCAGGATGGCATTCCTTGGCCTTTTTACGGTAGGCCTTTTTGATGTCGTCCTGGCTGGCGTTTTTGCCGATCCCCAGCACCTCGTAGTAATCCCGTTTATTTGCCATGCTTTCTCATCACCTTAACCCGCAACGCGCAAAGCCGGCGCATTGCGGCGTAAAATGTTATTGAATATGGATGCACTCGGCAGCCTGCGCCACCGTTCCCAAATGCGCGGTGGTATCGATCCAGGAAAGCTTGAGCCGTCCATGGGCCGCTTCCGGCATGCCCTTGGGCGCGGCATCCAGATAGCGCTCCGAGGCAAGCACCTGGTAGGTATACCCCTGTCCCGCTTCCTCGCGCCATACAAAAACGGGAATATACCCCGGAGAGTGAACGCTGACCGCGCCGTCGGCATCCTTTTTCAATGTGAATTCAAAAATGATGCCGCAGTTCTGATATTCCCTCTGCTGATTGCTGAGAAAATTGCCCAGCGAGTAACAGCACAGCGTACGCTGCGGCGCGCCGTCCGCCAGCCGTTCGCCATCCAGCCAGTAGATGCGCTGAATGACGTGCGGGTGTCCGCCAACGATGACGTCCACCCCGGCGGCCGTCAGACGCGACGCCAGAATGATCTCTTCCTCATCCGCCTTGCGGTTGTATTCCTCGCCCCAGTGCATGAAGGCCACAACGGCCTCGGCCCCGGCATCCCGGAGCGACTGCGCGTCGGCGGCAAAATCGCTGGTATAGGCAAAATTGACGCCGTAGAGGGCAGCCTCGGGCACGCAGGCAGCCTCGCGGCCGTTGGCGTGAGCGGTATAATTGAGGAAACCCACCTTAATGCCGTTGATCTCGCGCACCTGCGGCGTATCATGCTCCCGCCGCGTGCGCGAAGCGCCGATATGATCCATGCCCCGGGCGTCGCATGCGTCTATCTGGGCGATCAGCCCGTCAAAATCGCAATCCAGCGCGTGATTATTGGATAAGGTCAGCATATCCACGCCGCAGTCCAGCAGCGCGTCCATCAACTCGACAGGCGTGCTGAAACGGGGGTAGCCCGTATACACGCGGCTGGCGCCCATGACGCCGTCCACGTTGGCCACGGTGTAATCGGCATCGCCGATCAGATCGGCCACGGGAGCGAGCATGGGATGAAAATCAATTCTGCCTTCCGGCGTGCGCGCTGCTTCGATCACCGGCATATGAAGGACAAAATCCCCCAGACAGCGGAAAGTGGCCGTGGCTGTCCGCTCCTCCTCCGCCCTTACCGGGACCAAGGTCCCGGTAAAGGTAAGGAGGCACAGGATGGCTGCACAGCCGGCCAGAACGCGGCGCATACGCTTCATTACTGCACAGAACCGTCGGCGTTGAACGAGCCGTCGTCGTTCTGCGTATTGGGCTGACCGCCCATATCGGGAGCCGCGCCGCCCATGTCGGGCGCGCCGCCCTGCTGCTGGTACAGCTTGCCGAAGATGGCGTACACGCGCTGGGTCATGCCGTCCATGGCGTTCTTGATCTCGTCAGCGTTGTTGCGCTCGCGCACCGCCTTGAAATCAGCCAGCTCCTTCTCAACGGCAGCCTTGTCCTCAGCGGACAGCTTATCGCCGTTATCCTTGAGCTGCTTTTCCATCTCATAGGTCAGGCTGTCGGCGCGGTTCAGGGTTTCCACCTCGTCCTTGCGCTTCTTATCCTGCTCGGCATACTGCTCGGCTTCCTTCACGCGCTGCTGGATCTCCTCCTCGCTCATGTTGGTGGAGCTGGTGATGGTGATGTTCTGCTCGTTGCCGGTGCCCTTGTCCTTGGCGGACACGGAGACGATGCCGTTCTTGTCGATGCGGAAGGTCACCTCGATCTGAGGCACGCCGCGGGGAGCGGCGGGGATGCCGGTCAGCTGGAAGCGGCCCAGGGTCTTGTTGTCGTAGGCCATGGGGCGCTCGCCCTGCAGCACGTGGATTTCCACGGTGGTCTGGCCGTCGGCGGCGGTGGAGAACACCTGGCTCTTCTCGGTGGGGATGGTGGTGTTGCGGTCGATCAGGCGGGTGAAGATGTGACCCTCGGTCTCCAGG
>JAFUDW010000053.1 GCA_017464225.1 Clostridia bacterium | reverse complement strand
TTGGGGCAGCGGGCAGTGACCACGGGCTCCACGGTTTTATCCTCCAGGTTGGCGATGGGAGCGTTGCGGCGCACGCTGGCGATACCCTTTTTGCAGGAAGAGTCGGTCTTGTATACTTCGCTGGTGGCGATGATCTCATGATTGCCGGCAACCAGGTCAAACTTGACGCCGGTATTGGTCTTCTTAAATACGAAATAGCCCATGATGACGCACCTCACTGTTTTTTTCTTAATTATATACCATTTTTTGCAGCGATGTCAAGGTATGCGTTTATATGAAATTGCATACAAAACAGCCGCCCGCAAAGCGGAGCGGCTGTAATATCGCGCGGAAAGGGATTACTCTTCCTCGTCCTCGTCCTTCTGGGCGGATTCGATGATCTTCTTGGCCACGTCGCCGGGCACTTCCTCATAGCGCTCAAACTTCATGGAGAAGCTGCCACGGGCCTGCGTCATGCTGCGCAGATCGGTGGCATACTTGAACATTTCGGCCAGAGGCGCTTCGGCAACTACCTGCTGCAGGCCGTCCACCTGGTTCATGCCCATGATGCGGCCGCGGCGCTTGTTCATGTCGCCCATGACGTCGCCCATGTACTCATCGGGAACCAGCACTTCCACGTGCATGATGGGCTCCAGCAGCACGGGAGAGGCATCCATGCAGCCCTTCTTATAGGCGATGCGG
Organism: Clostridia bacterium; assembly: GCA_017464225.1. The sequence continues at coordinate 7,185 of JAFUDW010000053.1, read as the reverse complement.
GCAGCGGTCTTGAAGGCCATTTCAGAGGAGTCTACCGGATGGTAGGAGCCATCGTACAGCTTGGCATGCAGGCCCACCATGGGATAACCGGCCAGGACGCCCTTCTTGATGTTTTCGCGCAGACCCTTTTCAACGCTGGGGATGAAGTTGCGGGGCACCACGCCGCCAACGACGGCATCTTCAAACTCGAAATCGATGTTGGTATCGCCGATGGGACGGAACTCGATCCATACATCGCCGAACTGGCCGTGACCGCCGGACTGCTTCTTGTGGCGGCCCTGGCAGGATACCGTCTTGCGGATGGTTTCACGGTAGGGGATGCGGGGATCCTGCAGCACGGCGTTGGCACCGAACTTGCTCTGCAGCTTGTTGCGGATCACATCCAGGTGCAGTTCGCCCTGGCCCCACAGGATGGTTTCTGTGGTTTCAACGTTCTTTTCCAGGCGGATGGAGGGATCCTCCTCCTGCAGACGGGCCAAACCGCCGAATACCTTATCTTCTTCGCCCTGCTTGGCGGCGAAAACGGCCTTCTGTACGCAGGGTTCGGGGAATTCGATCTGCTCGTAACGAACGGGGTTGGCGGCGTCGCAGAGGGTGTCGCCGGTGTTGGTGATTTGCAGCTTGCTCAGGGCGGCGATATCGCCGGTGTTGACCTGGCCGATGTTCATCTGGTTCTTGCCGCGCATGATGAACAGGCCGCCGGCTTTTTCAGTCTTCTCGGCGTTGGCGTTATACAGCGCGGTGCCGCTGGTCAATGTGCCGCTGCAAACCTTCAGCAGGCTCAGCTTGCCCACGAAGGGGTCGGCGATAGTCTTGAACACGAAGGCGCTGAACGGATCGGAAGCCTTGCGGGTGACGGCGTCGCCGGTTTTGGGGTTGACGCCGGTATATTCAGTGTGCTCGGGGGAATGCAGATAGGCGCTCATGATATCCAGCAGCTTGGCGACGCCGATGCCGGTGATGGCGCTGACGGGAATCACGGGCACGATGGTGCCGCTCTTCATGCCGGCGCTGAAGCCCTGCAGGATCTCCTCGTGGGTCAGTTCGCCTTCTTCAAAGTATTTTTCCAGCAGCTCGTCCACAGCCTCGGCGGCCGCTTCCGTGATCTCAGCGGTGGCGCTTTCAATGGCGGAAGCCATTTCGGCGGGCACGGGCACTTCCTTCAGGTCCTTGCCCTTGCCGGAATAAGCCTTGTTCTCCAGCACGTTGACTACGCCCTTGAAGCCCGCGCCTTCGCCGATGGGCAGCAGCACGGGAACGACGCTTGAACCGAACTTGTCGCGCAGCTGCTCGATGGCGCGCTCGTAATTGGCGTTCTCAGCGTCCATGCGGTTGACGATGAACATGCGGGCCACGTTGTTCTTCTTGGCGTACGCCCAAGCTTTTTCGGCGCCCACGGTGAGGCCGGAAACGGCGCCCACCACGATGGCGGCGGTCTCCACTACGCGGAGGGGACCCATCATTTCACCGATAAAATCAAAATAACCGGGAACGTCGATCACGTTGATCTTGGTGCCCTTCCATTCCACGGGCGCGGTGGCCGCGCTGATGGAGATGGTGCGCTTGTTTTCTTCCGGATCGAAGTCGGTCACGGTGTTGCCGGATTCCACTTTGCCCTGGCGATCAATCATGCCAGCGGCGAACAGCATGGCTTCGGTCAGCGTGGTTTTGCCTTCGCCGCCGTGACCCAGCAGGGCGATGTTGCGGATGTCTTTGGTTTTGTAATCAGCCATTGTCGTCGTTCCCCCTATAGAATCAAATATAGATTTGCGTTATGATCGCTTGGTTTTCATGGCGTTGCGTTCCAAGTCACATACATGATCTATTTTAACAGAAGTAATCCGGAATAGCAATACTTTTGCCCGAAAAATTACCCGTTTGTACAACTTGGTATTATTTTATACATGCTTATTCGGGGGTATGCAGCAATACCCGGGCCAAGGCGTCTGTTTTTTCGGCGTTTTCGTGCTGCCGGAAGCCCAGCGTGAATCTCTCGCCCACAGGACGGGTCCGGGATTGCAGCCCGGCCTGTTCAAGCCTTCGTCCCAGCTGGCGCACGGTGCCCTCGTTGCCATCCAATACGCTGGTGCCGGCGGGCAGCAAGGATTGCACCGTGCTTTTCAGGAAAACGTAATGGGTGCAGCCCAGCACGACGGCGGATACTCCCCTGCCATCGGTCAGAAAGGGATCAAATTTTTCCATGAGGTAGGCTTTCAGCGCTTCGCTGCCGGTATCGCCGCGTTCCACAAACTCCATCAATCCGGGACAGGGCAGCGATACGGCGTGCTCACCGTAATTTTCATAGAGCCTGCGGTATTTTTCGGAAGCCAAGGAAACGGGCGTGGCCAATACCAGGATGCGGCCCTCCGGGCAGCGGTCATGGGCCAGCTTCAGAGCGGGTTCCATGCCGATGATGATAAAATCGGGAAATTCGGCCCGCAGCTGCGCGGCGGCTGCCGCCGTGGCCGTATTGCAGGCGATGACCAGCGCTTTGACGCCGGCGTTTATCAGCTGTCCCGTCACCGCTCGGGCGCAGGCATAAACCTGCTCCTCTGTTTTTGTGCCGTAAGGCGCGTTTTCGATATCGCCGAAAAAAAGAAAACGCTCGTTGGGCAGCAAGCGCAGCGCCGTGCGCAGCACGCTCAAGCCCCCCATGCCGCTGTCAAAAATACCGATGGGAAACGCTGATCGATCCATAGAAGCAATACCTCCCAACTGGTATTATAAGACGCGAATGGGATGAAATGCAAGAGCAGTATAAAAAGACTGTCTTTCCGATAATACAATAACGAAAAGACAGTCTGTCCTTATTCGATTTGCCCATCCGCCAGCGTGCAGACGGCGTTGGCAAGGCAGGGCATGGCGGCCAGCGCTTCCTCCAGCGTGTTATAGTTGTTGCCTACCTCGATCAGCACGCAGCAGTCGGCAACGTGCTGGTTATACCGTCCGCTTTTCAGCGATACGCCTCTGCACAGTCCGTCGCATAGAAGATTCAGCCGATTGCTCAGCGCTTGGGCGATTTGCCGGTTGCTTTCCCAGTTTGGCTTTTCAGCATAGCCTGTTCCGGTCTGGCCGGTGCCTTTGCCGATCAGCATCAGCAGCCGCGCCATCGTGACGCCATCCTTTTCAACGGTATTCGGCCCGTTGTTTTTACTGTAGGCATCTCTGTGCAGATCGATATACAGGTCATAGCGCTCGCCGTTGGCCTGCCGCTCTTTCAGCATATCCAGCGATCGTTCATAAGCCGTTGACAGCGTGGGAGGCTCAAACGCCGTGGTATCGTGTACCACCTCCACGCCTGCGCTTTTCAGCAGCTCCGTCAGATAACTGCCCACGGCTACCATATTGCGGGCCTCGTTGGCCGTGCGCCACTTTTCCGTGGGCGTATAGGGCATGGCTTCCGTGGCGGTATAAGCCTCGTAGGTGTGCGTATGGTAAATCAGCACGCGAAAGGCGTTTTGCGCGGGAGGCTTGTCCTGCGACGGGGAGATCACCTCCAGCGTGAAGCCTTCCGGCGGAGCGGGCGTGGGAAGCGGCGCGGGGAAAAGGGTAGCGGTGGGCGTCTGCGCGGTTTCCATTTCAGAAAAGAGCGATTCGTCCTCGGCGCCCGCCCCTGTCAGCATGGCGCAGACGGCAAACAGGACGATCACCCCGCGCAAAACCTTCATGCATATCCCTCCCCATACAGGCTGCATTATATATATGCGCGGTCAAAGGGCTTCATTCATCAGCGTTCCGATTTCCTGAACGGTCAGGCGGGGCTGCAGCGCCTGATTCAGTCCCATGGAGAGTATCTGGCTCAATTCGCCCACCATCTGATCGATTTCCCGGGGCGTTACCACCATTTCGCCCACCTGCTGCTTTGCGAGCCTGCGGGTCAGGGCATCGGCAGCCGCGGCGTGATCGCCCTGCGCCTCGGGCATGGAGCGCAGCAGCAGCGCCAGCGCGTCGCGCACGATCACCGTGCTGTATACTACTGTGGGCACGCCGACAGCGATCACCGGAACGTGCAGCGTGTCCCTGGTCAGCCCCATGCGGTGATTGCCCACGCCGCTGCCGGGCTGGATGCCGGTATCGGTAATTTGTATGGCCGTACCGATCCGGCCGCATTCCCGGGCGCTGAGAGCGTCCACGGCAATGACGGCTGCCGGGCTGGTCTGATCCACAGCGCCGCGCACCATGTCCGCCGTTTCCATGCCGGTGATGCCCAGCACGCCCGGGGCCAGCGCGCTGACGCCGCGGAGCCTGCCCTGCAGCGACGGGGGAAGCGTATCCTTTAAATGCCTGGTCACCAGCACGTTTTCGCATACGCGGCTCCCCAGGGCGTCGGAGGTGATATGCCGGTTGCCCAGCCCCACCACCAGCACGTCGCCATGGGTGGGCAGCAAGGGCTTTAAGCTTTCGGCGATCTCCTGGGTTAAGGCCTGCCGATCCGCTGCCGAAAGGCTGTGGATGGGCGGCGTTTCCAAAGTGATATATTGCCCCATTGGTTTTTGCAGCCTTTCCGCTGCTTCCGGGGAACGGATCTCAATTTCGCATCGCGCAAAGGGCCCCGGTTGCGCATTTCGCATGCGCACACCCTGAATGCCTCCGCTGTCCTGCGCCCGCTCCATGGCCAGATCGGTCCGATATTGCATGCCAGACGCCTCCCGCTTCTTTTTTTCTTCAGTATGCCATCCCCAAAGCCAACTTTATACGCCTGGATGAATTGCGATATTTTCAATTTTTTGCTATAATTCTATCAGGGATTTGAAAAAAGGAGGAAACGAATAAAATGAAAAAATGTATTATAGCGTTGTTTTTTTCATTGCTGCTCTTCACGATGACGGTAAATGGCGAAACAAAAAAGATAGATGGATACATTTTCAGGACTTCTGATGAGCTGCTGCGCTTTATGCAGGCATATAACCCTGAGGAGACAATAAATTGGGGCGAACCCAAGTGGTCGATGAAGGCTAAAGAGCTGGAATTAAGCGGCGAGCTGACACCTGACGGAAAGGGCTTTATTTCACTCACCGCGGTATTTCGCAGCAAAAAGAACAGCGATATTATGCCAGCCGAGGGGCTGATGGATTTTTTCCGAAATATTTGTGAAAAAACCGATATCCGCTTTGCGGAAGCGGAGGAGACGATTCGGCAGATCGAGGCCTTGGACCAAAAAGCTGAATTCACAAATGACAAATTTACTGTTCAGCTTGAAGCCGGCAATAATCCCACGATGCGTATATACAGCGTAAACGGAAAGTATGAAGCGATCCCGTATACGCGGGAGGATGCCGCAGCCTATATGCAGAGCATAAACGCCGGCGCAGAGCAGCTTTCGCGAAGCGTATCGGATGAGCCTGCGATTATGTCGGGGACGAAGAAGCCTGTCTATTCATGGTCCGGCACATTGGATGAGGAAGAACGTCTTTATGCTGTATCCGCACAGTATGCAGGCAAGGAACCGAACGAAGGAAGGGATTTTTTGACCGCGTTTGCAACGTTCTTTCTGACGGATGACGCGCTGGATGCGGGAAAGCGGTTCATTGAAGCGTATTATGATGTATTGGAGACTGGAAAATCCGAAAAAGTGAAGGTGGATGATTCATACACTTTCCAGCTGTATCATACGAAAGCTTATTACAGACTGAGCCTGTCAATCAGCCGGGAGAGCATCCCGTCGGATGCTTTGCGCTTCCCCAATCCGGAAGAATTGGCTGCATTGCGGCTGGATCCGATTGCCAGGCTTGGAATCGATAAGGACAGGAAGATCCCGAAAACCATACTGCTGGAACATAATGGAATGAAACTGATTCTTTCGGATGAATACTACCATTCCTTCCCGGAACTGCGTATCGTTTTGCGCATGGAAGGAGCGCAGGAAGGAGCCAGGGCGGAAGTGAAGCTGGCCAAAATAAATGGGCGGACTGTGGATTTTGGAGGAGATATCGCTTCATCGACCGAAGCATATCTCGATAATGAGAACGAAGAGAGCAATATGTATTTAAAACTGCAAAATATCAAGGAGTATTTGCCTGATTTTGACGGCCTTTCCTCCCTTACGTTTGAAGGGAGATACTGGGAAAACGAAAACTCAGCGCCCTTGAGCTTTTATGATATTACCTGTGATGCGGCTTCACGATGATCCGGGATGATCATTTGCTGCATGAAAAAAGCCACTGACAGTTTGCTGCGATCCTGTCCGTGGCTTTTTTGAACTGTGCATTTTCCTGCAAATCATGTTGTAATGTACCGAATCATGAAAACGGAAGCATCAACATGGCCATTGCGTATTTGAAGGGTGAAGGCGGCTCGCGCAGGAGAGCGATTGCCGGGGAAGCTCTTTTGCGGTATAATACTGAAAGAAAACGCTGCCGGGGAGGAAAAGGCATGGAAAAAGTGACCCGTGATCAGGCGAAGCGGTTTATTCTGTGCAAGCAGGGGCTGCTGGGAAAGCATCGCTTTTCCGGCAAGGAAGGCGCGCTGAGCTATGTGCGCCAGGCAGGGTGCATCCAGTTTGATCCGGTGGACGTATGCGGAAGGAACGCCGAGCTGACGCTCCAGTCCCGGGTGCGGGGCTTCAAAAAGTCAACGTTATATGATCTTTTATATAAGGACAGGCAGCTGGTGGACTATACCGATAAGGAGCTGGCGATCTGGCCCCGGGAGGACTGGCCGTATTTTGCTCGGTATCGCGAAATGAGCCGCGCACACGGCGAACGCTTTGCCGATATCCCAGCGCTGGAGGAGCGGGCAATTGCTTATATCCGCGCCAACGGTCCGGTCAGCAGCGATACGCTGCCCATCGAAGGGCGGATATTTTGGCATTCCTCCATGCATTGGAGCGGCAACTGGCATAAGCAGTCCCAGGCCGCCCGCTCCGTGCTGGAGCAGCTTTATACCGACGGCGTACTGCTGATCCATCATAAAACAGGCGCTCGGAAATATTACGATCTTGCCGAAAAGTATTTTCCCCAAGAGCTGCTGAGCGCGCCGGATCCCTGCCCGCAGGAGAGCGATTTCATTCAGTGGCGCGTGCTGCGCAGGATCGGCGCGGTGGGACTGATGTGGAACCGCCGGTCGGATGCCTGGCTGGGCATTGGCATGGATACGGCCCAGCGGCAGGCGGCCTTTGATGCCCTGGAAAAGGCTGGCAGGATCATTGCCGTACAGGCGGAGTGCGTCAGCGCGCCGCTTTATCTT